>CP006977.1:343653-687306 GCA_000508305.1 Sulfolobus acidocaldarius SUSAZ
ATTTACTACAAATTTCCTCTCCTATTCTTTCCAAATCCTTTGGGTTGACATCCTTTTTCATTGGAAAACCCAAAGTGACTATCTCTGCCTTACTGTACTTCTCCACTATACTCAAGGCTAAGCTCCTATTAGTGCCAGTCGAATAGGGTACAAAAACGACCTCAGCCTTACTTAGAATTTCCGAACCCCTTACTGTTATCAGATTTGGATCTCCAGGACCTAAACCTATAACATATAACTGTCTCATTTTTTCTCACCATATATTATGAAAATTGGGTTTCTTGAAATCATAGCATATCCCTTGCTCGTTTTCATTCCTTTTGCAACTATTACTTCAATCACTTCAGCCTTATAGCCTAATTCGCTGAGTGTATGTAAAGCCTTTACTGCACTTTCAATCAGAATGGCATCAAGGACAATCATACCTCCCCTTTTAATCTTTTCACTGACAACAGGTATGATCTCTTCTAACCTTTCAGTACCACCTATAAATGCAGAGTCAAGTTCATCATTTATTTTATTCAATACCTCTGGTGCTTCACCCTCAATAATCTCCACGTTTTTAAGGGAGAATTTCTCAACATTTTTCCGCGTAAGTTCTACAGCCTGAGGATCCCTCTCAACAGCATACACTTTACCCTTCTCTCCAACAATTAGTCCTGCCTCTACAGAAACACTACCTGTTCCACTGCCCACATCTAGGAATTTTGCTCCGTAGAATAGCCTAGCCTTTGAAAGGGCTAAAACTCTAATTTCCTCCTTAGTCATAGGGATCTTCTCTTCTCTTATAAATTCCTCATCAGAAATACCTGGGACTCTCATACTTCACCACTCTTAGCCATAATTTTACCATCCTCAGAGATAACTATAATACCCAGTTTTAATTTACTCACTCTTTTTAGTTTCTCGAGCGCTCTATCTGATACTACTTTCATAACCTTCTGTCGTTCTTCATCTGTGAGATATGATAACCCTTCTGAGATGGAAAGGGATTTCACTATTTTTTGAATTTTTTCCAGGGAAATCCCTGCTACTACTGACGAGAAAGTCAAAGTCTCTAACCTCGCATCACCAAATTTACTGTGAGTGTTTAGCATTCCTGCAGCTACCTTAACGAGTTTTCCAGGTAAACTGACAAGAATCGCGTGAGAAAACCCTAACTCTTCAGCTACTTTTAACGATGAACCTACGTTATCCCCTATTTTGATGACTTTATCACCGTAAATCTCCCTAGCAAACTTAAAACTAGTATTTCCTGGAGCAAGAACTAAAGTTTTATTACCTGTACTTTTTACTACACATGCTTCAGACTTTATATGCTCGATATAATCCTCATCACTTACAGGATATTCAATTCCTGTAGTACCAAGTATTGAAATACCTCCTTCAACTCCAACTAAAGGGTTCATAGTGTTTCTTGCCAACTCCTCCCCCTTAGGCACATACAATTTTACGTAAACACCTGAAGTTACCACTTCTTTTACAGCGTCAATAATCATCTGTTTAGCTATTGGGCTAATGGACTTATCTCCCACATCTCCTTTAAGTCCAGGTCTGGTTATTGTGCCCACCCCTTCTTCTGCTGTAATGGTTATGGTTTGAGAGTTACTCCTACCTGAACATGCGATAATTTCAAGACCGTCCAGTATATCAGGATTGTCCCCAGAAAACTTCTTTGCAGATGCACAAAACTCACTCTCTTTTCTACTGTAATTTCCCACTGATATTTCTAGTCTCAAACCAATAGGTGTTGGAATGGTAACACTTTTTGGTGTCTCGTTTTTAAGCAAAAAGATAACTGAAGCCTTTGATGCTGCAGCAGCAGTTGCACCAGTAGTTATTCCAAATCTCTTAAGTGTTGACATCAAGGCTGTATTTCCTCTCATACCCTCTTGGTGTCAATATTCTATTTCCCCACAAATAGCTATGTGAATTCCCAACAACCACTGTAGTAATCATGTTAATTTTATCTTCGTATTCTCTCCAGTTCGAGAGCGTTGTTGTAAATACCTCTTCTGACTCCCTATAAGCACCCTTCACTATTCCCACAGGAGTTTCAGGCTTCCTATACTCTGAAATAATCTTCATGGCTCTTTCAAGAAGAGGCTTATTTATAGGGTTATACAGCACTATTACAAAATCTGCCTCTGCAGCTTTTCTCACCCTGAATAGAATATCCTCTGCAGGAACTAGTAAATCACTCAGACTAATTGAGGCGAAATCCATTGATAGTGGCGAACCAAGTCTAGAGGCTGCAGCTAAACCTGCAGTAACACCGGGGATTACCTCAAAGTCAACCTGAATTTTATTCTTATACATCATTTCCAAAGTAATTCCAGCCATTCCGTAAACTTGTGGATCACCACTTGAAATAAGAGAGACAACATTTCCTTCCATTGCTTTTTCCAAGGCTGTTCTAGCCCTATAGATCTCCTCCTTCATTCTGGCAGTTATGACTTCCTTGCCGTCAGTTAGGTCTTTCACTAGATCGGCATAAGTGGTGTAGGCAACGATTACATTACTCTCCTTTATGGCTTGAACTGCCCTAATCGTTCTCATCTCTGGTGAACCAGGACCTACGCCTACAATATACAATTTGCCCTTCATATCCTGACCCTCCTAATTAATTCATTAATTATTGCCACTGCAATATTACTTCCACCATAACTTCCCCTTACTACTATACATGGTATACCACTTTTTATCAGTTGTTCTTTTACTTCGCTTGCATTAGTAAATCCCGGAGGAGACGCAACAACTAACGGAATGTCCACCTTTCTTTCCTCATGAATCCTTAACACCTCTAGCAAAGCAGTAGGTGCATTGCCTATTACAACAATCTTTGATGAGTTTAGCCCAAGTCTCATTGCAGCTGCAGTTCTGGTTATACCCATTTTTTTAGCTAATTCTGATGAGTTATCAAGGTAATTCTCGACCTGTTCCCACCTAATACCTGCCTTCACCATTTTAACATCAGTTAGTATTGGTATAGCCGATCTCAAAGCTTCTAGACCACTCCCTATTGCGTCATAAGATATGTATACATGTTTAGCTAATTCAAAGTTTCCAGATGCGTAGACAGCCCTTGCAATTACCTCCAACTCTTCATCATTAAAAACGCTTAAAATTTCTCTCAATTTCTCTCTTATCATGTTCATAGTATTTTCCTCAATCTCCTCAGGGTCTTCAATATAATGACCTTCTTCGACGTCCTTAAATGCGGATTTTATCCTGTAAAAAATTGCAAGTTTAACTAGTTCAGAATCTGCTAAAGGTTTGGTTATATATGCATAAATCCTTTTTCCATTGTATACTGTTTCACTCCATCTGTAAAAGTCGGAAACGTTTAATTCGCCCATAATGTCATGGGCTACGTGATTTCCCCTGCCGAGAAATGCTAAGGCAAAAATAAAATGATCATAACCATGTGATAAAAGTTCATTTAATCTTGTACGCCAATTAGGTTCAGTGAATTCATTATGTGTTAGATAAACTGGAATTCCCAGTTTCCTTTCAACGTATGTTGTAACCTCTCCCATATCTTCAACAAACGTGTTCCTTCTAGAACCATGAGTTAAAATTAAAACTGCAGTATTTTCTCGCATTATGATGGATAGGGTATCCAAACATATAAACTTATGGCACCGACACGAATCTCTATAAAACTAAAATCGGAAGCAACCATTTATAAAGCATCATAGATTACATTAGTTACGTTAAGACTCTGACTTCCTCCCCCGCCATAAATGGCGAGGCTTTTTCCTCATTTTGTAAAAATTCCCTCTATTTAGTCACGTATAACTTGTTCAAAAAGGCACACTCTCCATCTTACACATACAATAAACCTGAAACTTGTAACCCCTTGCATTGACTAACTTAATTTTACATAAACTATACTCATGTCACTGAATTTCAAGTCCATATCCAATATTTCCTTTGCCATGAAATGATTAACCTTTTCGTCAGTGAAACTAAGCCTCTCCATCACAACCATTTCAGGATTTAGACCCAAATCAACTAATCTCTCTGCTATCTTCTTTACTCCATATGAATAAGGTTCTGGGATTATCAATAAATCCCTGCCCAAGGCTATACTCTTATCTATTTGAGTGTAATCTAATTCCCCTCTGATATGAAAAGTCATAAAGACTACCTGAGATAAGTCCCTCTCAACTAAAGCCAAAGCTTTCAACACAGAGGATATCCCAGGTATAACCTCATATTTTACATCAAACTGTCTGCATGATTCCCTGATCCTTCCAATGAACTGAAAATCAGAAACTGAGGGGTCACCATGGTCTAGTATAGCAACATCTTGTTCTCTGGCTCGTTTTACCAAATCCGGTATTTGCCTATCTTGGTCTTTATAATTTAGATACACTAACTCTTTTCCTGATAAATTAAATCTAGAGACCACGCTCTGCCAGCCAGCAACTACTTTACACTTCTCTATAACTTTTAGAGCCTTAAGTGTTATTAATTCAGGATCTCCTGCACCAACACCCACTATGTAGAGCGTCTCAAACACCTGCTATTGCAACTGTTATTTTGCTCTTATAACTTATTTTCCTTAAGATCAACTTCGCAGAAGGACCGCCTGCTATCAATGCACTGATTTCAGCTACGCCCTTTATTCCGAGTTCCTCCAATTTCTCACTGGGCGGGGTTAAACACTCATCATTAAATGAGTTTATAGTCTCCCAGTCGATCTTTTGAAACGGAATATTTAGACTTTTAGAGACTTCCTCTACCACCTCCCTTACCGAGGCTACCTTCAACACTCTGTCCAATCCTACTTTCAACTGACCTAGAGCAAAATATATTCCGTCCTTAATTTCCTCAACAGAGGCTTCTTTCTTTGCGCCTATTCCCACATACAATTTCAATGGTCTGAGATACACAATGTTGTCGTCACCCATGTTCTCATTTACGTCTTTAATAACCTTGACGAAGTACTTACATTCACCATCTTTACCTAATACGTAATTACCCTTAACTTCTGGTAAAGAGTCTACGCCCTCAACGCATACCTTCTCTCCCCTAATCAAAGCTGAGGTTACCCTAACTATCGCGTTGACATTAATAACCTTGCATACTAGTAAATTTGCCAATTCTTCTACACTAGTCACCTGGTTTATCTCACTTGCTGTGGTTATTACGGGCGTGGCGTTTAACATTCTAGATATCTCAGAGGCAAGCTGGTTTGAACCCCAATGGGAGCCCAGTAAAGGAATAACAAACTTCAGGGAATCATCAACAACGATAACTGATGGATCTACGTCTTTACTCTTAGCGTACTTACATACAGTCCTTACAGCTCCACCTAATGCCATTACAAAAACTAACGCGTCATAACAATTCCAAACCTTGCCTAGCAAATTATCGTCATATTTAAAAAGCACACTTGGATACTCTTTCTTTATAATATTCCAGAGCTTTCGTGCACTGTCATCAGCTGTAGCGTAAATTACTGCTATTCCTCTCCTCCAGTATATCACAGCTCTCCCTCAAATACGTAAATTCTTTTTACCTCACTGTCCTTTACCCCTCTTGCCATACCGACAGTATTATAATGAGCAGAAACGAAACCCTTACTGTCTAGTCCAATCATTCCTATATTGTCCTTACCGAAAATCGAGGTCACCTTATTTATAACGCTTCTGATGGAGTCCTCGATAGAAATACCTAATGATACAAAAATGTCAACTTCTTTAGCAGGTAATGTCCTGAGTATAATTTCTCCTATTCCAGTGGAGGAAACTGCAACTCTCTCAGTTGCATAAAAACCTGCCCCGGGTATAGGCGAATCTCCAACCCTTCCGGGTAATTTCCCCGAAATCCCGCCAGTACTAGTTCCTGCAACCAGATTACCTTCTTTATCAAGTGCTACTGCACCCACAGTGTCGCCTGATCTTAAGGGAGATGCAATGGAAGTTTCTATGGCGACGAGGGATTCCTCTCCCCTGTTACCTACCAATAACACATATCTTCCGTTCTTGAGAACTTTTAGAGCTTCCCTTATTGGGTTTTTAACTTTGACAGATGCTACAGCGCCTGCCCTTAATGTGTTACCATGCATTAACCCTGCATCCATCTCGACCTCGCCTTTGGAATTTTTCACACTACCTACGCCTGCATCGAATACTCCGCAGTCCTCCATATAAGCTATAGCTTCCACAACAGCTTCGAGACTTGATCCCCTCTTAAATTCGTCATAGCCCCTTTCAAGAGCTTTCTCCAGTTCGACTAAAGCTCTTTCATGATTTCTCTTATCCCAATTGCCAGCTCCACCATGGATACCTAAAATGGGAACTTTATATTTCATAATTACTAGAGAAGGAGAACACATAAAAATTATTCGTGTCTTAGATAACTCTTCAGTACGTGTTCCTAAAGCGCATTAAGACTTTATATCCCGAAAATTTTTTCTGAACACTATAAAAATTAGATAGGTAGGATGATGCACTTTCACCCTCACTGAAAGGTGAGGATGAGTCCGACTACTGACGTAATAGAGAACTCAAGGAGGGATTAACATTCACGTTTTCAGAAAGGCCGGGTGTGCTCATCAATCGCCTACTGGTGATGTCATCACGAAGAGTATATTGTTGCGTAGACTATGCCCCAATTGGCATATAAACCTCCTGTATTTCCACCTATAGCAAAAGTGTATTGTCCAGCAGGATATTTAAGACCTACGTTATACGATAGAGTAGCAGTCTTACCACTATTTAAATCAGTAACTTGAGTGTATAACCATCCAGTAGATGGATTATAAGTAGCTTTCATACATACGTAAAAGTAATTGGAAGTCTGTTGAATTCCAAAACCGTTATTACCAAGTGGACCATATGCTGTAATACTTTTACCATTTACATGCCCGTTATGAGGATTTGGCGTTACGTTAAATAAGTTAAACGCAGATGTGCTACTTGCCCCAGATTCGATCCAATAAGGATCCCATTGTACCATGAAATAATTTCCTTTAGAGTAAGGAAATATAAGTAAGCCTTGCGCGTATAGATAGCTGGTTCCTATTGACGGATTTGATACATAATAATCATTTCCAAGACTCCCATTATTAATATTTACAGGGTTCATGAAAAAGTAAATTTCAAATCCATCTGCAGGAGGATTTGAACCTACACCAAAACCACCAATTAAAAATACAGTAACATTTTTATTTGGCTGAGTAGTATAATTGAAGAATATTAGACCTTGATCATTAGTCGGTATACCTGAAGATGTGGGTACAACTAATTCTAAAGACTGCTGATAATAATTTGGTGACCAACCAGACGCAGACGTTATTATGGGAATGTTATTATAATAAAATATGATAATGGATCCAAGTCCAAAATAGTCTAATGATCCGATCTGCCTATCTCCATCTAGGTAATTGAATATATTGGCTGAAGGCATCTTTGTTAAGGTAACAGACAGTTGATAGTTGTATATTGAATTTGTTGATGTCGTAAAATTAATGTAAATATTATGTGTGAGTGGAAAACTTGTTAACCCGTTTGTAGACTCCAACAATAAATAGTTTCCTGAAGAAGCGTTTACTGGTAAAACATAGGACGACGTGAAGTTTCTTAAGCTTAGAGAAGCTCCCTGCAAATTCGAGTAACCACCAACATAGGATTTTGTGGAAAGACTGAAATTAAGAATGGAAGTATTCAACAGGTTATAACTATTTTGTGTAGCCTGAACCGTAATCGCTGGCACACTTTCGCTGTAAACTCCGTTGTTAACTGTTGGTGTGATTAAAGAAAAATAATCTGGTAAACATGAGTTTACCAAATTTTTCAGAGACACCAGAACAAAAGGTACAAAAATTAGCTGAGCCTGAAAGAAGTAATACACAGATGCTGACGCTATAACGAGAACTACAAATAATAGAGGCAACAAGAAGTAACGCCTCAAGGAGGTACACCCCTAACTAGACTATCAGTTCCATAAGAGTAATACATGGTAAGGGAAAAGCTGGATGTCTGGTAGGAGCCGGTTAAGTAAACTATGAAACTAACGTTGTAAACCTGGTTCTGATAAACCTTTAATGGAAACTGGGACTGGGAGAGAGGATAAATAGTATATGTAAAGGTTTTAGTTGAGTTTTTGAATACCATGTTTACCTTGTATACCATATTTTGAGAAGAAATTGTCACATTAGATATGTAAAAGTATCCATTGGAATTGACCAATATTTTAAGGACATTCAGAAAATAAGCTTGAGTGGAGTTAGTTATATCGAGATATAATGAGACTTTACCTTGAGAAGACTTAGAATAGGCGAATTGGCTTTGACTTAAGCCCACAATCACTATCGGCGAATTACGGTATGATATTGCATTCGTAGACGTATAAAAAAGCACGTAATCAGATAAGGTAGTCATAACAAGAGAGAACACAAATATAAGAGACAAAAACCAAAAAAACTTTTTTATCTTATTCAAAACCCCTGCCACCTGCCCTTTTTATGGTGAGGGTAGAGGTACAGGTGGTGGAGCAGCTGTCATTGGTGAAAATCCGAAGTTGACTGTTATAGTAGCTATGCCATTAGAGGGATTCTTAGGTAATGTACCTTGGACTGGAGATATTAGTAGGCTCACCATGTAACTTCCAGCACTAATTTGTAACGGAGTACTGGGTAGGGTACTGTTTGATTGACCATTTATAACTAATTTATATTTGTAGATAATCTGCCCTTGTTGGTTCATTATATATAGTGTAGCGTTCTGAATAGGATTATTAGATCCTTGATATGAATATAATACTTTCGCTAGATATATATAGCCTGTCTGGCTAACCACTAATCCCATAAAGTTGAAGTAGTAATTGTATGTTGCGTTCGTGATATTTATATTAGCAGTAAATCCGCTTCCGCCTGTGGAGGGTTGAGCACTAATATAATTCGGAACATTAGAGTTGTTTCCAATCTTATTGTTACCTCCTGGTTGTGTCGCAAAATACATTGGTGGAGTTGTAGTATTTACAGTTATTTGCCCTTGGTAGTAGTAAATTACGTCTGCAACTAGCACTGGAACAAAAACAGATACCAGAAATACCGACAGCAGAAGAAGTCTCTTCTTATTCATAGTCATTCACTTTACTGCTTATTTTTAAAAATGCGTTTAAAAGCTTTTTACCTCTTATTTTAAAGGAACTAAATTAGGTAGAGTCTTTTTTAACTTTCGTCTCTCAAAGTTAATAGTTGAAACGTGCATGAAACAACTGAATGGTAATTAATACTTCGCGTAAATTAATCCCAAATATCTGGGTTTGTAAAAAAGATGAATTACACTTATCCATAATGTTAGTATTAAAACTGTTTACGTAAATTTCAGACTATAAAGTTCCTCATTAACATAAGACATGGAACAACATAATAACAAATGGAATTAGATGAAGATAATTTAGTTTTGATAATTTATTTCCGTAGTTAGATTAAACTCTTTCAGAATCTGATCTCCGTTTGATAGTTTATATTTCAGTAAAATGACTATACCAGCTGTGTATATATTTCCACTTTCTAGAGATGAAATGTGGAAAGGATTGTAACTTAATTTTATGGGTATTTTCACATAATTTGTACCCTGTATAAGCGAGATGTTAACGTACTTAATACTATTGTTTAACGGAACAGACATGGCGGCTACGACTTCATTATTAGTATCATCATTTATGTAAGCGTTCTCAACATACTCTAGGGTACTGTTCAAAGGCGTTATAATCTTTAAGAAAAATGTACCATAAGTTCCGTTAAACGAGACATTATAAAGACTAGCCACTAATATAATCTCTGGCTTAACTAGGTCACTGAAAGAGATGTAAAACCTTGTAAGATTATACTCTCCTCCAATAATCCCCGAGATTTGTACATTACTTGTATTGACAACATATTGAAATAGACTTGAAGTTATGGGCAATGTTATATTAAATTCCCTAACAGAATGAGGAGGAACCAAAATTCCGGGGGATACAGAATAATTACCTACTCCAGGGATATACAGATAACCATTCATAAGAGGAATATATGTGGAGATGGTGTTATTTGCTATTAGTGATATTACAGTCTCATTGCCATACATGTTTATACTTACAACGTTTATATAAGGAGGTAAATTGGAAAACGTAACCACTCTTGCTAGTTTTTGCTGATAAAATGTTATAAATATAGAAGCCACTAGAGCAACTACTAAGACTAATATAAATATCTTATAATAAACGTTAGGACTCGAAACCATGTTATTGGACTAATTTGTCATAAAAACTTTGAATATTTATGCTTGCGTTAAAATCTTCACTAAAAACAACTTACTTAAAACATCTTTTAAAAATCAAGTTGTAACACGTTATAAACATGTACATCTTCTAGTTCTTCATGTGTGTCCTTTAGATATAAAGGTAGACATAAGATTTTTATTTAGTAATTTTATACATGTATCTCAAATGCGAACAGAGTCCATCATATCGTTCATTATAGCCATGGTCACGCTAGTATCACTGTTTCTCATACCTGCAATGGGCTTGTCAACTTACACTTATAGCATTAAAATTTTGGGATTTCTAATGAGTGTTAGTTTTTACAACGTTAATTATACTATAATAATACCCTCAATGGTTACAACAATTCTATTTGTAGCCTTGTCTGGTATAGTTCCCCTGTTTTGGAAGTCCAGATATTCACTCTACACATCTTTTGCTTTTTCAGTTTTGTCCATTTCGATGTTAGTTGTTACTTATATCTGGGTAAGTAGATACTTCCTTGTTAACAATTACCTTGTTGTACCTACAGAAAACGGAATATTCTATCAGCTCTCTTCCTATAATTTAACCTTAGGATTGTCGTCTTACTTATTGTTTGTAAATGCTTACTTTGATGGTATGGATGCAATATCTAGAAGTACATGGTTAGATCGATTAATAGGTAGAAAAGGAACATATATTGATCTAGTAATCGGCATAGCTAAGACATACAATATGCCGTATCAAAAGACTGAAGACGGCGTAATAGTCGGTAATGACATTTTAATTACACAGGGTAACATAAGTCATGATAAGCTAGAATCTAAACAGATAAAGAAAGTGTATATGGTTAAAGATTCACATATTTTCCTCATAGAGACCGGTAAAAGTGGAAATGACCCACAGGTCTTTGAGCTGAAGGAAGGTATGAAAAAACTTTTGTCAGATATTGTTGAAAAAGTGGGGGACAAGATAAACATAATGTATAAAGATGACTATCCTTGAGTGGAAAAATTGATATATATTTGATCTAACTTTCTACCGTGAAAGCCGTAATTATTGAAAATGGTAGAGCGTCAATAAAGGAAGTAAACAAACCATCAATCAGGGAAGAAGGAGATATTATAATAAAGATGAAAGCCTGTGGACTATGTGGTACTGATATTGAAAAACTTCACGGACAATATACAGCGTCTCAGCCAATTATAGGTCATGAGCCTTCAGGGATCATTGAGGAGTCAAGTGTAGATAGTCTAAAACCCGGTCAGAGAGTGTTCGCACATCATCACGTTCCTTGTTATGAGTGTTATTATTGCACTCATGAAAGTGCAACCATGTGTCCTTACTACAGAAGGACTAATATTGAGCCCGGAGGTTTTGCAGAATACTTTAGAGTCCCAGCCTGGAATGTGAAAAGGGGAGGTGTACTAGTTCTTCCTGATCACGTTAGCTTTGAGGAAGGAGCCTTCATTGAACCTTTGGCAACTGTTGTAAGAGCACAAAGGAGGGTCAAGTTAAACAGAGGAGATAATGTGTTAGTAGTAGGAGCAGGACCTATGGGATTGCTCCATGTTATGCTAAGTAAGGCAAATGGAGCCTCTAAAACCATAGTAACTGACATAGCAGATTTTAGGGTTGAGTATGCCTATAAAGTAGGTGCTGACTACTCATTTAATTCTAAAAAAATAGACGCTATAAATGAGGTTAAGAAGCTAACAGACGGTAGAGGAGTGGATATAGCTATTATAGCTTCAGGTGCACCTTCAGCAATCTTATCAGGTCTTCTCTCTGTAAGAAAAGGAGGTCAAGTTCTCCTGTTTGGAGTTCCATTTAAGGGTACTGTTCTTAACTACGATATAAGTGATCTCTTAAACAACGAAATCTCAATAATCTCAAGTAATGCCGCAATTGAAGAGGATACTATAGATGCGTTGAAAATAATATCTGAAAGAAAAATAGACGTCTCCATACTAGTAACCCATAAATTTACTATTGACCAATTCAATGAAGCCGTAAGGGTAGCTGAAGAGGGACAAGCCATAAAGGTAATAATACAAGATTGAAAAAATAACAAGAAAGAGAATTAGAGTCACTTTAAATACATTTAGGGCAATTTTCACGTGGTTATCTTCTGGTAAATTCCATCCATTTAAACCCACGCTATAAAATCCAATTTTTTCTAACCGGACGTTTAGTATTGACGAAGCAAATGAGATGGGATACTTGGCATTAGGGCTTTCTATTCCGCTCTCTTTCAGTATCCTTAGAGTGCTTTTTGGTCTTAACCCTAGGAGATATGCTGAAAATAACATCAACAAGGCAGTTATTCTGGCTGGGATGTAGTTTAAAATAGTATCTAATTTAGCGGAGAACCATCCCTGTTCCCTGTACTCAGGTGTTTTATATCCGACCATGCTATCCATGGTATTCGCTAGCCGTTGTAGTAATGCACCTGGATAGCCCAAAACGAGAAACCAAAACATTGGGGATATTATTCCATCGACAGTACTTTCAAATAATGACTCAATTACGGCAGATCTAACGTGACCCTCACTTAACTCATAAACATTTCTCCTGACTAACTGTTGTGAGTATGACCTACTGTAAGTGGTAACGGGTATGCTTTTCTTGACCAATGAATAGAGTAGCCTTATGGAAAAGGTGGTTTTCAGAAAAATGACCAGTAGTGGTAGTTCTACATACCAAGGAAAATATAAGGGCATACAGAGGATGAGCAGAATCGGAACGACAGACACTACCCAAAGGAATATTCCATAAAACCTGTTGGAGAAAGGTTTTATTAATCTAGATGATATTTTCCCTACCCATACTACAGGATGTATTATAACTGGAGGTTCCCCTAAGGTAAGGTCAAAGAGTATTGAAAGATAAAGTAATGGTAACAAGTCTTCTCAGCAACTAGTAAGTAAATTGGAAAAGATAAAGTTATAATAGCTCCTACTATATCGCCTGACATACCCTCAAAAACTAACTTAGCTATTAAGTAGAACACAAGAAGTAAGATAATGTAAGCCAAGATAAGTGCAGGTGATGAGAAGAGTATTGCAAATATCTGTACGAGGAGGAATTTAACAGAGAATAGTTTATCCCTCATTTTATCATGAAACACTTTTCCCAGATAGCTACCGGGAATTGGGTTCATTAAACCGAGAAGGGATATTGCGCTTGCCCTAGCTAGAACCTCAGATGGGAGAAAGAACCATAGGTAGCTTGCACTCAAGTTAAGTGTAGCTACAAGAAATATAGAAAAATAGACCAAAAATAGACCAATTGCACCTGACCCAGTCTGTAAGTCATGAAGAACTTGCGATCTCCTCTCTTTTCTCACCATTAGTGCGTCTCCCACGTCCAAGAGACCATCCAAATGGTGAAATCCCCTAATGATCTCAACTGTAGGTATTAATAGCAGAGCACCTAAGCTACCAATAAGCCTTATACCCAACAAGACGACAAACCAGTCTATTATACCTGTAATTATACCAACAATAAGTGGCGAGATGAAGGAGAATTGGGCTATCTCCTCTAATGACGCATTCGGAGAAGGTATTATTGTGAAAAATGATAGTTGCCCTAATATTGCCTTTAATATCCTTTTCATAGGAATTAGTTATAATGGCAGTTATAATAGCTTCCACAATGAGTGATTCAGGAAAATCCACAATTGTGGCAGGCTTAAGCAAACTATTTCATGTTAAACCATTTAAAGCCCAAAACATGTCACTGAATAGTTATGCAACATTAGATTATGGGGAGATAGCCTTTATCCAAGCTTATCAGTCTATCGGTGCTGGCTTTTCCCCTGAGAGATATATGAATCCGTTATTACTTAAACCATCAGGTAACGGACTTTTAGAGGTCATCTTTTTTGGCGAATCGAAGGGTATATTCAGACCTCAAGACTACTATTCACGACTTAATTATTTTTGGACAGAAATAGAGAAAAATTTTTCTAATGAATTTATAGTAGAATCTGCTGGTGGCATTGAGCCAAACTTTTTAGATAAGGATTTAGCATTAAAAGTCTCGGCTAATTTTAACGTTCCAATTATCTTAGTTCTTGATATAGATAGGGGTGGAGCTTTCACATCAGCATTGGGATCTTATTTATCCCTGCCTGTTTCTTTGAGGGAAAAATTAAGGGGTTTTATAATAAATAAGTTTAGGGGGGAGGAAAAGTTCCTGGAACCAGGGATAAAGTGGCTTGAGGAGAGAACAGATATGAAATACTTAGGCAGCTTACCGTATTTCGAGGAACCATTAATAATGCCAGAGGACTCCATGAACCTCAATGAGGTAGGAAGTGGAGAAATGGAAGTTAGTGTAATAGCTTATCCGCAGATGAGCAATTTCAATGAGTTTTATGCCTTAAATAACTCCAATGCTCACCTTAAATTTGTAAAGAAACCTACGCAAATAACTGATTCAGACCTAGTGATCTTACCAGGTAGTAAAAATACAATAAAGAGTTTAGAGTGGCTTAAGAGCAGAGGTTTTACCGAATTCCTGAAGAGGAAACCCGTTCTCGGTATATGTGGGGGATTTCAGATCATGGGGAGTAAAATGATTGACAGTAGCGGAGGACTAGAACTTGGAGATGTTGATCAGGTGGATGGACTAGGATTATTCGAAATTAATACTGTGTATGAGAAGGAAAAAGTCGTAAGTTTATCATCAGCCCAGTTAGGAATAGAAGGGTATGAAATAAGGAGAGGAAGAATCGAATTCATTAATGAAGAGCCTCTAACCTACATCACAAGAAGAGGGAAAATGGCTGTTAATGTGCCGGATGGAGTCCTTAAAGGAGATAAGTTAGGTCTAAGCATTCATGGTTCTATGTTCTCCCCAGGAGGAAAGAAAATCCTTAACGAGGTATTTGGTCTTAAAATATATGCTGAGGATTTGGAAACTGAGATAAAAAAACAGGTGGACAATCTCTCACGCGTTTTAAAGCAACACGTAGATGTGGATAAAATTTATGAGCTATACATTTAAGCTAGTCTTGTAATTTTTACACATGGAGTTCGATCCGAAAAATTTCACTGATGAAGTAAAGCCACAATTAGAAAAGATATTGGATGGAAAGGCAATTGCTGCAGTTAGTGGGGGAGTAGATAGCACAACAGCTGCTACACTTACCTACAAATTAATGGGAGATAAGGTAATCCCTATAATAATCGATACTGGATTTTTGAGAGAAGGAGAGGTTGAAAAAGTGAAAAATATGGTTAAAAACGTCTTACCTTTACAAGTCGTTGACGCAAGGGAAAAATTTCTTAGGGCATTGGAAGGATTATCTGATGCTGAGGAAAAACGAAAAACTTTCCGAAAGATATTTTATGATATATTGTCTGAGCTGGTTAGAAAATATAACGCGAAATATCTTATACAAGGTACTATAGCAGCAGATTGGGTAGAGACGCAGGGAGGAATAAAAACACAACATAATGTTTTAGTGCAATTGGGTATTGACACCGAGAGAGAATGGGGGTTTAAAGTTGTTGAGCCTTTAGCTGACCTTTATAAAAATGAAGTGAGAAAATTGGGTGAATATCTTGGATTACCAAAGGAGATATATAATAGGCAACCTTTCCCTGGACCAGGGCTTTTGGTAAGAACCGTAGGTGAACTTACGGTGGAAAAACTAGAGCTGGTTAGAAAGGCTACCACAGTAGTCGAGAAATATTTAGACGGTATGGGTATATCACAGTATTTTGCATTTATTTTTGAGACTCAAAGTGAAAAACATGATGAACTTAGTGAAAGAGTTGGAAGTAATGTTTTTACATACAAGAAGATCAAAGCTACGGGTGTAAAAGGAGATGTAAGAGCTTACGGCAGGGTGGCTAAAATAGAAACTAATGAGGAAGACTATGAGAAACTGAGAGAATTAATGGAAATGGTTACGATTAGTGACATCACCCATGTTGTTATACCAGTCACTAGCAGAGAAGATGGCGAATATACAGTAGGAATAAGAGCTGTCTCTACGGAAGATTTCATGACCGCTGAAATAACTAAACTTGATAGAGGGATTCTTAACAGAATAGGGAATGAAATACTCAATATATCTAAAAAAATACATGAAGTTGTTTACGATATTACTACTAAGCCACCGGCGACCATTGAGCTTGAGTAAATTTGTCTAACAGCTTAATTCTTTTTGCTGGATGTGGATGGTCACTGAAAAGGTCTGATAATATTCCTACTTTTTGTGTCCTCCAATAATTAACAAGTTCCTGTGCTTTATATGATGGAATTTCCTCATTACTCACGTCAGTTCCAGAGAACAGTAGCATCTTTGCTACACCTCCACTTTTCTGCTTTACCCTATCAACTACACCTGGATCTGTGTAAATTACTATCTTAGCTAAAGCAGTCTGTAGGTTGCTTGCCCCATTGGGAATTGTAAGTGCTGAATTAACATCAGCGTATGCTTCTCTCATCCTATTAAGGAATAACACGAAAATGTTGAATACAAAACTGACAGCAATCAATGCTATGCCTATGAGAAACAGTAAACCAGAGTTCCCATTTCTTCCGCCACCACCACCTCCAAGCAATCCTCCCCACCATAATGAATAGCCTAACCAATACATTAAGGTCGGGATTAAACTTACAGCTAATAATATCTCTGTGTCCCTATGTCTTAAATGACCTATTTCATGTCCTATTACCGCTTTAATCTCGTCCTTATTGAGTATGTTTATGAGAGGAGTCGTTATTGCCATATTCTTTCCAAATAAAGGACTACTAAATGCAAATGCATTAGGGAAATTTACAGGTGCAACATAAACCTTAGGCATACTCATGTTGTTATAGGTTGCTACTTCCTGAACTAAGTTATATACCCAACCATAAGTTGGGTCGTCAGCCTTCACTTCAATTAGCCTATACGCAGCTTTTATCATAAGAGGACCTAATAACCATTGTATGATTGTAAAAAATGTCACAAAGGCTAAAGCACCTGTAACAATAATCGATGTGTAAGCGAACCCAAACAAGTACCCAAGTAACCCATAAGCTACTAGAAATCCCAAAATAATGACAGATATTGCAGATAAAAACATTCCTAGTCTAAATTTAAGGAGACTTACTGCCATTTATATGAAAATCCTTTTTTAACCTAATAAAGTTTTTTAACCTCGAGAGAATAGGGGTATGGATTAAAGCTTGAGTGAACAGGATATTGTAAAGGAGTATATGAAATCACCAGTGATTTCAGTAGATAAGAAGACGAAAATTAGTGAAATAGCTAAAATAATGACAGAGAAAAATATTGGTTCTGTGATAGTTACAGAAAACAATAAGCCAATAGGCATAATCACCGAAAGAGACATAGTGAGAGCTATAGGTAAAGGTAAGAACCTGGAAACCACTGCAGAGGAAATTATGACAGTTTCATTAATAACCATAAGAGAGGATTCACCAATAGCAGGAGCATTATCCCTAATGAGGCAGTTTAACATAAGGCACTTACCTGTAATTAACGATAAGAGGGAATTAGTTGGGATTCTCTCCATTAGAGATGTAGCTACAGCTATAGATAACTTACTTGAAGGTGATTAGATTTCCATGAGAATCAAAGTGCCAAAAGAATGGTGTGAAATTTTAAACCAAATCGCAAAGAAAAAACATGTGACTCTTTCTATCTTAATCGTTGAAATAAGTAAATCCACAGAGTGCCTGGGGTTACCACATATCTCTTCAACACAATACAAGCAGATTAATGTCGACATAGAGGATAAACAAATAGAATGGAAAATAGAAAAATTCTTATTCTGTAACTAACTTCGACTCTAAGTTAGCAGTAAGTGACTCTAGAGATTTGTCTTAACAAGGATTAAAAATAAAGTTTGGATTAAGATACGGAAAAACGTGGAAAGGAAAAAGGTGGAAGAGAAGAAAATAAGACCAATTTACGTTGGTTTATTTAATTTTGGTACGAGAATAGTTAGTGCTCCCATTTCATTCATATTTACTTACCTAGTCGCTCATTACCTAAGTAATTTGAATAACGGACAAGTAATATTTGCCACATGGCAGTCCATGTTTGTACTGATAATGGGCTACTTTACCTTACCTGCGGATATTTTCTCGTTAGTGACATCAAGGTTCTCTGCCGAAAACAGACCTGTAGGCGGAATATTATTAGTAAATTTAATAACAGGTGTTATCTCCTCCCTAATATACATACTATTAATCCCTTACCTCATGTCAACTATAGGATATTATAATACTGTTGCGCTTTATTCAGGAATAATAGTTATATTGATGTTTTACGTCTTTCGTATAACTATTGCAATAACCAGAGCATTATCACCGAAGATGATTGGAATTTCAGGTTTGGTCTTTCAGATATCTAGATTGGCAATCGTTTTAGCATTGTTTTATGTTTTTAAAATAGATATACTGGCTGTTTCTTTAGCTTATGGAGTAGGTTATTTAGCTCAAACTTTGGTGTATTCAAAATTTATAAAGTCCAACCTTAAAGTTGATTTAAAAACAACTATAGAAATAATTAAAAAGTCGCTGATCACAATAATATCATTTATACAACTCATATTAGAGGCTACAATAGTGTGGATGACTCTTGCCATAACTAACGATGCAATTACAGTAGCTTACTTTGAGTCTGCAATAATCATCTCCAATATAGTCACGTGGACATATTCGCTCTATGACGGGTTAATAACAAAATTGAGTGAAACCAAAAGCCCTGAGGTAGTAGAGAATTTTGTTAAACTTTATTTTGTAGTATCAGCCTTTTTTCTGTCCATAGTTATAATAGAGGGTAGAGGACTTTTATACCACCTTAGACCAGAATACATGCAAGCCTTTATAACTTTCATAATAATTTCAATCTCCTCTTTTCTGAGAGGGCTAAATACATTATTCTATCAGGCAATTGTGATGATTGATAGGGCTTTAGGTAGCGAAGAACGATTTGATATCAAAAAAAGTTACACTGCAAGGCTAAATACCTCAAATACTATCTTTGCAATTTTAGGAGTCGGTATTACGACAATTCTAATCTATATTTATAGAGGATCTTCACCTGCTCTATTATCCTCACTGATGACAATAGGAGTTACAGTAAATTCGGTTTGGATGACAATATCTTCAGCTAGGATTTGTAAATCCCTTTATTCAATGAAATTTCCAGTGAAAGACATCATAACTTCCACCTTCATAAGTATATTTACCACATTAATAGGAATCATGTTCTTCTCCAGTGATTTCAGTTACCTTTATATGTTCATAACTGCTCTCATTGGGAGTGGCATTTTCATAAGCCTTAGTTATGTGTCAAGTCCCTTTGCAAGATATATTATTAAAAGAGGGTTAATGGAGATAAGAAAAATTCTTATGCAATAACATGAAGAGAAAATTATGATTGGTTTTGAAATTAGGATGAAAAGACTTTTTGAGAGAGGAAAAGCCTTCGTAGTAGCTCTGGATCACGGTCTGGTAATGGGACCATTGAAAGGTATTGAGAGGGTAGCAGAAGTTGTTAAAAAAATATCATTCAATGGACCAGACGCACTTCAAATGACGCCCGGTATGTTGAAAATCGTGAAAGAGAACTTCTTCTCTAGAAGATCTCCCATGTTAATTGTCAGACTAGATACGGCAAATGTGTGGAGATCTGATTACAAGAAATTTGAAAGTGGATATTATTCACAAATATACTCTGTTAAGGATGCCATTGAGGCTGGAGCTGACGCTATAGTTACATATATGGTAGTAGGATACGGAGATGATCGCGTAGAGGGGTATAACATCGAGAGTCTGGCTAAAGTAAGAGAAGAAGCAAATGATTATGGAATACCATTTATAATCGAGCCATTATTTATATCTCCTGAAAATCCAGATTCTGTTAAAGATCCCAAGTTAGTTAAATATGTAACTAGATTAGCCTCAGAGATAGGTGCAGATATCCTCAAAGTAGATTATACAGGGGACAAAAACTCCTTTAGAGAAGTAGTTGATTTAGCTTTTGCACCTATCTTAATAAGGGGAGGTCCTAAAACCAAAAATGATACTGAGTTCCTACAAATGCTAAAAGATGCTATTCAGGCAGGTGCCTCAGGAATTACGGTCGGGAGAAACTTATGGCAGTCTAAAGAGCCAGATAAAATGGCGAGAGCGATTTCTGGATTAGTTCATGAAGGAAAGGATATTGGGGAAATATTAAAAATACTGGGTTAAAGTTTAAAACTTGTGCTTAAACAACTAATAATTAAATATTTTGGGATAATATCTGCCTTAATACTAGCAGCAATAATCTCTATTTACACCTTCTACACTGTTTCAACATTTGCGGGTATAAAGGATTATGTAGGAGACGAAGTGTGGTACCCCTCAGCTGCGTATAATATATTAAAGCTTGTATTTCACGTCCAAGTACCTATGAATTTTCCTTACCCAAATGAAGCTAATATACAATACTACGTAAATCCGGAGCATCCTCCACTACCTAAGTATATCATGGCACTCTTCATATACGCTTTAGGCTATAACCCATTAGTCTGGAGAATACCTTCATGGATTTTAGGTGATCTCATAATTATTATTGCCTTTCTAATGGCTAGAAAACTTATCGGAAACAGTTTACTGGGAAATGTAACTGGATTAATTGCATCTATACTGATTGCATTAGACCCAAATATATGGGTTATGCACGGACTTGCTATGCTTGAGATATATGCCGGATTTTTCTCCATCTTCACACTCTATCTTCTGCTCTCAAATAGAATAAAGTCGTCTTCTGTAGGTTTAGGTTTAGCATTCCTAGCAAAAGAGAGCTTGCTACCCCTTCTTATACCATACATATATTATCTAGGAGAGATAGTAAAACAGCGTACCAAGAGAGTTATTTATGGAATACTTATTCCGTTAGTAATATACGTGGCTTTTTCAATACCATTAATTATCTATTTTGGTGGTATAAAACAATGGTTAGACACATCATTTCTGCACATGCTAAGTTGGGATGTAACTAATGGACACATTTCCCTGTCTGCAACAAACCAGATAAGTACACCGTGGGATTGGTTCTTTAATATTCACCCATTTTTCTTAGGCTATGGGCTATATGCTAATGTGAATCCGCTTCTAATGTGGGCTTGGGTTGTAACTACACCGTTAGCCTTTATAATGAAAGACATTAAACTTATAATTTTCACCATGTCTGCATGGTCTATATGGCTAGGTTTCGTAGCTGTATATTTTCTGGGAAATCATACATTATTCAGCTTCTATGTTACTGATTTTGCTACCATATCAGACGTCTTCATACCTATCTCATTATTTAAATTTCTTAACTGGATAGAACTAAGGAATAAGGGTGAAAATAATTGATCGAGAAGGCTGTTATTACTGCAGCAGGTAAGGGAAGTAGAATGAAATACATAACTACAGTGCTTCCAAAGGCACTTTTACCTCTTTTTAGTAGTGAGAATGGGGATCTTATTACAAGACCTGTTATAGATCTTATTTTTGATTCTTTGTCTTCTGTTGGAGTTAAAAAGTTCTGTATAGTTGTTGGAAAACACGGAAAATTATTGATGGACTATCTGTTTGATATGGGGGTTACTTTTGTATTTCAACCTCATCCGAAAGGGTTCGGTGATGCAGTATTAAAAGCTGAGGACTTCTCTAGTAATAATCCATTTATAGTTCATGCTGATGATGGTGTATTAACAGGAGGATATAAGGAGGCTGTCTCACTTTTTGATGAGGTAAAACCAGATGCCGTGCTTTTACTTAGAGAAGTTAAGAATCCTAAGAGATATGGCATAGTGAATGTTAAAGATGAAGGAGAGTATATGGGGCATAAACTGTACAGAGTAATTGAAGCTCAAGAAAAACCCCAAAATCCTAAATCAAATATAGGTATATCTGCTGTATACATATTTTCTCCAAAAATATTCCAAGGTTTAAATAAGGTTAAAGTAGAAGAGGGAAAAGAGCTCGAACTAACATACGGAATTCAAAATATCATAAGCGAAGGCGGTGAGGTATATGGAATTCTGTTGAAAGACGAAAAATGGTTAAATGTAGGAGATCCAGTAAGTTATATCGATGCTTTAAACCTCACTTACTCTTTTCATGTTAAGAAGTAATTCAGTGATTTTTGTAGAACAACGAAAGAATCAAGTAAAGGTAAAACATGATTTATGTTTATCTTACTCTTTTAACATATTGTGGTTTTCTCCATTTAGTCTTTGGCAATATAACATGCTTAAATCTCTCTAACCTAGTCTTATAAGGTAGTAGATCCTTTATCATTATTTTAACATCCTCAGGTAATCTCTTTTTGGGATAAAATCCTAAGGATGGTAAAACTTTCCTCTCTGGGTTGTAGTAATGTTCTTCCGCTTCCACTCTAGGATTTTCATATGAACCTATTTCTACATTTAATCCCAGCTCCTCCCCAGCCTTCTTTACAAAATCAGCTATTTTCTTAACACTATATATCTCTGCGAACTGATTAGCAACTCTATATTCCCCTTGTTTGGGAGGATTCTCCAAGAGCAGGGTCAATGCTTGGATACTGTCCTCTAATGATATAAATCCTCTAGTTTGACCACCCTTTCCATAAACTGTTAGTGGAAGCCCAAGGATGGCTTCTACACAATATCGATTAACCACAGTTCCCCAGACCTCGTCAAAGTCAAACCTAGTCCTCAGTGTTTCCTCCACGATCTCTTCTGTTCTAGTGCCGTATACAGGACCTTGCATTATGTCAGTAACAGTGAGCCCATACAATTCTTGGAAGTGAAGAAGAAAATCAGTATCATGAACCTTAGTCCAGTGATAAACAGAACCCGCTTTCCTAGGAACTATTATCTTATCTTTCTTACCATTAACTATAGCTTCAACATATATACTCTCAGGTATATCAAAAGCAGGTGTTCCATACTCACCCATGGTACCCATCTTCAATATATGTATTGTTGGGTCTACCTCCAACACAGCCTGAATAACTCTCAAAGTACTTACCTCATTATTTATAACTGTGTAGACCGAATGATCCATATCTATCATGGAGTAAGGCGCAGATCTCTGCTCAGCGAAGTGCACTATGGCATCAGGTCTATGTCTCTGTACTATGTCCTTAAAGAATCCATAATTAGTAATATCCCCCACGTAAAAGGTTATGTCTACACCCAAATGTTTCTTTGCCTCACTCACCCTCTCCTGTGGTTGAGGCAAAGGAAAAGCTGAATCTGATCCTACTTCTTCTGAAAACCTCCTTGTCGACAAGTTATCGATACCAATTACCTCATGACCTCTTTTAGCTAACCTTAATGCCAATGGCCATCCTAAATGACCATCAATTCCTAGCACTAGAATCCTCATTACGCTTCAAGAATATTTATATTATATAGATTAATAAATGTAATCATGATTATAGTTGGTATAGACGCAGGAGGAACAAAGACTAAGGGAATAGCTTACACTTGTGACGGTCAATATATAGGCGAGGGGGAGACGGGACCAGGCAATTATCACAACGTAGGATTAAGTAAGGCAATTAACAACATAAGGGAGGCTGCCCTTAAGGCAACAAAAGGAGAAGAACCTGATGTAATATCAATTGGAGCTGCAGGGTTAGACTCGAGATATGATTATGAAAGTTTTAACTCGTTAGCGTCAACTGTAGCTAAAAAAGTTATAGTAAACCATGATGGAGTTATAGCCCTTTTTGCAGAAACATTAGGAGAGAAAGGTGTAGTAGTAATCTCTGGGACTGGAAGTGTAGTGGAGGGATACGATGGAAAGGATTTTCACAGAATTGGTGGAAGAGGATGGTTGCTCTCTGATGTGGGATCAGCTTATTGGGTTGGTAGAAGAGCATTAAGAGCTGTTTTAGAGGTAATGGATGGACTTAGGCAAAAGAGTAACTTATATTATAAAGTTTTAGAGAAAATTAGAGTAAAAGACTTAGATGATCTGGTACTTTGGTCATATACTAGCAGTTGTCAGGCGGATATAATAGCCTCAGTTGCTGAGGCTGTAAACAGCTCCGCACTCACAGGTGACGAACTGGCAATCAATATTTTGAAGGAAGGTGCGGAGAAGTTAGCAAATCAGGCTGTTTTAATGGCTAGAAGATTAAACGTTAACATTGTATATATGAAGGGAGGAATGTTTAAGTCACCAATCTACTTAGCGACGTTTAAGAACTATTTATCGTTGTATGGGATCAAAGGAGAAGTGGGAAAAAGAAGTCCTGAATTAGGAGCTATGGTCATAGCATTCAAGGAATTGGGGTGCGGTATAGAGAGATTACTGAACGGATAAGCTTACACCCTCACTCCTTAAGTCAGCTACTGCATAGTATCTATCGCTTTTCCTCTTCAGAGCTTGAACTACCCCTACCTCAGGTGTGAAATAGTCAAGTTGCTGGAAAGGCAAACTCAACCTCTTCTCCGCTACAATCTTATCACTTAATAATATGAATCTTGGAGCATTAACAGCCTCATCAATCTCCATGTTGTAATCAGCATAATACTGAAACACTTCAGCATGAATTTGAGGTCTAAGATCTCCACCAGCACATCCTATGAACAAGCTCTCGTCATCTTTTTCTGCATAAAGTATTGATAAGGTGTGCAATGGTCTCTTTCTGGGTTCTGGTTTGTTATTTCCTTCCGTAAATCCAAACCCCCTGTTATTAAACGGAAACTGTTTCACAGTGATTCCTGATCCGAAATGGAAAAATAGACTTTGTATAAAACCAACTTCATTTTCGCCATCTGCTACCACAAAGAAAGTTGTGTCCTCAGTTCTCAGTATACGGTTAGGTAATATACCCATCTCTCTCAATTTCACTCTTAATCCGTTTTCATCTAATAGGTTAATTTCCGGTGAGTAAAAACGAGGGTCAGTAACATATCTGTCCCTATCACTATATCCAATCGCAAAGATTTTCACCATCTCTTTTACTCTTTCTATATCGTCAAACTTATGCTTCCAGGTCTCCACCATTTCAGACAACTTAAGTATTTCAAGAGTCGTTATGCCTTGACTGTTGGGAGGAAGTTCGTAAAGTGTGAAATCCCTATAAGTAGATTTTATAGGTTTAACCTCCTCACCCCTGAAATTGGCGAAATCAGAAAATTCCATTTCTACACCCTGTTTATTTAAGCCCAGAACTATTTCTTCCATGAGTTTGCCTTCATAAAACTCTCTAGGATTTCTAGAAACTACCTTCAGTGCTTCTCCTAACTCTCTAAGTTTAATTAAGTCCCCAGCCATTCTGCCTTTGTACAGTTTAGACCAACTTTCAGGCATATCATTGGCTCTAGATATGGCCCTCCCCAGCTCTTTTCCTATATAGAAACCATTTGTAGCCAACTTTACGGCTGGTTGCAGAACAGTCTGCAAGTCTAAGCTCATGAATTTCCTCTCTATGTAATCCCACATGTCCACTAACCCAGGAACTAAAACTGTTGATGGGTGTCTAGGGCTCGGTATTTTTTGAATCTTCAGATTTTTTGAAGTCCACCCTGAAGCGTTATAGGCTATCAAACCCTCAGGGGTATTTGCCAAGAGAAAACCATCTCCACCCAGTCCACTAGTATAGGGTAAAACAACCGAGAGAACCGCGCTTACTCCTACAGCCGCATCAAATGCATTTCCGCCCATTTCAAGTATCTTAGCGCCAACATATGTAGCCAACTGATTTTGACTAGCAACCACTTTTTTACCTATACTAACTTTCATACCATGTTATTTTTTATCCAAAAGTAAATAAGAGAATATGATGGAAATTCCAGAGAATGTCAAAAAGGAACTGAAAGATGGCGTCTGCGTAGCCTGTTGCGATAACATTGTCATATGTATGAGTGAAGATTTACCCACTAACCCCAATGCAGATACAGATCTTGAGGTGGATAGAGAAGGTGGTGAAATAATAATTAGACACATAATTAAGGATAATCCTGATAATCCCTTATATCTAGAATATCCTGCAGACAGGAAGTTTGTAGAAAATGTTAGTAAAGCGAACGGAAGCGTAAAAATATTCTTTGTAGATCAAAAGTTTAATGAAAAGTCAACATTCATAGTGAAGTTAAATAAAGAAGACTTGAGATTACTAAGGAGGGAAATTGGTCTTGGACCTTAAGTATATCCAGGAAAAGATGAAAGAGCTTTATTACCTTAAGGATTCAGAGAGAGGAGTATACGCTACTTTTACGTGGTTAGTAGAAGAGGTTGGGGAACTAGCTGAAGCATTATTATCAAAAAATAAGGATTCATTAGAAGAAGAGTTGGCTGATGTTTTAGCGTGGACTGTGTCAGTAGCTAACCTGGTAGGAATAGATTTGGAAGAAGCTTTAAGGAAGAAATACCACATATAAATGATGGAAAAAAAGGAATTCTTTGAAATTCTAAAGAGCTCAATATCAGATAGTAAGGATAGATATTACAGAAATTTAGTATTTATTCAAGATGAATCAGATAATTTACGTCATGTTTTAGAAGTTTTACAGCTTTACTTAGACATAAATCCAGATCCCCTTATAGCATATGCATTTCATCCCTGGGCTAAGGGAGCTAAGGATAGACTTGAGGAACTAAGAAAGATTGTTAAAAATAGCGAGAGACTTGTAGATATCGATTACTCAAGCTCTGAAAGATATCTAGGTTCTACTTTTGATGTCGTTATTCTAGATTTAGTAGATAACTTTGAGCCCAATCATATAGGTAGATTAGTGGATTTAGTTAGAGGTGGCGGATTAATAATACTTTACACAAACGACTTAAAGAATAATAAGATATTTAAAAATTCTATCCTTAGGGAGGGAAAGGTACTTGATGTTTATGAAATGAGATTTATGAGAAAACTAACCGAGCATGAGGGTATCTTTATCATATCTAACTCCGAATACTACGCAAAGCCTTTTAAGGGTGAGGTGAAGGAAAAGCCTTCACCACAATTACCCAAAAAACCTATAATGCCAGTAGAGTTACATTCCCTATGTCTTAGCTCTGACCAAAACAAAGTTTTAGAGTCATTTATCGGAATGAGATACGGATCAAGAAAAGTTCTAGTTATAACGGCGTCTAGAGGAAGAGGTAAAAGTGCGGTAACTGGACTAGGTATGGCAGGGCTAATATTTAAACATGGCTTTAGAAAAGGACGAAAATACAAAATAATAGTTACTGCACCTTCGATAGCAAGCTCTTCACAGACTATGGAATTCCTTAAGAGAGGTCTTGACGCATTAGGAGTAGAATACAAGGAAAAGAGATCTCCTTTAGGATTCATAAATAGCCTTGAAGGTGAAGGATTCAGGGTATTTTTCGAGATACCTGAAGCTACTTTGGAGCATGAGGGTGATTTACTTGTCGTAGATGAGGCAGCAGCGATAGGTATTGGGTATATTGATTCAGCTCTCAAGACATGGAAAAAGGTCGTTCTCGTAACAACTGTTCACGGTTATGAGGGTTCAGGCAAAGCATTCCTAAGATACCTAAATAGATTGCTTAAGCAGAGGAAAACTACGGTATATTGGGAGGAAATGAGAAAACCTCTAAGGTATGCTGAAGGTGATCCTATTGAGAAATGGTTGTATGATTCATTATTACTTGATGCAGAGCCAGAGGATGTGCAACAAGAGATCGATAAAGTGTATTTCGAAACCTTAGACAAGGAAGAGTTATTCTCTGACGATCGTAAATTGAGGCAAGTCTATGGAATTTTGGTCACAGCTCATTACAGAAATAATCCCAATGACCTGATGATAATGGGAGATGGGATTCATCATACAATAAAGGGATTAAGTATTGAGGGCACGAACAATTACATAGGAGTAGTGCAGATAGCTAATGAGGGAGGTTTATCTGATGAGCTAATACATTCAGCATTAATGGGTGTGACATTTGATGGAGATCTTATACCAGATAGAATGATAAAACACTCTAGACTGATAGAATTCGGAAAGATGAAAGGATGGAGAATTGTAAGAATAGCAGTAATGCAAGAATTACAGGACAAGGGATTCGGGAGCCAGATGTTAGAGATGATAATCGAAGATGCTAAGAGGCAGGAAATTGATTGGGTTGGATCCTCATTTATGGGAGATATGAGAGTACTTAATTTCTGGATTAGAAACGGATTCTACCCTGTTCATGTTTCGCCCAAGAAGAATGAAAAACTTGGGGATTACCCTGTAATAGTAATAAAGCCTATAAGTGAAATTGCAACTAAGGCAGTAAGAGTAGCAGCATATGTATTGAAGGAAAAATTACTTAACACCTTACATGATGTGTACTTTTCCATGGACCCGGAAATTGCCCAAATAATCCTCAGTGGTATAAAAGTTCATAAAGAAGTTAAGATAAACCCAATATACGTAGATAAAGCGGTAGCATTTCTTCAAGGAGTGAGCCCATATGAATCCTCAGCCGACGGGATTCACTTATTAACGTTAAAATATTTTTGGGATGCTAAAAGGGAATGGTCCTTAGAGCCTGAACAAGAAATTTTACTAATAGCCAAAATACTGCAAGGTAGACCATGGAGATTCACTTCAGCCTCACTAAATTCGAATAGAACCGGAGTTAATGAAATGTTATATCAGGCTGTTGCCGAATTATTATACAGGTACTATTCCTTAAATAGTGAAACAAAAGTAGGAATTAGCTTAGATAAATTGGATGATGACCAAATAGACTGAAAGATGAAGAAATGCACCTCAACTGACTAAATGCTAAACATGACCAAAGATAATACAATTGCGATTGAGAACAGTTGATGCAGTCCAATTACTATACCAGGCTTCTCAGGATTTCTGTTTATACCCCTGAACACTAGTAAACCCACTATGCCTTCTATCAGAGCTAGAGCCAATGGAATCCACAACTGTAATAAAATTAATGAAATAAAGAAGATTACTCCTGCTATACTGTGTACAATCCATATCCATTGTAATCTGTTCTTAGGCTTTCTAACGTCGCCTATACTGAACCTCATCTTCCTAGTTCCTGTTACCACACCGCCCATAAATATTACAAAATACAAAAAGTGTGGTGGAGTAATCGCGTCTATTATGAAACTAGTAAACCTGCTAGGATCAAAACCCATTGCTATTAAAAGATATATTACCATTGTAGTATAGGCTGCAATGTCATGAAAGCCTTGAAATATAGATGGTAATTTTCCTGCTAATACGTAGAGTGTTGCCATTCCAAGTAACGCTGTAAATATAACACTGATAAATCCGGCAATAGAGAGCAGGTTAAAATCAAGAATCAAAATAGCTAAGGAAAGTAAACCCACTAAAGTTGCAGATATTCTATGCATAGCCTCAGGATCTGCTTTTCTAACAGCAAGATGAACCATGTCTCTAGTATAAGGCCATTTAGTACCTAAAGAAAGACCATAACCATAACCTTCAACTATACCCCCTAATACTATGGTCAACCCTGCTAGAAATGTGGTAGCTAAAGACAGTTCAATTATCATATGAGATAATTTTCTCATATGTTTAAAAAATTCATGTCAATGAAAATAGTTCAGAATTAAGATGTATTTTCACGACCTATAAGTTTGGAAATTATAATTAAACGACATGATGGAAACTCTAGCGCAATTCACATCTAATATGGTTTCATGATACTGTTCGGGAGTAGACTTTATACAATTTGTCCTGAGGTAAAGATAATTCTAGAAAATTAAGATAATTTCTTTTTGGTGTAAAACTTAATCTAACATAGATAAATGTTATATTCCTGTTGGTTTATGAACTTATTATGAGCCTAATAGATATAATGTGGAAGCTAGTTAATTATAGTATACCTCTTGCAAATGATGATTTTGAAACGTATTTAACGAAAGATGGTACCATAACTGAGGAAGGTATAAATTTGTGGAAAGATGCAATAAAAGCTATTAGAGAAGCATATAGCAAATTAGATAAGGGAGATAAGCAGAGTAGTTTTAAATTGTTAAGTCAAGCTTTAGAAAAGCTAAATTCCATAAAATCGAACAAACCCTTACCTCCGGACGCTAAAGTGAGATTCGAAGAAGTAAAAAATGATGTTTCAAAGGCAATAGAATTATTGAAGTCCTAATTTTAAACATGATTTTTATACTATATTTGAAAATCATTTATCTCAACGACCTTAATGATTAGTATTATATATTTTACCTATAAGCCATTTTTTATACTTTTCAAGGAGAACTCCCTTTAAGCTTTCATGAAACTAACGGGGGCAAACTAGGAAAACTTTTTAAAACTTTAGGACAGTAAAGCTTAAAGGGAGATGTAGTATGCAACTTTCAAAAGGTTCTTTATCGATAAGAGAATCATATGGGCAAGCAATGGCTGTAACTGCACCATTAGGAAGCGTTGTATCCACAACAACTGCAGCAATAGCTTATGCAGGAAAATCAGTCTTGTTTGCAACACTCCTAGCCTTTTTGGCGAGTTTGCTTTGGATGTTCACTTTGACAAAATATACTAAGAAAATTGCCTCTCCAGGAGGGTACTATACATTCGGATCAGCTGCATGGAGAAACAAGACCGTAGCCTACTATGAAGCTATAACTGAAGTAATAGCATACTCTTCACTAAACGCAGTAAATTCCTTCTCAGTTTACCTATTACTGAAAGTAACTTTTCAAATGTTAAATCTTGAATTGCCCGGCTATGTTCTCCCTCTCTCCCTTGTGATAGGACTAATTTATCCCACGCTCTCTTCAGTAATTCTACACATTAGAAAAGTGTTAGGATACATAGTTAGTATAAGTGCTACATTAGAAGTAATATTCTTATACGTTCTTTTCGGCTATGCAGTAGCCACGAGAGGATTTGATATAACATATTTATCCCCTATTGGAACGAATTTTAATAGTTTAGGTACCGCGATGGTTCTAACAATTGTCAGTATAGCAGGTGCAGGGGCTGCAACTTACTTAGGAGAGGAAACCAAAAAGCCTACCTCAACTATTACCACTGGAATAAAAATTGCTTATATCGTAGGAGGAGGAGCAATTTTAGCAGGTACTTATGCGTTAGTAGCCCTATGGAATGGACCTATACAGACCATCCAAAATTCACCACAACCCTTAATTCAGGAGTTATATCCAATTAGTTTCATCGTAATGCTCATCAGTCTAATATTATCTATAAACAGTTTACTTGCTTCAAACATAGGAACAACAGTAGGTGCTGCAAGAATCTTATTTAACCTTGCAAGAGAGAAGGCTATGCCAAAAGTATTTTCTAGATTAAACTCTGAGCGAGAGCCGCTTATAGCTACAGTGGTGGTCGGTTTAATTTCTGCTATATTTGCCCTTTCCTCTTTAACTTATACTGGATCAGCTGATGTAGCATTCACAGAGATTAGCTTCATATCAAGCTTATTCTGGTTAGCTGGAAGGATAGTTGATAATCTAGGTGCACCAGTGTTTTATTGGAGATTAAGAGAGTTAACTCCAAGAATATTAATCGTATTCCTAGGCTCCATTACTATTAACTTAGTTGGTATGATTGGATCTTTACAAGCACCAGACATGTTCCAGGCTGTTTACTTAATTTCCGTATTGGCTGCAGCTACGCTATGGTATATAGTTAAAGCCAGAAAAGGTATAGCAGGTAAATATCTTGTGGACGAAAATAATCAGTTGATCACAATGGAAGAGTACTTTGCAAAAGCGAGAAGCAAATAGTTTTTAGTATCTGATCACTTATTTTAATCTCAACAATATTTTGGTTAAATGACCTTTTGTAGTAGAATAAAGAAAAACATACTCTTCACATTAAAACCTAAGCTTGTCTATTTATATTACATTTTTTCACCTAAGTATTCAATTATACTTCTTATCCCAACCAATGCTCCAGCAATAGCCATAGCCATTGAAAGTACAAGTATCCATATGTTTTGAAATGATGAACCCAAATAATCAAACAAAATAGCCATAAATATAATACCCACCGCAAAAACAATCCTCTGTTTAGAGTTCATTAGTTAATAATCAATGAATAGTAGAATATTAATTTATGTGTGGAAAAAGGGGTTAAACTAATGTAGCCAGCATGCTACGTAATGACCCTCTTCCACTTCTTTAAGCTTAGGCTCTTCCTCTTTACACTTAGATAAGACAAAAGGACATCTAGGATAGAATACACATCCCTTCTCTGGTCTAATTAATTCTACCTTTACTTTAATTTCCTTTAGTTTACCTCTTAGGGATGGATCAATCTTAGGATATGCCTCTATAAGAGCTTGAGTATACGGATGTAATGGATTTCTGAAAATATCGCTTGCAGATCCGATTTCCATTATCTTACCTAGGTAAAGTATAGTTATCCTATCAGAGATTATCTTTGCTATCGGAAGCTCATGGGTAATCAGCATGAATGAAATATTCTTCCTTTCCCTCGCGTCCTTGATTATCTTTAGTATTTCCCCTTTGAGAGAGGCATCTAACATTGTAGTTGGTTCATCGGCTACAATATACTTAGGATTTAGTGCTATAGCTCTGGCTATACTAAGTCTTTGCCTCTGACCACCAGAAAGTTGATACACTCTATTCTCTAGTAATTCTAGGGGAAGCTCCACTAGATTCATTGCATCAGTAATACGCTTATCAATATCATCAATCTTTCTATATCTCAGAGGCATAGCTAACACATCATATACTCTCATTATAGGATCTATAGAAGAGTATGGATCTTGATATATCATTTGAACGTATCTACTAATTTCCTTAAACTTAGTCTTACTAAGCCTAAGCTCTTTATCATCAACTCTCAACTTGACTTCTCCTTCAGTAGGTTTTTGTAATCCAGTAGTTACTCTTCCTAACGTTGTCTTGCCTGATCCGCTTTCTCCAACTACTCCCATTATTTCCCTTTCCCTGATATTCATCGTTACATCGTCTAATGCCTTTACTAGGTTCTTCTTTCCAAATAATGATGACCTCTTAGTAAAGTATACTTTCAAGTTATTTATTTCAATAACACTATTAGTATAACCAGCAGGCAACCTCATCACCATCTTGAAAAGTTGTGAATTTTGGTTCTTGCTTAAAACATATTTCTTTTGCAAAAGGACATCGTGTATTAAATCTGCATCCGGTTGGTGGATTAGATAAATCTGGCATATATCCTGGTATACCGTTTATCATATCCTTATCCAATGTAGCTATAGAATTAACAAGTAATTGAGTATAAGGATGACGTGGTCTCTTAAAAATAACCTCTGAAGAACCACTTTCCATCATTTTACCTGCATATAATATGTAAAGTTTATCAGATATTTCTGATAGGAGAGCTAGATCGTGAGTTATAAAAATAATAGACAAATTATAATCTTTCCTTAACTGCTTCAATAAATTCACTATATACTCTTGCACAATAACATCAAGAGCTGTGGTAGGTTCATCCGCAATTACCAATTCAGGATTCAACGCTAAAGCCATAGCTATAAACGCCCTCTGCTTCTGACCACCTGATAGCTCATGAGGGTACTTCTCGGCAAGTATGGGATCCATGTTTACCATTCTGAAAAGCTCTTTCACTCTCTCTTCATAATCACCGTTCCAATTATGCAACTTTAGAACTTCAATTATCTGATCTTTAATCTTAAAAACTGGTGTAAATCCTGACATTGAGCCTTGAAATATCATCGAAATCTTCTTCCACCTATAATTTCTCCTGAAAGAGTCCTGATCTAATACAACAATATCTTCTCCGTTGTATAAAATCTGTCCTCCTGCAATAGCTCCTGGAGGTGGAACTAGTCTTATTATTGCGTAACCTATAGTACTTTTCCCTGAACCACTTTCACCTGCTAAACCAACTACTTCTCCCTTTTCCACATCAATTGATACGTCATCTACAGCCTTTATTATACCTCTTTTTGTATAGTAATACACCTTAAGACCCTTTACCTGTAGTAGAGGCGACACTACCTCTCACCCAGAGATAATCTCTCAATCGCAAAACCAATTAAAACGAAAGGTACGGCAACAATAACTATCATTGCGCCTGGGAATATAACCCACCACCACCATCCATTAACTTGAGCCTGATACGTATAGGCATCATCCAGCATACCTCCCCACGTTATCAATCCAGGTGGTGCTATTCCTAAAAATGCAAGCGTTTGCTCTAGCAGAACACCTGCAGGAACCCCCAATGCCATATATGCTATTGTGATCGGGACTAATCTAGGTAAAAAGTGGGTAAAGAATACTCTATATGATGGAATTCCTAATAACTTATCAACTTCAACGTAGCTATTTGACTTTATAGAGAGAGCAACTGATCTAGCGATTATTGCATAAAAAGGCCATGATAAAAACGCTATTAGTAATGCCTCTAATTCTATACTAGGTCTTGAAACGAAAGACACAGCTACGAGGAAAGGCAGTGCGGGTAGGGCTAAGAACACTAAAGTGACCCACTGTATAACAGAATCCTTATTTCCACCAAGGTAACCAGAGAGACCTCCCACTATAATTCCTATCAGTACAGAGATAACAGCTGTTAAAGCACCTATTTCTAAGGCATTTGGTAATCCAAGTAGAATGCCTAAGTCTAATGGTCTTCCAAAATAATCAGTCCCCATAAGACCATATGAATTCCCTAGCAGAGTTATTTTGCTATTTGAAGTGTTCATAGGTGATTTAGAAACCATGTAAACAACTACATTATACTTACCATTCTCCACGGCTGTAAAGTTAGTTTTGGCTGAATCAAATAGAGCTGTCACTAAAACATAAGTTGCTATCTTTTCCGGTACGGTACCTGACTTGGAAGATATGTAATTAATGATCGAATCCTTTATAGGTATTAGATCGAAGGGAACATTATAATACCCACTAGGTACGTTTATTTGAATTTTGTCACCATCTGGTTTTATCCAATACAACGACATAGAGAGAGGAGAGGAATTTGAAGAAATTATAAAATAAACGTCATTTGGAATTACCGACTTAGACCATTCAAAACTGAAATTAAGTTCAGTAATATAATACTGCCCTCCAGCGTAAGACACACTATTACTACTTGTAATTTGCTGAGTAGTAAAATATTGTCCAGAAAAGTAAGATAACCATGAAGGTGGAACATCAGGTGGATTTTGAGACCATACAGCAGGGTTAAACCATGAGTTATATACGTTAGATGGAACTGTTAAAGCAATGCCTGTAAAAACTAGTAAGACAGCTAGTATAATTAATCCTGCTAGCCCTATCTTGATCTTCAAGAACTCCTTTAAATAATAACTTAAACCCCTACTCTTCTGACTCAAATTATTCACCAACCTTTATCCTAGGATCTAGAATTCCATATACTAATTCCCCTAAAAATAATCCTAATAGTAGGACAATGGTTAAAACAAATGTAACACCTAATATAACAGGAATATCCTGCTGAAAGATAGCCTCATAGGTTAATAGACCAACACCAGGCCACTGGAAAACCACTTCCGTGGTTAAGCCGCCTGCAAATGACCCAGCAACTGCGAGTATCGATTGAGTTGCAATTGATGGGGAAGCCGTTCTTAACACATGCTTGAACAGTATTTTAGAGTTTGGGATGCCTCTTGCCTTTGCGGTTACCACGAAATCCTCCTTAAGCGTAGATGTGACTAAACTTCTTACTATGTACGCGAACCCTCCCACATTTACTATAAATACTGCTAACATAGGCAAAACCATATGATATAATACGTCTATTCCGTAAGAAAATGGATCTTTAGGAGGAGGAATAGAGTTCATTCCACCTGGAGGAAAAGCCTTTATACCATAAGCTAATCCAGCAATCAGGAGAAAACCTAACCACCACGTGGGTAGGCTTGAATGAATTACAGCTATAAACCCTATTATTTTTTCCCAAAATCTAGATTTAGCAGATAATAAGCCTATTAGGGTTCCTACGAAAATAAATATTAGAGTAGACGACGTAAATAACAATATTGTATTAGGTAAGTAATAGAATATTATATCACTTACTTGAGTGGATCCCGATGGAGCCTGCAAGAAATACGCTCTACCAAAATTAAAGGTCATAAGCTGATACATCTGTATGAAATATTTGGATATTATAGGCTGATTTAAGCCATAAGCTGCTATCAAACTATCTTTATACTGATCTACAGCCTGTCTTATCTGGCTTTGACTAAGATCATGAGAATATTTTACTAAAGTTTGCTGAAAAGTTGCTACCTCAGCATTTATGTTTTTAATTAAAACCTGCTGAATAACAGGGAATGTGAATATGTAGAGAATAGATAACGTTGCAATCAGAACTGAAAAATAAATTAATACCTTTTTAACCACGTAGGTTCCAAAACCCATTTACCTTCTCCTCAAAAGTACTACTGCTACAACAATAATTATTATCACTATTATTATGATACCGGCTATTAATAAGGTATTAGTGCCTCCTGCTGCAGTTGATGAAGACGGACTGGTTGATGATGAAGTAGAGGATGAAGTACTTGAAGACGTAGATGAACTTGTTGATGATGAAGTAGAGGATGAAGAGGGAGTAACAACAGCAGTATATGATGACGGAGATATTAAGATAGAGGTATTACTAAATGCAGTTACAGATATTGTATAAGCGCCTGGTTTTAGATTTGGAGGCAGCGTAAACGAGAAGCTTCCATCTGATCCAGAAGTTACGTTAGTCGTATATACCATCGTGCCGTTTGGTGCTAATACATTGATTATAACATTAACACCTGGAGCTGGGCTAGATGTGGTGGAACCTGAACTAACTGCTGTTACTGTTCCCGTCAACTGCTGACCTGGGCTTAATATGGGTGGTAATTGCAAATTCAAACTATATGAAACTGGTAAAGCGAATACTTGAGCTGGTAATTGCATATTGAAGTATGGACTTCTAACAATCTTAGCATAAGGTGGAGAGGAACTTGGATTCCATGCCACCAATATGAATGGTCCATCTCCTATTAAGGCATTACCATAAGTGTTTATGAAGTTAATAGCAGCAGTATACCCTGCCCTAGCAGTCTGATTATTAACTAAACTTACACCACTAAGGTTCTGCACTTTCAATAGATCCTGAGGTATGTAAGACATTTGCGCATAGCTGGACAACGCAGAGGATATATATCCTATATCAGTAGGATTAGTTAAATCTAACCAATCAATCCCTTTATTATTTGAGATTTGCCTAGACCATGCAGCTTTTCCGTCTGCTACTACCTTAGCCATAGCTACATATAACTGCCATGGGAAATATCCTTCTCCTTGACTAGCTCCAGCATAGCCCAACGTGTTAAATGAAGAAAATATACCTTCCGCTTCGACTACAGGGTCAAAGAACCAACCGTTACCCCATATCTCTATGGATGTAGAGTTAATCACCTTAAATCCTTTTATCAACTGAAGGGCTGGTCCATATACAGTGCCAGTTGCTGGATCATATATCGGGTTACTTGAATTTAATGACATTTCACAGGCAACAATGTACTGATATATTATATCTGCTAATGTTACAGGTTGTCCATCAGCCCATTTAGTACCATTCAATAACGGTGCTAAGTTGTAGATAACCGCAACTTGAGAGGTTGTATTTGGTGGTACATGACCTATGCTTTGAGTTGCAGGGTTCCACCATAAAGCATTAGTAGGAACTTCCACTATTTGGCTTGGAGATGAATTGACTATTTTATATGTGTACATAATTGGTATAGGATAGCCTGATCCAGGGACATACAAGAACTGAGGAGTGAACAGAGCAGCAGCTATCTCAACACTATATGCATCAGTAAAACCGGCTCCGGGATTTAGAGAACCTTGCGCTAAATATCGTACACCCACAGTAATATTAGGATATGAACCGTTCTTAATTGCTATATAAGTCTGGAAATTCAGGAGAGTGTTCTGGGCATAGCTTGGATATATACCAGTTATCTGTGGCTGGGCATATACTGGGATTGTACCTATTGCTATGGTCAATCTCACAGCCATCTGTATCCCTAGATTAACCAGTTCATTCTCTAATTGATAGTACTGCTGTTTACTGCTGAAGTTGGAGTTTATTAACTGCAACGAAATTTGATCTATTTCATTTGCCATTTTTGTTAAATCAGGAGATTGATATCGTGAATCATTAAAGGCACCGAATGAGGGATTATAAATTGAGGTAAAAGGCATATCACCACCAAATCCTGAATAAAGACCCTCACCTAATCCTGCATCATAATATGAGTATACTCCTCCCCATGCCTCTACTATTAAGTTCCATGTGGAGTTAGCAGGATCACTTCCATAAACGACAGTATTTTGTTTTGTCAGATCTCCCTCAATTCTTTGAACAGTAAAACCTAGTTTTTGTAGCTGACTAATTAAGTAATTCGAATATTGAGTTCTTACAACATCATCAGTTCTTACGAAAACATAAATCGTGATAGGCTTCCCCTTATAGTACCATTGACCATTTATATATTGTGCACCATGAGAAGTTAGAACTCTGTATATAGTCTCATTCGCATATGTGAAATTATAATGTACATTAGCGTATTGAGATAATGTAGGTTGTAAATATAGAGAGTCAGGTTCACCTACATATAGACTTAGACCAGGAATTCCATAACCACCCAGCACGTTATCTACGAAGTAACTTCTATTTAATATATAGTTTAGGGCAAACCTCACTTGTGTAAATTGGAATGGATTAAAGCCAAATGTAGTATTCAATGGGTTTATCAGTAATGTGTATAGAGTAGAGGGTTCTACATATGGTTTGGAACCAGAGGGCACAGTCTTGTAGAGTGATAATGGTATAGAAAATCCATAAAATCCTATCTGACCATTACCAAAAGCAACTGCACCATTTGCGTCGTTTCCCTGAAATGATATAAATGTTATAGATTCTGATTGCGGTGAGGAATATGTTTGCTGGGAAAAAGATACTAAAGTGAACAGAAAAGACGCTAAAAATACTGTTACTAAAACAAGACTTATACTCTTTCGCAAATTTTTCATAAATACTTCACCTTTAGTTTTACATTTACGATGATATATATAAATATTTTTATAATAATGGATTAGTAAGACTGATACGTTATAAAAAAACTGATATTTAAATTTAACAATTTATTATCTAATAGCATTTTTAATTAGGATTAATAGTTATCTGAATTTCTAGTTTTTATTATATTATGCAGTAACTCGCTAGTAAAAATTAGTAAGTTATTTAAACGCTAAATTAACACAATTCAGTTTGTTTACTCATTATTTAGTATGATTGAAGTAAATTAAGACATATCAAAAAAGAGAGACATAACCAAAGAATAAAGGCAAAAGGCTGAACAGTTATATACTTATAAGGTAAATAAAGTATTATAATGATGAGCTCGGACGTACCGAAATGTGAGGAAGGTCTTGAGTACTGATAAAATTCGTAAGGCTAACCTTTCAAAATAAGTTATTTAAGATTTTAGATTAAAAATTAATATTAAGTGAAAAGACAGATGCGACTTTTATAGAACTATGGATATATTATGTAAAGCGTCTTTTATATACTCTAGTTAGAAAGGAGGTAGAATCTTTAAGTCTTATACAAGTTTAGGACAATAGATGATTAAGCTAGCACGTAGTAAATAGAAGATATAGAGTAGCTGAGAAAATGACAGTCTCCAAAAACTGACAAATACTGTTAAACCACAAACATCTGACTTCCTCCCCGCCCTAAAGGGCGAGGCTTTCATCATTTTGTAAAATCCCTCAATTTAATCTCACGTTCTAGATAAGTAAGATTTCTCGCTAATACCAAAATCCGCATAATCCCCTCAGTCGTGTAAAATATACGTCCATTACCTTAGTTATCACAGGAGAACCAGTTTCTCCCTTATATATCCTGTACAACCCTTGTCTTTTTTCATTATCAGAAATTGGCACAACCATAATTCCTTTTTCCTTCATCTGTTGATACAGAACATATGGAAAAGTAGGTGAAGATGCCCAAACTATGATCTTATCATATGGGGATCCTGAAATGTAACCAAGGCTTCCGTCTCCAAAAATCAAATGAATACCATGGTACTCCTTAAGATTATTCTTTGCTAAATTGTACGCCTCCTCATCAAACTCAATTGTATATAGATTTTCCGCCCCTACTATCTCAGCCATTAATGCAGTATAATATCCACTCCCTGTACCAATCTCTAAGACCTTATCACTCTTCTTCAATTCTAAAAGATCCACCATTTTCACTCCTAATCCTAATGCAGTAGTATTATAATTTTTAGTAATTTGGATAGGCTGATCTATATGCTTGGGAGAATAAGCTATATCTGAATACTTAGCAGGAAGAAACTTCCTCCTGTCAAGTTTCATGAAAGCCTCCAGTACATCTGAATTTACAACTATAGTTGAGAGGTATTTTAGTATAGCTTCTTTTTCACTCGTACTCATGTATACCTCTTCAAGTTTTCTTTTAATTCTTGTACATTGTTCTCAGCTTTAAACATTACTGGAATATCCTCCTTTAGCGCAGCCTTAAAACTAATCAATAGCCATTGACCTATATCGAAATTTAACGTCCTGTCTACTAGAGAATCTGATATACCAAATGTATCGGATATCAGTTGCCTATCATAGGGTCTTGGCAAGGTGCTCACGAAATAGGTGTGTATCTGTTGTAGTACGTTTGTATTAAGGTAAGCCAATCTCTGCGTGCTTATCAAAGCGTGAAGATGATACTTTCTACCATGTCTAAGTAATTTTTCAACAGAGGACGAGGACTGCTCTGCGTAGTCTTTTTGTCTAGTCTCAAACGGTATAAATTCCTGAGCTTCGTCTAATACAAAAAGGATTACGGGTAAGGAAGAGTAAGCTCTCTTCCTCCTCATATATATATTTTCAATCAACAAATGGGTAACTAATCTAGCATCGTCTATATTAGGTGTCTCTACCACAAATAGCCTTGGTGAAGAGGGGTCTTGATCCAATATTTCAATAGCTAAGCTCTCTATATCGTACTCTTCCACCTCTGATGGTTTAACCTGGATATATGTCTTTATGGAAGATAAGAAGGTGAATATCACTGAGCCGTCTCTGACTCCTGCTTCTCTTGCTTTCTCTTCAGATTCTCTGAGCAGTGGGTTAATTGTCTCGTCTACAATATCGTCTTTAGTTAATTTACGTTCTCTCATAAGGTTATCGAGAGATTGAAGGAGAGCCATAAAGAGAGGCTTCTGGGATGTGGAAACATATTTGTCTTCTATCTGTGAACGTATCATTTCAATTAATGTACCATAATTAAGATAACTTATCCCCTGTGGGGGAATATATAGTCTTCTTAGTTTTTGGTCAGTATATAATTTGATAAAGCCTTTCCTTATAGATTCACGAACGTCCTCTAATTCTTCAGGTAAAACATGTGTCCTTAACAGCCTTTTTCCGGCATCTAATTCATTAGATGGTAACCTATCCAGGGTAACTAGTCTTGAATTTAAGGAGAGTAACTCATCTAAAAGAAGAATAGAATACTCCATTGAAACGTCTATTATTATGACTTTAAGGTCCTTGTATTTGTTTAAAGCCCTCCTAACTATTAATGAGGTTAAATTCGACTTACCTGATCCCGTGTATGCAAAAACCCCTATGTGGTAATTTATAGCCTTTAATAAGTTTACTTTAAGATCTATCTCCTCATTCACTGATTTACCTAATATTGTCCCTTCAGGATAAAATATGAATTTCTCTAGAGCTTCTGATGTGAAAAGTTTCACTTTTGAAGCAGGCAAGGGGGGTACATAGCCCTTTTTAAACTCAATCTTTCCATCCTCTTCCTTCATTATGTAACCAACAGGTGTTGCTATAACGTCAATCCAAGCTTGATTTGTATTCCACGTTTCCTCTATCCTTCTCATTATTTCGTTTCTTAACTCTGGGGGAATGGTACCATCTAGGTTTATCATCCCGAAATGTTGAGGAATGTAGTCAGTTATTTCTAAAATTAAATAAACACCTTTCCTTATGGTCTCTACAAGCAAAAGTTTTCCTACATCAATCTGTGTATCTGATGAGAAGGGAATCTCCACCATAAACGTTTTGAACGTTATAGTACCTCTTCCGTCTGCTGTTGGTCTTGTTATAGTTTTTATTTCCCTTAGCCTTCCATTAAGTTCTTTAAACAACATAATTATCCCTTTTTCCTTTTCCACTCAATAAAACTTCTGAATTCCCTGTAATTATTATAATTGTGAGCGATCAAATTTAGCGCTTTACTACCTTTATCCCTATAATATTTAGCAACCTTATCCACCAAGAATAATATATAATTGTATCCTAAAGCCTCTGGAATGGGCTCTTTGCCCAAAACATACAATAATGATAAAATATTTTGCCAGCTCCAATCTACTGTAACTTCCACAAGGAAAACCCAAGAAAAGCTAAATAGCTTAAAATATCCTCCTCTGATACCATCTCGTTCATAAGAGGATACGAGCCAAGGTGTTTCATGATTAATGTTGGGCACATTGGCGGGATCCTTTGCGATACTTATGATATTTTTACCTGTAAATTTATCAAATGTTAGCTTCCTATCTAGAAATATGAGATCGACATCTAATTTCTGAGCCTCATCATATTCCATTTTCCTCATAACATCTTCAGGATTACAGTCTTCGCATATGTTATCCTTGTACGAAATCTCCTTCACATTATATTCATTACCGCAAATTTCACCTTTTACTATACCCACTACAATGTAAGAAAGGTTTGCGACAGTATGGAAGCTACCGTCTATAGCCTTATAAGTTCCACACCAATTATTTTTTCCAAAAGTAGTATAAAGTACTGTGGCTGAATCACCATTATCAATCATCGCAGACGATCTCATTCCTGTAATTAGAGTATTCGTAGCTAAAAAACTTAGAGAGAGGGGTATGACACAGTCCAGGATAGCTACACTATTAGGTGTTAGTCAGCCAGCAATAAAGCAATACCTTGATGAGGATGAACAAGAGGAAGTTAACAAGATAAGGAAGATGGGATTAAATGAAGAGGAACTTTATGACGTCGTTAATAATGTAGTTGAACTTCTATTGAGGAATAACACTAAGTCTGCTATGTATTACATAACGGACTTTGGTTTAAGAGTATTAAATGAATTAAAACTGTGTAAATACCATAGAGAAATAAATAATCTAATACCGCAAGACTGTGACATATGCAAATTATTCTATCATAGTTCAGATGAAGAAATTATGGATATCGCAATTTCATTGATTCAAAATCCGATAGTAGCTCCCCTTATACCTCAGGTTCTAAGTAATATTGCCTATGCAGAACAGAATGCTAAGAACGAAGACGATGTAATTGCAATTCCTGGTAGAATCACAAGAGTTCTGGGAGTACCTACACCTGCCTCAAAACCAATGAGGGGAGCTAGTAAGCATTTATCTAGAATTCTCTTGGGTATAATAAGAAAAAGAGGAGAGATAAGGGCTGTAATGAACATAAAATACGATGAGACCTTGAAAACTGTTTTCGGTCAACTAAAGCTTAAAGTAGTTTACGTTGGACCTCATGATTACGCTACAAATGAAGATATAACAAAGGAAATTGTAGACGCATTTACTGATGATGCTGACTGTGTAGTTCATTTAGGAGGAAAAAATATTGAGGCTAATACTTATGTCTTTGGACGAGATCCTATCGATGTGACAAAAAAAGTTCTTAATATCGCAAGGAAGTACAGGGAATTAACTGAAAATGAATAATGTTGGAGTAATACCACGTCTTATGTACGTACTGCTTAATTATTACTCAAAAGGAAAGAGTCAATATGTCACAGCTTAAAGATGCTGTTAAAATGTTGGAGGAAATTGAAAGAATAATAAAGAACTCGGATATAAAAGAAGGGGATGATAGTAAAGTTTTAGAAGAGATTCTCCTGAGAAATATGAATATAGAGGCTGAAATTTACGCAAGATATTTTAAAAAGCAAGAATGAAGTTTGATTTTGTGTTTGATGTTTATGTAAATCAATTAAGAGGAGACTTCAAAATATTAAGTAATGACAACGTGATCATAGGTCTAAACCGGAATGTAATTTCTGAATTAGATAAGGTAGGACTTCCATATAAAATATTCGTAGACAATCTCTCAGATTTTATACTTAACAAAGATCATATAAGGACTTTCTACCTTGTTGGGAAGAAGCAAGGAGAAAACAGGGGAACTGCGTTTAACTTAACTGTTCATACTAATATTGACGAGGAAGATAACATTTTCTTTCTCGTTATAAATCAGGATGGGAATGTTCAAGTTAACTTTGCTAAAAATAATTATATAAATGAGAGCATATATAGAGCTACAGAAAAATTATTAAATACCGACAGATTAGAGTTCTCATTGCCTTATTTATATAGATTTGTAATATTTGAAGCTTTCAATTCATTCAAAAAGCTTACAAACACGATTTTTGAAGGGATAGTAGATGAAAAATTAATAGTTATAGATGACAGGAATAGGGGGCTAATATGGGAGGTCGATAATCTAAGTTTCATCTATTCCTCTGACATATCAACTCTATTTCCTCGAAAAGTTTAGGATTATTAAGGAATAAATATTTTAAACATAGAATTAACTAACTTTAGGATATACTTTGAGTAACTTACTAAATGAACTTGAATGGAGATTTAGGAATCTGAATGAAGGCTTAGCGTTTCTTTTAGCGATACTGTCCATAGCCATAGCGTATATAAGACCATATTCGTTGACCTATGATCCCTTAGTCTATTTAGTATTTCCGATCGTAACCGCAACAATAGCCATAGTTCCGCATGAAATAGCACATAGACAAATTGCTAGGAGGTATGGTTCATATTCAAGATTTGCCCTGAGTTTCACAGGATTTCTAATAACATTATTAGTTAATCTGATAAGTGCCTTTGGAATATCTCCATTTGTAATATTTGCGTCGGGTTATACATTGATTTTGGGTAGATTTGGTGTGCCTACCCAAGAGGTTGAAGGAAAAATATCTTTTGGAGGACCAGCTGTTAACCTTGCAGTGAGTATAGTTTCATTCATTATTGCTGGCTTTACATCAAATCCTCTTGTATACATTTTCTTTGCAGAGCTTTATAGTTTTAATGCATGGGTAGCATTCTTTAACCTGTTACCTATTCCTCCCCTAGATGGATTCAAGGTATTCAGATGGAATAAGACACTGTGGATAATAGGTCTCATAGTATCTTTAGCTCTTGTAATATTATGAGATGTGAAACTTAATGTCTAATTTAATAAGAAATGCTACCTTTTTTATAATGGTATTAATTACCATAGGATTTATAGTGGGTCTAATACTTGAATTTGTAAATCCTTTTCTGTTATTTTTATTAATTCAATATAATAGACTAGTGATAGATTACCACTTTTATTGGCAATTACTAACCTCTATATTTGTTACTCCTTCAATATTGGATTGGTTATTTAACACCGCAGCTTTGTATTTCATGTATTGGTTATATAAAAGTAGGTCAGCAAAACTAGAAGTACCTATCTTTTTAGTCTCAGGAATTATTGGTAATCTAGTATACTTATTATTTGATCCTAATGGACCTCCTTCAGCAGGTGCCTCAGGGGGTATATTTGGCTTGCTTTCTTTCTATGCATTGAACGATTATTTAGAGAAGAGAGAAAAGAATGGGCTTCTACTTCTCCTTCTCATATTTCTGCTTAGTAATTTGTTTCCTTTTCTTAATGTGAATGTTTATGCACACATAGGTGGGGTAATAGCGGGATTATTACTGTCTCTAATTCTTTATAAAACTTTCAGAAGAGATTATTATATGTGAATATAGTAGAACTCATTTTACTAATAGTAGGTATATGCATGTTTCCATATGGTATTTATGAGGTGTGGAAAGGGAATGGGGACAAGGATATTAAATTAGTTATTATAGGAATCTCCCTAGCCTTATTTATTGTAGAAACAGTTTTAGTCTTCATAACTAAGTAATTAGAAGAATGATTATAATCGTAACAGGGACACCAGGAACGGGAAAGACAACAGTTGCAGAGGCATTGTCTAAAAAATTAAACCTAAATTTTCTTCTTCTCTCGTCATTTATAATAGAAAATAAGGCTTACACAGAATATGATGATATCAGACAAAGCTATATCATTGATGAAGATAGAGTGACGGAATTGATAAAGAAATATATAGAGAATAATCCTAATGTTGTGATCGAGACAATTTACCCTTCTCTTGTGCCTAAAGCGGATAAGATCATAGTTCTAAAAAGGGATCCTTTCATCTTGCATGAGGAGTTAAAAAAGAGAAATTGGAATGAATTAAAGATAGCGGAAAATTTAGAGGCTGAAATATTAGGTGTAATAGAAGCAGAAGCAATAGAAGCTTTTGGAAAAGATAAGGTATGTACAATAAACAATACAGGAAGGACAATTTCCCAGATATTAGAAAAGATAATTAAAAATGAATGTGAACAAATTGATTGGTTAGATGATGAAAAAATTCAGAATTTCTTATTATCATTAGATAAGGTTATTAGTAAGTATGAAGATGAGAAAAGTTGAGAGTGAAAATTTTTGAGTGATAATCCTTTCAGAATGTCTTCTCCTCAGCAACCCACAAAGCAACCCAGAGACCTAAGAAAGGTACAGCCACAAGCACCACAAGCAGTAGATATGAAGTTACAGCTTAGAATGAAGAGGGTTAAGTATAAGATAGCTATTCTCAGTGGAAAAGGAGGTGTAGGAAAATCATTTGTATCGTCGAATTTAGCTATGGCGATAGCAGCTAGCGGAAGAAAAGTAGGTATAGTCGATGTAGACTTTCACGGTCCATCAGTTCCTAAAATGCTAGGAGTTAGAGGACAGTATTTAACTGCAGATGATAATGGAATTAATCCAGTTACTGGACCATTCAACATAAAAGTAGTTTCCATTGATTTCCTCTTACCTAAAGACGATACGCCTGTTGTTTGGAGAGGAGCTATAAAACATACTGCAATTAGACAGTTTTTGGGAGATGTAAATTGGGGGGAACTAGATTACTTATTTATCGACATGCCACCGGGGACAGGAGACGAAGCATTATCAATAGCCCAATTAATACCAAACCTTACAGGGATGGTTATAGTTACAATTCCGTCGGAAGTGTCAACACTAGCTGTCAAGAGATCTATAAATTTCGCAAAAACTGTTAATGCAAAGATTATAGGAGTAGTTGAAAACATGAGTCATTTCGTTTGCCCAGACTCCGGTAAGACTTACTTCATTTTTGGTGAAGGAAAAGGTAAGAAAATGGCAGATGAAATGGGAGTACCATTATTAGGTCAGGTACCATTAGATCCGATCATAGCTAAGGCTAATGATATGGGTGAACCATTCTTCGTAAAATATCCTGAGAGCCCTACTTCAAAAGAATTTATGAGTATAGCTCAAAAAATTATAAATAACGTAGAAGGAAACTAAATTTTAAATAAAAACTTCTTCTTTTCATAGTCTGGTTCCTTCTTGATTTTTCCTTCTCTAACCAAATCCGCCAATATTTCTCTGAATTCTACCATATTAAATTGTATTCCTCTCTCCATGAGGATATCACGAATTTGGGTGGAGGTAATACCCTGTCTATTCTCTTCAATAATCTTTAGGATTTCTGCCTTTAAATCTTCCTTTCCCATTGCATAATACAATTAGTTTTAAAAGATAAAAAGTATAAAGATAGTAGTAGTAAGATTTAAAAAAACATACTAAGATATAAATTAAGAAAGGCGAGATTAAAATGAGTATTGAAATTACTGAAAAATATGTAATTTTAAAAAGATTCTTATCAGTAGCCTATGGTCTTTCTGAATCAGAAATAGACACATTTCTAAGGATACTAGAAAGCAAAGAAGGTAAGGATATTGATGCAATATCTGCAGAACTAAAAATTAGTAAAAGTAGAACAAGCATAATATTAAAGAAGCTTTCAGATGCAGGATTAGTTGATAAGGAAAAAGGAGATAACATGAAGGGAGGAAGACCCAAATATGTCTATAGTGTAAATAAGGAAGAACTCAAAAATAGATTAATAACTAAGTCCGAAGAATTATGCAAAGAACTAAACCAAGTTATTAAGTCTTTTATTTAAATACTCCTTCAAAAAAGGAGTATTCTCTATCTTTTTCGTCGTTAGATATTCTATGTAAATACCCTTTGGCTTTTCTCTCTTATTTGTTGTATATACTACTTTGGTGGGTGTCACTATAATATCAACAGGAACGTCAAATACCTCTGTTGGAATCTCGTCAACTATTTGTATGTCATGAATAGTTGTTACCACTGGAGTTGTTTCATCAACCTTTCCAATTTCCCTAAGTATAGCATACTCCAGCTCACTATAGCCTTCACCCTTTCCAACCCTATCTCCTCTCAAGGTTAAAGCCACTGAGCCTACTACTACTAGATCTACTTTGGGAATAGAATAAATGTCTACTAACTCCCCTAAGTATGTGAAACCTGATATGGTTGAGGCTTTCTTATAATCACTGATTTTCGACGGATCTAAAATATAGAAACCACCCTTCAGTCTAGGTGTAGGTACTAACACAGTTTTACCGTCCATTAAGGCAAATTCTCTCACCCATCTTTGAGGAGAATCAGGATTTACCTTGAGTATTTTGGATTTCCTGTATTCTACTATCTCTCTTAATCTCAGCGCAGCCTCTTTAGACCCTTTAAAATTAGGAATTCTACCAAAAACAGGTCTCGGGAAAGCTGCAATGTTTTTATCCTCCAGCAGACTCCAAATTTTCTCTCTTATTTCAGCCTTAGATAAAATAATGAACACCCTGATATAGTATGTATGCGCCGAAAATAAGTAAAATGGTGAAGGAAAATATTTTTACGTATTTTACATATCTTTGCTCTATCCTGTTTATTAAGAACGGAAAGGCTAATATCCATATTAAAATTCCTATAAAGAAACCTGGTGCTACTATCACAGAGAATTGATTAAGCATGGAAATCCCGAATGTAAGCCACCAGCTTATTTGATAAGGATTAACTATAGCCACTGAAAGACCTTTAACATAACTACCGCCTGTACTAGATGATACTTGCTTTGCTCTAAGAACACTATAAGATAAGTATAACATGTACACTCCCCCTACTATGTAGAAAACAAACAGAATATTTGATGGTATAATAGACTTAAACAGGTATGTGATCCAAAAGAATACAAAATCTGCAGTCATAGCGCCTGCGCCTACTGCGATTCCATTTAAAAATGATCTAGTGGACTCATTAGCCATCATTGCATTTATAGGACCAGGAGGAGCAGCAATCGATAAACCCATTAAAATTCCAGTAGCAAGAGAATAAACTTCACTCATAAATATTCTTAACCCTATTGATAACTTAAATTTTAAAGTACATTTTGTTGTACTCTAAAAGATCTTTGGCTATACGATGTAAGAATACATCATTAACATGTTTAAGCGAATATGAAAGATAATTACACTTATACAATCTGGTTTCAAATTTAATTCAAATGAAGTTTAACAATACAAAGATTGGGAAAAAATTTATTTTAAAGAATGTAGATAGCTCAATTATGACTGAAGCATCCGTAGATGAGTTGAAAAGATTATATAATCAAGGAAAGTCCATGAAGAGTATAGCTAGAGAATTAGGAATTAGTTATACCAAAGTGAGAAATATTCTCTTAAATGCAGGAGTTAATATAAGAAAGAAGAGGATTAATGAGCAGGAAGTGGTCGAGCTAGCTAAACAAGGTCATAGTGCAAGATATATTAGTAAGATGTTAAAAATAAGCGAATCTTCAGCACTACGAATACTGAAAAAGCATAACGTGGGAAGAAAAATAAAGAAGCTAAGTGATGACGATATAAATAAAATTAAGGAAATGTATCTTAAGGGAGAATCGATCTATAGAATTGCAAAGACTCTAGGTAAGTCCACTAACTTGGTAGTATATCATTTGAAGAGATTAGGAGTGTATAAAAGAGGTTATACATGAATTCTTTTCCACATATCTCTTGCTAAATCTCCATCAAATTTGAATACGTTAACTAAATCTTTAGCCTTCTCCCTTTTTTCTCTATGTTCTTCCAGGAATGCATCAAGCTTGTCTACCAAAATTTGCTTAAGTTCTCCTGTAAGCATAGCACCAGACCTATAATCTTCCTCAATCTTTCTTATCCGCTGATCATCAGGTTCAAAGAACATGTAGAGCCACTGAAAAGCAACGTCTATATCTGGATTTCCGCCGTATTTCCTGTGAAGTTCCACTGTAGCTTGCCCACCAGAAAATGCGTATTTCATTATTTTTCTCTCAACAGTTTTAGGATCATCTGTAAGATATATAGCCGTTTCAGGCTGTGAGGAACTCATCTTTCCTTCTGGTCCTGTAAGAGGAGGGAGGAACTTACTATGTATTTGGGCAGCCTTGAAGTACCCTAAGCTTTCAGCTATATCTCTTTGTAATCTCCAATAAGGATCTTGATCAATACCTGCAGGAATCAAACATCTCCTTTTCTCGAACATTGTAGGGACTATCTGTAAAGCAGGATAGAATATAATACCTATATTGGAGGAAGTATCAAGTCCAAATGTAGCTCTCACTTCATTAAAAGTTAGTTTTTTAGCAACTTTTACGGACAGTGGGTACATATTTTTAATGTACTCAGTGTCCTGGAATATGAATGTTTTATTGGGATCGAACCCAACAGCTATTATATCTAAGATATTCTCATATGACCATTCCTTTGTCTGATCCAATGTATAATCCACGTTCCTTAGGAATTTTTCGTCATCGGTTATTTCAATATATACATTTACCTTAAACTTCTCCTGTAACCACTTAGTAAATATGAAAGGAATCAAATGACCGATATGCATTCCTAATGAAGGTGCTCTACCAGTATACAGAAAGAAACCATTACCCTTTTCATAATCATTTAGAATCAAATCAAAGTCCCTGTGTGAGAAAAATACGTCTCTCCTTAGCATTACGTGTAGTTCGTCATTTATAGCTCTCTTTGCCCTCTCTTTGAGTTCACTAGTCATTTTCTGTGTACCAAATTGCACAATTAATTTATCATAATCTACTTTCCCTTTAACTTCCCAAGGTGTTACAGTAAAATCTTGTGCCATATAAAAGGAGTGAGAAAATTACAAATAAAAGCTTTAAAAATGGTAAGGGAGGAGAAAATTAGCTTTTTTGTTGCTGTGTAATTCCTGCAGTAGGTAGAGATGGGAACTTCTCCTTCATCCTCTGTTCCGCAACTACGGAAGCTTCCTCCAATATCTGTCTTGCCTCTGGTGAATATGTTGCACTTATACCACTTACACCACTGAATTCGCCAGCTTCAATTACTATTTCTTGTAAACCTTCACCCAATTCACCTAATTCTATAGAGAGTTCAGGCATTACGCCCTTTAAGGAAGTCTTTAACTCGTTAATTACACCCATTACGGGTATCAAGTTAGCGAATATATCACCGAGCTCAGTTACAGTCTCTAACCTTAGAGAGACTTGCTCCAATGCTATCTGGGTTGTCAATAATTGTTTTGTGATCTTCCTTATTTCTGCTAATTCGTTAGCATACATTGCAGCCCTAGACTGATCTTTGCTCATCTGTGACTCTACAACTCTCTCAAATAGTACTTTGTCTCTCTCCTGCATCCTTCCTATATAAACGTCAAGTCTACTAACCATGGATCTTACTCTATACTGAGCCTGGACAAGTCTGTACTTGAGAGGATCTTTACTCTTGGGAATCTTTACTTTTTGATTCCCCTCCCATATCTTTTGGAACTCTTTGCTTATCATGGTCAATATATATATTGCGATCATACCTCTTATAAAACAGAAGGTGCGATATTATACTACTAAAAATTAATATAAAAGAGAAGAAGTAGAATAAAGTCAATGAACCAAAAAATATATCTTTCTGATTGCTACGTAAAAGAATTTAGAGCAAAAATATTAAAAATTAGTCCTCAGGGGATAGTTCTAGATAAAACCGCTTTCTATCCTGGAGGCGGGGGAGTAGAAAATGATACAGGATATTTTGTAATAGACGACAAAAAATATAAGGTAACATCTGTTAAAGAAATAAATCACGAAATATACCATGAAGTCGAGAATTCTCAAGAGTTAAAAGAAGGACAGGAAATTAAAGGAGAGATTGACTGGGAAAGGCGTTATAGAATGATGAGATTACACACAGCGTCACATGTTGTTGCGTCCATAGCCTTTACTAAATATAACTCCAAGATTACTGGAGGTAACATTTCTCCTGAATATGCAAAAGACGATTTCGATGTAGATGATAAAAATAAATTAATAGAGATAATAGATGAAGCAAATCAGGTAATTAAGAAAAATATTCCGGTAAAAATTTACTTTCTAAAGCGAGACGAGGCAATGAAAATACCAGGAATAGTGAAATTAGCCGAGAGAATGCCCCCAAATGTAGATACTTGGAGGATAGTAGAAATAGAGGGAATAGATATTCAAGCCGATGGAGGACCCCATGTCTCAAACACAAAAGAAATAGGTGAAATTAAAATTATCAAGGTCGAGAATAGAGGGAAAGGCAGAAAACGAATATATTATACTGTTTCACCTTAGGTACTTAGTACGTTAATAATTTTTTAAAGTCTAATTACAATGAAGTGCTCTAACTATTCTTCGATCAAGAAGTTCAAAGTTTAGCCCCAAACATACTTGAGGCTTAAAATAAATCTTACTCCAAAACCCCCTACAATACCTATGAAATTTATTGCTGCAAGATAAATTGATGAAAGTTTCAGTGAGGAAAAAAATAGTAAAAACAGTAATTCAGTTAAATTCGAGTAATTCACAAATAAGATGACTAATCCTATAACTATCACATATTGTACTGCTCCACCTACAAGCGAAGATAAATGAAATCTTAGTAACCTACCACCAATACTACCAACTCGGCTATCCCTGAAAGTCCATATATCATTTAGAATAAAATTCGAGAGGATAGAGAATTCTATGGCAAGTGCAAGACCAACAGTAAGAGGTAAATAGTCACGGAATAGTAACAAGACTCCTTCATTAACAACAACGCCTAGTGCACCTACTAGTGAATATTTCAGGAACCTCCCGAACATACGATAATAAAATGAACCCTGTGTTATTAAATTTTCTCACAAGTATTTTTAACCCTTATTTATTGAACACTTACTAAATCATTTATCTTTTTGAATAGAACATTAGTGTTATGTTTTACAGCTACCCTCCCATAAAATTCATTTAGCCCTTTAAATCCCTCTGAATCCCTTATTTGATAACCCAATGGTCTTAGCATCTGATTAACCCTTGTGGCAGGTATAGGAAATTTAACCAAAACGAATGGTGCTACCGTTTTGTACATTTTAAACTGAGAAGATAAACCAGATATTAGACCACTTAGATAATCCTTGCTTCTTCTAAAGAAATTCCTAACTTCCTTTGCATGAAGATTAGAAAATACATAATAGGCTATACTATTTAGCCTCCAAGGTGGAGATTTATCTTCAAGCTCCTTAGAGCTCTTACCTATTGTAAAACCTATCCTTAGACCTGGTATTGCTAAAGACTTGGTAAAAGACGAAATAAAAAGTAAATTATCAAACTCACTTGCTAAGTCGTAATTAGGTTCAATTAAACTAATATCTGCAAAGGACTCGTCTAGGATAAGCTTGCCCCCATTGGATAGGAAGTCGATTATCCTTTCTCTCTCTACAAAAGATCCAGTGGGATTTACAGGATTGCTTGTAATTACACAGTTACCCTCTAAAGAGTAAATAAAAATATCGTCTAACTCCATTGCATAATAACTTCCTGCCCTTTTGTACTCAGAATAATTAGGCTCTGGTACGTTACATGGTTCCAACAACGAAATTACTTCTGATGCTCCGTTGAAAATTCCCACAAGCGAAATGTCAACGTTATACAGATCAGCAATGAACTCCTTTATATCTCTTAGTTGCAACGGCGGATAATACGAATACACTTTATTCATTAAGGCGTCTCTTATGAGTTCCTCGACGAATTCTGGTGTACCTAGAGGATTCAGATTAACACTGAAATCATCTATTTTAAGTGGTCTTCCATGAACCCATTCCACGCCACCATGTCTCATAAGTCTCTCTCCCTTAGAAATGCTTCAATTATATTTCTCTCTGCTCTTCTAATAATTTCAGCAAGTGTAGATGTACTAATGTTTAATTTCTTTGATAACTCATTCAGCCTAATTCTTCTGGGAAAGTCAAAGTACCCTAACTCTAATGCGATCTTCAGAATTTGCTCCTGTCTCCCTGTAATTATTGAAGATGGTTTAGCCTTTAGAACCTTGAGAATTTTAACGTCTATCTTACTATCAATAAAGTCTCTTAACAATTTTCTTAGTTCTGTATATCCGTTAAGAACTACAACCCATACAACAGAGTCATTGCTTACTGTTCCATTAATTATAGAGTAATTACCTAAGACTCTTATAACTCCACTAGACCTTACTTTGATGATTCCCATATAAGTATCCTTAGATACCTTTGAAAAGGACTCCTTATATGTATCAGGAGGATTCCCTTTGAGTTCTATTAAAAGTCTGTAGGTAGAGAAATTTTCCTCAGGTTTAATATCTAGAATCGTAAAAGAATTTCTTGTCCAATCCATATTTGTTATCCATTCGTCAAGAGGAGTAAGAAGCGTTACGTATAATAGCATCCCGAATAGTTTAGGGGCGACAAATATTTTAAACTATCTGCTAGTATAATATTGGGGATTAGAATGGGTATAGATCCGAATTATAGAACAAGTAAGCCAGTAGTAGGTGACCATTCAGGTCACAAAATCTATGGACCAGTGGAATCCCCTAAGGTGTTGGGTGTACATGGAACTATAGTAGGGGTAGACTTCGATCTATGTATAGCAGACGGTTCATGTATAACTGCGTGTCCTGTAAATGTGTTTCAATGGTATGAGACACCAGGTCATCCTGCATCCGAGAAAAAAGCAGATCCAGTTAATGAACAAGCCTGTATATTCTGTATGGCATGTGTGAACGTTTGCCCAGTAGCAGCAATAGATGTGAAGCCTCCTTAAGAAGCTAAGAATTTTATTTTTCCGACCTTATTTTAATATTAAGATTATAGAATTATTTCGGATTAAGCTGTAGGTTATATCGAGAATTATAAATGAAAATAGAAGACAAAGAGCTATTTTTACATATATAAGTATATCAAATCACACTAATCCAGATAGAATTCCTTTCTTGTTTTTCTAGTTCTAGAATATTGCGCATAAAATCGGCAATCAGTGAGATTACCCGAGCCAAAAACACATAAAAAGGGCTCGGGCCGGGACTTGAACCCGGGACCTATGGGTCCACAGCCCATCGCTCTAACCAGGCTGAGCTACCCGAGCCAAACTACTAGACAATAAATTCATGCAAAGAATTTAAACTTAAACCTTTCTACTTACTTCGTATTTAACGATATCTAACAATTCTCTAGCTATAATTGTCTTATAGTTCTTTTCTAGCTTCCTAACGAAAGAATTTCCTATAACTATAACCTCGTTATATTCTGAGGAAAAGCCTATGTCCTTTCTCTTCACGTTATTTGCAACTATTATATCAAATTTATGCCTTTCTTTTTTCATCTTTGCCTTCTCAATCAGCTCTTCATCACTATTTACGGTTTCAGCAGAAAATCCCACCAGTAGTGGACGATAGATTGACAATTTTGAGGAAATTTTAGGAGTCGTCTCTAATTCAACTTTAGGAACTTCTGAATGACTATCTATTTTACTTGAAGCGGCATTCTTGGGCTTAAAATCAGCTGGCGCACCGGCTAATATAACTATACCGTATTTCTCGTCTCTAACCAATTTTTCTACATTTTCAGCCATCTCTTGCGTAGTATCAACCCTGATTCTTTTAGTGTATGGCTTAACGCTTGAGGATAATGGACCGTGAACTAGGATAACGTCTGCGCCCCTGAAATAGGCTTCATTAGCTATCGACACACCCATAGTACCACTACTCGAATTTGAGATAAACCTGACTGGGTCAATGTATTCTCTAGTGGGACCAGCAGTCACCACTATTTTATATCCTTTAAGATCTTTTCCCCTGAGAAGAAAAGATGTGATATAACTAGAGAGGTATTCAATATCTGGGTAATGAGCTACATCCCTGGTAATTTCTGGATTAATTATTTCAATGCCCTGTTTGACAAGTTTTTCTATATTCTCTTTAAACTGAGGAGCCTCATACATTGTCAGGTGCATTGCAGGTACCAAAATAACAGGTTTCTTAATTCCAACAAAGTTCAGTGCAGTCAATGTTATAGAAGTGTCTGCTATTCCGTTGGCTAATTTAGAAATTGTATTAGCTGTAGATGGTGCTATAACTAGTGCATCATATTCTTCAGCAAGCTCGACATGTTCTATTTCTCCTCCTACGCTTACTACAGGCTCTTCCCCTGTAGCCCAATGGAACATCATCGGATTAATCAATTTAGTTGAATCCTTACTCATTATGACCCTAACATTTGCCCCCCTTCTCATCAATGCTCTGACTAAATCGAGGCTTTTGTAAACTGATACACTGGCTGTTACTCCAACCAGTATCTTTTTATTTAGTAGTTCTCTAGAAACCTCTCCTATGATTTTTTTTGATGGGTGTACCATATGACCAAATATAAATTTAAGTGATCACTAAAAACCTTATACTATGGAAATAACCGAGGATAGTAAGAGGAAAATCAATTATCAAATCAGGCTTGCGACATTATCGGACATAGACCAAATAATTAGGATAAATAGATCTGCACTACCTGAAAATTATCCATATTATTTTTTTGTTGAACACTTAAAGGAATATGGACAAGCATTTTATGTAGCTGACCTAGAAGGTGAGGTTGTTGGATATGTCATGCCGAGGATAGAATGGGGATTTAGTAATCTTAAACACATTCCGTCTCTAGTAAGAAAGGGTCATATAGTGTCTATTGCTGTTCTTGAACCCTTCAGAAAGATAGGTGTCGGCACATCCCTTTTACAAAACTCTCTCAGAGCCATGAAAGATACATATAATGCTGAGGAAGTATATCTAGAAGTAAGAGTTACAAACTATCCTGCAATATCGCTGTACAAAAAATTCAATTTCAAAGAAGTTAAACTCCTTAAACACTATTATGCAGACGGAGAAGATGCGTACCTAATGGCTGCTCCTCTTTAAAATAATCTCGTTCGTATTAGAATCGTATATGACATAATACCCTTTTTCTGCGCTTCCAATAGATACTATTTTAGTTAAACCTATATTGTATATGTTCTGAGCTTCAGAGTGGCCATGAAATACCATCTTTGGGCTATTGGTAAGTATTTGGTTTCTAACCATTAACGATCCGTACTCTAATCTAGGAGGAAAATGTGTAATAGTTATATTGGAAAAGTTAGTACTAAAAGCAAGGAAGGAAGACTCTATTAATTTACCTGTATTTTTCAAATACTTCATTGTAGTTATGTTGTCCATCTCCCCTAAAATACCATAAAAATCTCTTAAAAATTGCGGACACTCTACATCACCTAAACCAACAACATAGTCCACATCCAGACTGTTTATTTTATCTATTAAGGAATTTTCACACGGAAGTCTGGTTATAAGTGCCATTATCGCCATAAAGAACACCCAATCCGTGAATAGCTATACCCACTGCAACTATATCTGCCGTAGAGCCAGGATTATATCCCCTAGAGACCAAATATTCGTCTAAAATACTCACCAATTTTTCATTACTTAAACATTGGCAAGCCAGTTTTGATACTTCCATGGCTATTCTTCCACCGTTTCTCCTAAATATTAACCCATCTGGTAATTCACATAAAACCTTTAAAAATCCCAAAAGAATCCCTCTATCATACCCCTCCTGTTCAATGAGTTTTGCAACCCACAGAGAATATTTATAGCCATCTAACATATTTCTAACTGCACTATCAAAGGCTGATATCTTAAGAATTTCAAATAGAGAGAGATTATCATCTTGCTCTCTATAATCATATCCCCTGTCTAATTTACCCAAATAGCTTAGTTGCAATATTTCCAGAGTCATCTTAAAATACCTAGATTCAATACTATCCAATGACCTAATTAGCTGTGTCGCTCTAAAAATAAGCTGACCAATGGAGTCAGTTGAAGAGGAAGAATATGCTAAGGGTAGAAGTTGCATAGCAGTACCTAATATGGAAAAATTAACGTGCAGCGTTTTACTAATTTTAGCCATCATGTACAAAAGATCATACAATGGCTTTTCCTGTGAGCTACCCCTTATACAAGCGGTTTTATAATAATTTGTTGAAAGTAATGCAGACTTTACAAGGTCTGAGAACTTGACACCTTTAATATCTCTTGTTCTTGAAGCGTTTCCAGGTTTGTAATGTAATGCTTCTAAGACAGTGGCGTTAGAAAGGATAAATGCTACTTTCTCACAGTATTCTCCTGACTCTCCCTCCAACATTTCTATCGCCCACTATTACTTGATTGGAATTTTCACATTTCACGAGTAAGCCATCAACTTCTATTTTTCTCGAGGAGTATAATAGATAAGAATATATGCCCTCATATGAAACTAAATAGTCTACTTTTTCATCGCCTTCCACATGATATAGACTCACTTTAGAAGGGTAAAATAATGCTTTGCAATCAGGTTCTATTTCAGCCTTAATTTTAACTCTTTTACGAGTAGGAAGACACACATCTTCACAATATCTTTGAGGTTTGTCATCTACAAATAAAATAGAATATTTTACGTTATTGTAATATTTGCCCCTAATTTTTCTAGTATATAATTTTTTAACCAAGTCTAATTCTAAGCCGTAATTCTTACTGGTTTCATAAATCCATTCCTCATCATCATTAAAACCTTCAAAACTTTCAATCACATCTAATGATTCTTTACATCCATATATTACGATATCTAGATCAGAGAGTTCATGATAGGTGTTTGTAAGTAAACTGCCAGAGACTCCTAATCTAGATGTATGAATGTACTGCATTATTTCGAGGAGTGTAAGCTCTTGCTTACTCTGTGAGGGATGCTTTAATATTTCCCTTATTTTCTCTTCAGGCTTGAGGTGATTAGAAATTGCTGATTTTCTTAATATAGGAAAACTAACACCATAACAACACTCATGGATAAACTCCTGTTTTACTTTTAGGACGTTATGAATTCCATAATATTTTAAAGCTCTCTCATATCCTTTCCATAATCCCTTACCAGTAAAAACGTACTTCAATATCGCGTAAATATATCCAAAGGGATTAATATTACTGTACACGTAGTATATGTTATTATCTCTGTCTAGTACTAGATCCTTGTCAAGGAAATAATCTCTTCCCATCCCTTTAGCCTCACATGTGATAATGGAGTACCTGCACTTTTAAGGAAATCTATATATTTCCTGTAGATTCCACCATAGAGAGAATTTGCTATGTAAGCTGAACCAATTGCTGATTCTTTAAAAGAAAAAGAAAATTTCTTACCAAAATCTACATCCCACTTTCTCTTGCCAGAAACTATTATTGGGAGATTGTATTTAGATGAATACCATTCAGAAATTATCCTGATTATTTCTACTCCTCTTTCCCAGTTACCTCCTGAATAAATTGTCTCCTTTGAAATTTTAGCGTACTTGCATAATAAGTATGCGATTTCTCCGTCTAAAAAACCAGCAGAGGAGAAACCAGGTAGTATAGTCCCCCCAAACCCATCTGTAATCTCGCCATTTCGAACTACCAGTATAGAGGAGAAATTAGAACCAATTTCTACTAGCACAAAATTATCGTACATTGTCCTGTAAAAGAACGCTGAGGCTACCTTATCTGCTGTTCCCATATCTATTACGTTTATCTTTCTATATACAGGTACTGAGTCTAACTCTATCACTCCTGGGATTGTAAACCCATTGAAAATATATGCTTTTGAGGATCTTATGAAGTTCCTTAAGTGTCCCTCTTTCTCAGGATCAGCAAGTGTTAATAGAAAAATTTCCTTATCAGTGAGATCAGTAATTTTCTTAAACGGTAAGCCATGACCCGATGGCATTGCAACAGCTACAGGTCTTTCATCTAACAAATATCTAAGCAGAGAATAAGAAGCATGCTTCACTAAGTCTGTAGGTATCTCAATTTTCCTGGAAATATTTCCGGTTTCGGTTACAGATATGGCTTCATAAGTCCTACTCCCGGGGTCAATTCCAGTAAAAATCATGATACTTCTTGTATTTTTACCACCAATAAGTCCTTAATAATCCTTAGTTTCAAATTAAGTTCCGATGACACAATTTTAAATACCTGTTCAAAGTATTTTGCTTGTTCTTCGTTGTTAAACATCACATTAACCAGCTCAGGGTCTTTACCATGAAGATTTAGGAAAACCACCTTACCATCTAACAGTTTCACTATGATATTAAGTATAAAGATAAATTCTGGTCTCTTAGAATCTACAATTCCCTCCGATTTAAGGTAATTGGAAATACTAATTCCTATTAACTTAGGATCATATTTCTGGAACTCTATTTTTATAAAATCCCTGATGATAACATAAAATTTAATCTCTTCCATGAAGAAATTCATATTATCTATTCCTATTTTTTCGTAAACTTTCTCTAATAGATCAATTGAATAGTTAGTAAGTTCATAAATAGATTTACCTGTAACTGTTGATAAATTTCTAATAAATTGATACTTCTCGTCAGACATAAAGCAAGGTCGTCTACCCATTATATACATTACGGTTAATTCAATTATAAAAGATTTATCAATATAGAACTTATATTCTTTTTACTACTATCTTAATCAATTGTTCACTAGCAGATTTACCAATTATCTCAAAATTTAATTGATAGAAAAAGCTTTCTAAAGCATCTAACAATATATCATTTAAGTCCTTCGTCGCGCCCTGAATACTTATAGCCAAATCAAAGTTTGAACCATTTTTTGACACAATAACTATGGGATTGAGCCTAGATATATAAGGACCAAATTTTATAATAGTTTCTAAATCCTTCTCAGTCTCTATAACGTAATTCATGTTCTTTAGTATCCTTGAGAAGTTAAGAATTGATATTTTAATTGATTGATGTATATAATCTCTCAACTGTTGATTACTCTTCAATAACTCATTTACAGAAGTCAAAGGTATTGGAATATTACCACCCGGTGCATTTTCAGACGTGTAAGAAAAGTAAACTAAGGATATGAAATTAAACACTTCCGCGTCCTTGGATATTTTTAGAATGTCTACTACGTTCCATAAAATTTCCTCTAGTCCTTCTTTCCACCTATCCTCTGCCCTGAAATTTCCATCCAAAGAAGTTGATCTAATAATCATCAATCTCAATAACTCAGATCTTAAAGTATCTATCAGTTCCTCTGATAACGGAACAACTTTCTTACTCTTTTTTCTCTCTTCCGCTCTCTTAACCACAAAAATAGATTGGGGTTATGATATATATGTTCTCTATCAGTGGCTGCCCACAAAATTAGATGTCACTCATCCATTCGGCTCTTTGTCATCATCAAACATATATCACCACAAAATTATTTAAATTAAACCTAGTGGGCAAAACAGAGAAAAATTACCTGATAAATTCTGAGCTCATCTACTTAATTAAGATAATGATTGATACAAAGTATAATAACACTATAATATAGAAGAAGATCCACATTTAAATACTTATACAATTTTTATATAAGAAAAACTACTATCGAATACACAATACTATAATGTTATAATATTTATTCCAGTAATTTTCTTTATATCTTCAAAGTCTTTATCATAAGTTATCAAAACCTCATTATTAGACTTGACAATAGAAGCTATCAGAACATCAATATCTTCTTTTATCTTGCCCCGTGAAGCGAGTTCTCGATATATATCTGATGCAATCAAAGCTTCACTAGCTGTAAAAGGATATATAACCATTTTTTCAATATGCTCTCTAACCTTATATCCAAACTTAGATCTTAGAATCTCATAGACGTTAAACACCGTTGTAGCTATCGTATCTTGAAACTCCTCAACTACTTTAAATGTGTTTTCGTCTCCTCTCATTACTCTTATTATAACATTCGAGTCAAGTATCACCATTTTCAATAGCCCTAAACCTAAAACTCTTTCTGATATTCAATGTCTCATTAGCCATTTCCGTAGCCTCCTCCTCATTAAGAATTCCAAACATTTGGAGTAAAACATCTTTATTCCCCTTTTTATTCTTGTTATAGAACTCAATTAGCTCATTTATAGTTTCACTGAAAGACCTACCCTTCTTTAATTTTGACAATTTATCATAAACATCATCTGATATTGTAATGACTTTAGGCATAAATATATTTATACATGCATACATATATTAACTTTCGCCTAAAGTAAACTACGATCACTCTACTGTGTAGTAACAAAATTCTCTATTAGAGAGGGAGGATTAATAGCAATACAATATTTATCAGTGTATTTATGAGCAAAGTTTAGAGCTTATTATCACCTGACTTCCTCCCCGCCTTGAAAGTCGAGGCTTTCCTCATCTTGTAAACAGGCTAAAGGAAGCCTTTGCTCGATATACTGGTTAGAACTGTTTCAGATCACTAAACGTAACTCTTAATTAGTAATTTAAGAGTCGAATTTATTAATGAAATGTTTGCCTATAACAAATTTATGGAGAGAATGTAGAAGTTATTTATATCCAAACCTTTAACATAGCTTTAAATATCCCTTCTGAAATTTTATGATTTAGATTACGCCGCGGTAGTATAGCCCGGTCAAGTGTAATGCGCCGATAGTATGCGGGCCTTTCGAGCCCGTGACCCGGGTTCAAATCCCGGCCGCGGCACTACTTTTACATGAATTGAAAGTAATTCTCTCTTTATAGAACTTGACATAGGTAAATTTAACCAGTTAGAGTTGCAACTATTCGCTTTAAGGCAAAAATTATTAACCTCGGATTTACTCCATCAGCCAGACCAACAACCTGCCCAGTAAGCTATCTTAATTCTTCCTAAACTTTCCTTAGCCTTCTTATTAGATTTCAAAACCCTCAAATAAGCTTCCCTCTATCATCGTATATACTTTCGCATCACTAAACGCTTCTATAAGCTTCTTATCATGGCTCACTATTATTCCTTCCTTTACGTTCTCCTTAATCACCTTAATTACATTTTCTCTTTTTCGTAGGTCCACATTCTCTATAGGCTCATCAAGAGTACAGACTGTGGGTCTTGTAAAGAGAGCTAGAGCTAATGTAACTAGGGATCTTTGCCCTGTTGATAGCTTATATATATATGCTTATAAACCACTTTCTTGCTTTCTAAGGCTAACTTTTCCAGCAGTTCTAAAAAGTCTTTTAGATAGCCTTTCTTAAGCTCTGCAACTATCTTAGCAGTATCGAGAACTGTATTTCCTATAGTGTAAACATCGGGTAAATTCATTGAGTACTCTAAGAGATTCCTTGCAGTTCTGACTTCTTTACCGTTTATTTTTATTGATCCACTATATGGGATTATACCGGATATTGCCTTAAGCGGCATAGTTTTTTATGTGAAATCAGTGGAATATTATTATGAATGTCCTTAATCTTATGGTTCTTTTTATCCCACAACAACATCCAAGCTAACATGATAGCGGAGCGAGCTAAGCTAATCTTTATTAGAGTGTAGACTGAACTTCTCTTTGAGCACTTGATAAGTAGCCTTGTGGACTTCTTTTACTAGTCCCTTTTCTGGCTTATTTTCCTTTAACCACTCAAGGACATAACGTAGACCCCTCTCATACCCCTCAACTAGAGTGAATAGGGATGGAGTAGTGGGGGAACCATAAGGGTGAATGTAACTCTGATTCCTAACCCACCTTTAGTAGCTCCCCTACCCACAGGTAGAAGGTATTTGGGCGACTTAAAAACCTTTTATCATCCCCGCCCTGAAGGGCGAGTCTTTCCTCAATTTGTAAAATGTTGGCATTACCCATATGCATCATTTAGGTTTAGCATAACGAACTTCTTGTTGCCATGTCATTCATGTTCTGAGTAAGCTCAATAACCTTGTTTTATCCTAAGTGTTTGTGTTAATTTGTTAAGATCAAATACAACGTCGGCGTTACAGTTCTTAAATGATTTAGCAAAAATTCCGTAGTACTCGTTCTTTTTCCCTTCTTCGTTCAATTTACTAATGATTCTTCTCATCTTATTAATCAGTGGCTTACAGTCCACATTATCTGACCATTTTACTTCTGCCATAAACAAGGCGTCTTTTCCCTCAGCTATTATGTCGACTTCCTCTCCCTTATGCAAATACTTGCTTACATATTCATATTTAAATGGTAAAGGTATCGTCTTATTTCTTATTAACTCCCTTATCAGCTTTTCAAACTTTAGAGAGAAATACTGTTCTAAGTTGACCCTTTTCATCACCTCTTCAACCCTATCGATCTCAAGGTCGCTGACGTTCTCATATACAAATCTAAACCAGAAGTCAAAGAAGTTATCCTTAATTTCCCACCAACCTCTCTTCATCCCATATGGTATAACCCTTTCTACTATCTCGTTCTCCTCTAACCTGTCTAGATAGCTTGTTAGATTACCCTTATCTAAACCCGTTACTTCTGATATTTTGCTCACTGTATTATAGCCTTGTGAAATAGCCCTTAATATGCTGAGGTAGACCCTTTGTTCCTTAAACTCCTCCCTGAGAATGTAAAGGGGTTCGTCGTATAGTACATTCCCCTTCTTCATTATTTTGTACTTTATATTTTCCTCTACACTTAGTCTAGGGTCGAGTTGAAGAATGTAAAAGGGTATTCCGTCCATAACACTCCAAATCTTTATCAGTTCTCCTATATCCTTATTATGGAAAAAACTGGAGAGGGACGGAAACGGTAGTGTAGTTAACTTCCAACTCCCTGTCCTTCTTCCATAAAGGGGCGATTTCGTAGATAACACCTCATTCTCCATCATCCCTACACTAGATCCTGTGATTAGCAGGTAGATTTTAGTTGACCTTAACTTTTCGTCCCATGCCCTCTGTACTTGGGAAATTACGCTTCTGTCAGCCTCAATTAGGTATTGGAATTCGTCTATCGCCAGGATAACCCTTTTATCGCCAATTTCGTCCTCAAAGTAGATTAACAAGTCGTCTAATGAGACGTTAAGTGATCTGAAGTAGTTTTTACCAGTGAAGCGAGCAAAGGTTTCTTTAAGTCTATTAACGTTATTTTGTATCCCGTCGGTAGTAGACAAATGATATATTGCTTCTTTATCTTTGATAAATTGCTTAACTAACTCAGTCTTTCCTATTCTCCTTCTTCCGTAAAGTATAATGAATTGAGCTTTATCCTCCTTGTATTTCTCTTCAAGAAACTCCAGCTCCCTTTCTCTGTCAATAAATTGTTGTATCACAAAAATTATAATTCAGGTACAACTTTATTAGTTTATATTTTGTGTTATAACTTCATAGAAGGCTCGCTGAGATTGAATTTATTAAAACTACAACAACTTGCTATGGATTTTACGAGACTGGCTGAAAGGGGAATCCAAATGCTAAAGAGGATTCTTAGAAGTAAAGATTTACATGGGGCAATCTTAATTACTGAGAGACTTATCGATTAAAACATTCCTTAAAAATTATAAGATTTATAAAACATCACGATAGTATAGCTCAGGCAAACGGGATATGCAAAGAGTACCTGTACCTTTCCGAGCCCTTAACTCGGGTTCAAATCCCGAATGCCGCACTACTTTTACATGAATTGAAGGGAGTTCTCCCTCCATAGATTTTTGCGTGAGTAACGGCTGATGGAACTGTTGGTAACGCATATATACTAAAGGTTAATAATGTAAAATATAGAATTAATAAAGAAAAAGGAGAGAATTAGTAAAGAGGACATTAGAGTTACTAGGTTAGCCAGAACTCACTCAGATTACTAATAGTATCTAAACTGGTTAACATCTATATACCTTCTTAATAACGTGGTGATAGTTTGGTTGAGGGTGAGGAAATAAACTCTATTTAAGTTTACTCATCTCCATAAAATAATCCTCACCCTAAAAACACTTATTTTTGACCTCAAAAAGGGGAAAAATCAATTTATATTAAAATAGCAAAATTGTTGCCAACATATTTTCCTAAAATAAGAATAAATATAATCCTTTTTCAAACGATTAGCTGATTCAGTATTTGTTAATAAAAACGTAACGGAGACTAAGAAAGATCATGATATGTCAAACTATAATATTTGGTATAACTAAAGAAGAAATCTCTAATGTATACGTGATTTTATAACAAAAATAATTAATAAAAACTACATAAAACCTCTTATCACTCTCGTTGACGAATTTTAAAAATGTATGTGAGGTGGTGGCGGGGGATGTAATGTAGGGAAGCATTAGCGGCGCCTGGATTTGAACCAGGGACCTCAGGGTTATGAGCCCTGCGGGATACCAGGCTTCCCTACGCCGCTATTTTACCCCGCCATTTTTCTAATTCAACTTAAATCTAATTAAAACTTTCTACCCATATTACGTCACGTTAATTATAGGCATAAGCAAGTAAAATTTAAATTATAAGATTTACAATACTAAATTGCCGCGTGCCGCGGTAGTCTAGCGGTCTAGGATGGGGGCCTGTCGAGCCCTTGACCCGGGTTCAAATCCCGGCCGCGGCGTTACTTTACAGATTCAATGTTCGGTCTCTTCAACACATTACTTCGGTTGAGCAGAAAATCAAAAAGGAAATTAAAATAAAATATATAGTTTCAAAAATTTTGTCATAAATTCATTTACTCAAATTTTAGCTTTGTAAATGTTAAACAGTTTTTCATTAGTGCCAAATCGATGATAATCGTTATATAGAGAATCACTTTCAATTAATCTAAAAATATGCGACCGCCGGGATTTGAACCCGGGACCTCCTGCGTGGCAGGCAGGCGTCCTAATCCAGGCTAGACTACGGCCGCAGGCAGATATACTATATAGTCATTTAAATTATAAATTTTTCCGCGTTAGCCCTGAGTTAAAATATATAAGGTAAGATGAAGACCAAAGGTTAAAAAATAATCTTATTTTAGATAATTAGATCGTTGGATTACCGTTTATCACTATTTGTATAGGCCCCTTGAAATCAGACATTGGAGCAGTTATGGTTACATTAACCAACATATAACTTCCACTCTTTATGTCAAATGGTGTAGGTGGATTTGTAGAAAATACCTGAAATGGTGAGGACACTGTTATACTACTTATTTCTGTAGTAACTATTCCAGATGATATATTAAGTGTTATAGTAAATTTTTGTCCACCATGAAGATTTATAGTGCTGTTAGAATAGTTTGTTTTAATATACTTTATAAGTAAATTATTTTGATAAGTAACATATACACCGGTAACAGTTACACTATAAAAATAACCACTAAAATATAGGTATGCCACCGCTGCTATCAATATAATTGCTATTACTGCAATTACAGCTCCTTTCATTTAATATTTCTTTATATGTAAAAATATTTAAAACTATTCCATACATCTATCTGTAAGTTACCTATTTTCCCAGCATTCTCCGTATATTTTTATCGAAAGGAGGATAGATAATTCCATACTCTGTTATTATTGCAGAAACATATTTAGGTGGTGTTACGTCAAAGACCGGGTTGTAAACTTTTACTTCTTTGGGGCTAATATAGACTCCCTTTATGCTTCTAACCTCATCTGGACTACGCTCCTCTATTTTCACCTGATCTGCTGTACTTATCATATCAAAGGTTGAAGAGGGAGCTAGAGCATAAAATGGTATGCCAAGTTCATGAGCTATAACAGCTTCTTTAAATGTCCCAATTTTATTGAAAACATGCCCATCAGACAGTATCCTATCTGCACCAACCATAACACTATTTACCATTTTCTTAAACATAACTAAACCTACAGCTGTATCTGCAATTAATGTTACAGGTATATTCTCCTCCATGAGTTCATAAACAGTTAGTCTACTTCCCTGAAGCCACGGTCTCGTCTCAGGTGCAATAACAGATACTTTAATTCCTAGAGCATTGGCTAATTTTGCTGGGGCTAGAGCAGTGCCTAATCCAGTTCCAGTAGCTAAACCGCCTGCGTTACATTGTGTGAGTATTGTATCACCATCATTTACCTTTTCTATACCGTATAGTCCTATCTTTAATTCAGCCTCATATTCTTCTTCAAATATTTTATTTGCTTCAATCTCTAGCAGTTCTTTAAGTTCTTTGACACTCCTTGCATTTCCCTGCTCCACTAGATCCTTAGCTTTATTAAGCATCCTAGAGGTAGCCCACATTAAGTTTACTGCAGTAGGCCTTGATTCGTCTAATATTTTTTTAGCTTTTGTCAGATCATGTATGGCTTTTTCCAGTGAGATACTATCTTGAATAGCTAATACCATACCATAACCAGCGGTAATTCCTATTGCTGGTGCTCCTCTGACTTTCATAGTTCTAATGGCATCTGAAACCTCCTCTACCTTAGTTACATCCACATAGATCTTCTCAAAGGGCAGACGCGACTGATCGAGGAGTGTTAACTTAGTTTTATTCCAGATTATTGGAAGTAATTTAGGTTTGAATATTTGCTTTATCTCCTCTAACTTTACCATTGGTATTAAAGGAAAATGCAAAAATATTAAACTTGTCTATAGAATTGAAGATGAAAGAAAGCTTTTTAGTTAAATTTCAGCAAAGTATATTTAGCCGGGTCGTCTAGCGGTCAAGGATCCAGGGCTCTGGCCCCTGGGACCAGGGTTCGAGTCCCTGCCCGGCTACCTTTGAAAGGTTAGGGGGATGAACCCTAATACTCCCACTTCTATCTTTCAATTTCAAGTAAGTTTTAACCGTGTAAACCAAAACACTAACGTAAGTCTCCTTCATCTTACCATCTTGCCTCTTCTTGATAAAGTAAACATAATACAGCCCATAGACTTACCTTATTCTTATATCACAAAATCAAAAAGACCTATTACCCAATATGTTTTTATCAAACCTGCCTTCTTTAAGACTTGATAATTATCAAATCTCATGTAGAGTTGAAAGCTTATGATAAAAATCCTGTACAGCCCAGCATTTTATTCCATTAAGTATAATGAACTAAAATCAGGCCGGTTTATAGCCTACTAAATCCGGTAAACTTTACTTTAGCTGCTCTTTCTGATGTTTCCCATACTCAACAAATCCCACTTCTTTAATAACATTCCTGACTATGCTAGAGGCCCAATCTAGCATGGGTTTTCTATATCCGATCTTGTTCAATAATTTTCTCCAAAAAGGCGCATTTAGTCCTGCACCAGCAGCCAGAGGATGACCTCCGCCACCTAACTTTTCAGCGAATCTTCTTATATCTATAACGTTACTTCTGAATGATATTGATTTACCATTAACTGAGGCGAAGACTATTGAGCTGTATCTGTTCATTAGATACTGTGACGCATAGCTAATATCTGGTGGACCTTTCCACCTCACAGCTACTATAACCTTTCTTCCATCTATTTCTAATACTCTTACGTGTTTGTGCAACCTAGAGTATCCATTAATTTCTTTATCTACCTGGTCTTCAAGTATTTTTTCAAATTCCTCATCCCAAATGACTCCGTTGTAAAATTTGTTGATTAGATATTCCTTCCACTTAAAATCTTTGTTAGATTCAACTATTCTTCTAAGCTTTTCACCTAAGGGATCATCGTGAAGCCAAATATCAACAGCACAATCCGCTTTGGCAAGCTTTGATGATACCTCATCATCTGGATTCAAATTCTTATTAATAACTCCTGCACCGCATGTTGTCACATCATGATATACTGTAACGCCAATTTCTCTAAGTTTGGTCTTCCATTCATCTTTCCAGACATGATGATCGAACCACTCAATCTCTGCACCCTCTGTCTGTAGTCTATTTAATTGAGTCAGAATTTCATTTAACGTAGATTGGTTTATACCTATGTCCGCAATCATGATCTTCTTTATTCCTCTTAACTCTAACGATTTCAGAAGATTGTGTATTTTCGTAGGTTCGGTAAAGAATATTTTGGTTGGTAATGATCCGACAGCTCGTGCATAAACTGCCGCAGAAGCAGTACCGTCAAAATCGTTGTGAACTATAGCGTAATAATCCATACTACTGTTATTTTCGTCATAAATTAGTAATAAATTTAATTGAGTCAGAATTTCCTATCCTGCCTTTATATAAGAAATTGACTTGTCTAAGAGTAGAATAGTAATCAAAATCTGTAATTGCAGATATTCCATCCTTAACCAAAGCCACATTATACCATCTAAGTGCAGCACTGCCTGCAGTATGAAGAACACATATATTAGCCACTGTACCAGTTATTACAACGTTCTTTATTCCCTTAACCCTTAATATATAATCTAAAGGACTTTCAAAAAATGCGTCATATCTATATTTTCTCACTATAAAGTCTTCTTTATCTGGTGTTAATTCCTCAATTATCTCAGCTCCCCATGATCCAGCTAATGCATGTTCCCCCCAGATTTTAAACTCTGGATCATCTTTCATGTGCCAATCCTGTGTGTATATTATCAAAGAGCCTGAATCCCTAGCCTTATAAATTAAGCTCCTTATTGGATTGATTGTAGACTCAGCATTTGGTACATATAATTTACCTTCTCTTCTTACAAAATCGTTTTGCATATCAACGATTATCAAAGCAGTGGTTTTTGGGTCTAACTCTATAACCTTTTCCTCAGGGATGTCTGGGACATCTATTTTCATATATTATAATACGAACACATGTTTTTTATTCTTTTTTCTTTAGCTCTTTTGATAGTTTATCAGCTAATGCGAGAACTTTTGGGTAGCCCTTCCTTGATAGTTCTATAACATCGTATACATCTACTTTATTTCCTATACTATAATAATATTTTCCTACTTTAACTCCGACCTTATCACCATTAACAACTATAAAGTTTGTAGAACCCTCCTCTATTATCTCGCCATAAAGTTTTGATTTAGCAACACCTATAGTGGGTTTGTCTAGTATTACGCCTATTACACTTGCAATACCACTTTTCCTAGGATGAGCCATACCATGACCATCAATTAATATTAGATCACATTGGAAGCTCTCTACAGCTTTGATCATCAAAGGTGCTTCTCTCATAAACAGATATCCAGGTATATATGGGAAATCCACTTTTCCTTTAACATATTTATGAAAATAGTCTTTCCCATCAAACATCACCGACACAGCATACCCTATGTTTCCCTTATAAGCTATATCAACACCGCATAAATTCTTTATATTTTCTATACCTAATCTTTTGACGGTTATGTTTTTTGATATAAATATCTGGAGCTTAGAAAGAAATTCTATCATAAAATCTTCCATTTATCTTTCATCTTTTCTACTTTAAATACAAAAAGTTCTTGCTCATAAGTTTGAACTGCTCCAGGTCTCACTCTTCTAACTTCTTCAATAGCCTCTTCTGCACTCATATTCTCCTCTAAAACTAGATAACTGGCTAGGATTGTTCCGGTTCTTCCTATGCCCCCAACACAATGAACTAAGTTTCCTTTATCTTTTCGTAACCATTTGTAGATCTCAAGAAACTGATTTTCATTAGGAGCACGTCCATCTGGAATAGAAGAGTATAGATATTCTATATTAAAGCTCTTAAGTACTGAAATATAGTACTCTAGGCTACCCCATGCTTCATCAATCTCAAATTCTTCCGGCAATACTAAGACTCTTTTGACACCCTCATTTATCCATCCAATTATTTCATCCTGTGTATAAGGAATTGCTGATCCGCCTATAACATACTTTTTTACCCAATACATATCTTCATCACTCTGAAGATCCGCTGTTCTTCATCTGTGTTTTTAATGTAACAAGAGTTAATATAAATTTGTGACAAGATTATCAACAGGTATATATGAGTTCGACAAGCTTATTGAAGGAGGAATACCTCAAGGTTTTTTTGTAGCTCTGACTGGTGAGCCTGGAACTGGTAAGACAATATTTTCTCTTCATTTCGTTGCTCAAGGATTAAAGGAAGGAAATCCCTGTGTTTATGTGACAACAGAGGAAAGTAGAGATTCTATAGTAAAGCAGGCTAAGCAATTCGGCTGGGACTTTGAAGAACACTTGGATAAAAAGCTGATAATAATTGATGCATTAATGAAGGAAAAAGATGATGAATGGTCGCTTACAGAATTGACAGCTGAAGAACTCATAAATAAAGTGATTTTGGCTAAGCAAAAATTAGGTCATGGGTATGCAAGGCTAGTAATAGACTCAGTTAGTGCACTATTCTTAGATAAACCTGCTCTTGCAAGAAAGATTAGTTATTATTTAAAAAGGGTACTAAACAAGTGGAAGTTTACCATCTACGCTACGTCACAATACGCCATAACAACATCCCAAGCCTTTGGATTTGGTGTCGAACATGTTGCCGATGGTATAATTAGGTTTCGTAGAAGTGTAAAGGATGGAATGCTACGTAGATATATCCTTATCGAGAAAATGAGACAGACTAATCATGATAAGTATATATGGGAAATAGATATTAGGGAAGGGAAAGGAATAGTTTTAATTGGAAAACTAGACCTGAGGCGGGAAGACACATCTTTACCCAAAAAAGTAATGGATAAAATTAAGGAAGCTGAATCAAGGAAAGATATGGAATTAAGTTAATTTCTCTACATCCATCGATAAATCTAAGGATCTCACGCTATGGGTTAAATACCCACTGGAAATTATATCAACGCCAGTTTCTGCATATTCCTTTACATTTTCGGGGGTTACCCTACCGGAGGCTTCCAATAACACTTTACCCTTTAACAGTTTAACCACCTCCTTTACTTCCTGAGGACTAAAGTTATCTAACATTATTATGTCTGCACCAGCTTTGTATGCCTCAATTGCATCGTTAATATTAGAGACTTCAACCTCTATCTTCTTTGAGAAACTTGTGATCTCTTTGGCTCGCTTTATAGCATCCTTGATGTTTCCTATGATAGAAATGTGATTGTCTTTTATTAGTACCATATCATATAATGAATACCTATGAGGATCCCCGCCACCTATCTCTATGGCGTATTTCTCAAAAATTCTTAGACCAGGCGTAGTTTTTCTTGTCCCAGCAATTATGACTTTAGGATTTATCTCCCTGGCTACATTTACCATCTTTCTGGTCTCTGTAGCTATAGCTGAGAGCCTACTCAACATGTTTAAAACCAGTCTCTCTACTCCTAATACGGCTTCAGCATCTCCTTGGAAAATCAGTATGTTCTCCCCTTTACTAAATAATTCTCCATCTTTTCTATAATAATCTACCTTTAAACCTAAATACTCTAGGAATGGTATTATAAACTTGTTGCCTGCTAGGATGCTGTTATTCTCCTTCGAAAATATTATTCCTTTTACTTTCACACCTCTAATTACTCTACTTGTAATATCCTCAGGATAGAGATCTTCCTCAAGTAACTGCAAAAGCCTATTTATGACTAATTTTTCAATCATTATTTCCTACATATCTTAATGAAGTTTTTAAATACTTCAATTCCTTTTTCAGTATGTTTTACTTCAGGGTGAAACTGTACTCCAAAAATTGAGTTGTCACTATTTACCATCGCTTGAACTTTGGCGTTCTCACTACTAGCCAGAATTCTGAAACCTGATGGAGGACTCACAACTTCATCATTATGACTTTCCCATGCTTTTATACTAGGTTTTAATCCTCTAAGTATTGTATCTTCGTCCACTATATTAACTGTGGTTAGTCCATACTCTGGTTTATTGGCTTTCTTAACTTCGCCACCTAGAGCCCTTGCTATTAGTTGATGACCTAGACATATTCCCAACTTCGGCACATTCAGACTTTTAACATAATCTGGTGCAAATCCCATCTTATCTAACTCATTAATAACTGAATAGGGACCTCCTCCAAATACAACAGAATCAAATTCCTTCAATTCTTCAACGGATTTATCAGGAGTTATTGCTACTGCTTCTAATCCGAGATATTTCAGGTCTTTTACTATTAAATGGTTGTATTGACCACCAAAATATATTACAGCAACTTTCACGGTCTATTAATTTCTTGCTAAAATTAAAACTTTTATATTCTTTGTCCGAACTTATGTTCGGTCAAATTGATCTATATTCTAGGCTCTGGTATAGCCGGGTTATCATCAGCGATATCCCTAAAATTAGCCGGACATAAAGTAACCATTATAACCAAGAAGATAGATGGGGGTTCTACGCCTATAGCGAAAGGAGGTATAGCAGTTCCACTCAGTGTAGATGACAGTGCAGAAAAACACATACAAGACACATTAAGAGTTGGTAAAAATCTATGTGATTACAAGGTGGTGGAATACGTTATAAGGGAGGCTGTGAGAGTTGTTGAAATTCTTCAAAAATTAGGCTTTAATTTTGATAAAGATTTACGACTCGAAGGAGGACATTCATGTAAAAGGGTATTGCACAAGGGTGATGAGACAGGTAGAGAGATTTGGAACTTTCTCTATAGAAAAGCTTTAGATTTACAAATACCTATTATAACTGATGAATTAACACATATTCTATCAAACAATAACAAAATATATGGGTTTGTTACCAAAAAGAGAGGTAGAATAGAAAATATAGACAAATTAGTTCTAGCGACGGGTGGTTATGGTTACTTATTTGCTTACACTTCTAATAAGGAAACTAATTTAGGAGAGGGTATTGCTCTAGGATTCAAAGCCGGTGCTTTAGTTAGTGATATGGAATTTATTCAATTTCACCCTACTGTTACAAGTTTAGATGGCGAGACATTCCTTCTTTCAGAGACTTTAAGGGGAGAAGGTGGTATAATCGTAAATGAAAAAGGAGAGAGATTTCTATATAAGTATGACGAGAAGGGTGAACTAGCACCCAGGGATATTGTTGCTAGAGCTATCTATTTTGAAATGATAAATGGACATAACATATATATGGATTTAAGTAAAATAGAGGAGTTTGAAAAGAAGTTCCCAGCCTTATCTAATTATCTTAGGAGGCATGGATATAACTATCAAAGCTACTTAATACCTATTTTCCCTGGAGCCCATTACACAATAGGTGGCTTACGTGTTAACCTCAAGGGTGAGACAAATGTGGAAAATCTATACGCAGTAGGTGAGGTGAGTGATACAGGATTGCATGGAGCCAATAGATTGGCTAGTAACTCCTTACTAGAGTCTTTAGTCTTCGGATTTAACTTACAAAATTATGTTGATGAACGCTGGGAAGGAGTACAAGCATCTGATGGGACTATATATCAATTATATGTCAAAGAAACTTCTAGCAATAGTACAATTAGTATAAGAGATATACAAAAAATAAACTGGGAAAGCCTGGGAATTATAAGAAATGAAGAAGTGATTAAGAAGGCGATAGAAATCTATCGACACTATTCAACTAATGAAGCTATCATATCCCATATGATTGGATTAGCTTCATTAATAAGATCAGAAAGTAGAGGTGTACATTTTAGATCAGATTATCCTGAAGAAAAGGAAGAGTGGAATGGCAAAAGAATTTACTTTTTGATGAGCAATAAAGAGTATGGAAGATTGTAAAGCTGCAGTAGTAGCTTTAATTTCGAAGGCAGGAAAAGTTCTGATAATAAAGAGAAAGGAGAAACCCGGTGATCCATGGAGCGGACATATGGCTTTACCTGGAGGAAGGAGAGAAGACCATGAGGAATGTGAAAGTACTGCTGTTAGAGAATGTTATGAGGAAGTTAGAATAAAGCCTCAAAATCTAATAAGAGTTGGTATATACTCACCTAATAATGCACCTGACATGAAAGTATCAGCGTATATAAGCTGCGTAGAAGAAGAACTTGAGCCTATAGTTCAAGAAGAAGAACTTGAAAAAGCAATTTGGGTTAAGATATCTGACTTAAAGCCGGCAGATAGGGCTTTCTATTACGAAAACTATAGAATATGGGGGATGACTTATCGAATATTAAATGATATAATACAAAAGAAATTATACTTGGTTTGTCAGTCCGGCAACAATTCTTCATAGATCCGTTCCGTCGACCATTCATCATTTCAATAATAGATTCTCATATTCCTTTACATATTTTACGCTTCTCTTACTATCACTAAATAATTTTGCAACTTCTTCTATGTCTTCAGATTTAATACTCTCCCTCCCTTTCCTTTGGGCTACAATATAAGCTGGTTCTATAAGTTGAACCGCATATCTTAAACTGTTTTCTACTCCTAACTTTGTTAACAATACAATTGCATCCTCATCAAGTTTTACGTCTATTTCATTAGCCCTGATCTTTACTATTTCTCTTATCTCACTCTCATTGTACGGTCTGGTCTGAATAATCAATAATCTATCCAGTAGATCTAACGGAATTCCGTGAGGAGATTCTATATCTGTGCCCCTTATCTTTGTTATACCTCTGTTAGTAGCTAGTATTAGTATTGGAGCTAATTCTGACTCCAAGGTCTTCGTTAAGAACGAGAACGCTTCTATATCGAGCATATGAGCATCGTCAATGAATAGTACTCCGGGTACCAACTCTGCATCTCCTCTGTTTACCATATCTTTAACAAGCCTATCGACTTGCTTTCTTATATCTTGGTTTATCTCCCTCTCAGTGAAAAAGCTAAATAATGCGGTAATTGAAATTGATTGCGCAGCTAGATTAAGATCTAAATCATGAAGAGTCACTGTAATAGTTATATCCTTTTCCTTCTTAATAGAGCCTGTAGGAATATCTACTTGTCTAGCCACTTCAATATCATAGCTCTTTGCACCTTCAAACCCCTTGGCTCTTCCTACCTTTGTAACTTCACCGGTTTCAGCATCTATCCATATTACATCACCTTTCTTTACATTCAATTTCATGAGCTGTTCAGCAATCGCATCACCAACATTCAAGGTTCGTTCATCGTCCTTAGTACTTAAAACGATCTGCGCTTCTCTCGGAGAAACGTAATATGGATTATATCTACTTCTGGCTACCTTAAGTTTGATATCCTTAACTACACCTTCATACACTATTCTTTTCTGCTTTATCCTAACTCCCATGGACTTTCTAATAACTTGCGTTAGTATCTCAGTTTTCTTTAGTTCTGTAGAATAAACCTCAGCGGCATTTATAGTGGTAAATGGAGTGTCCTCTCCTAGCTCTTTTGCAATGGCTACAGCTAATGCTGTCTTTCCGGTTCCTGGTGGACCTATGAAAAGTATTCCCTTACCTGCCATTTTACCTTGTCTGATTAACTGAACCACTATACCAGATGCCTCTCTTGCTTCAACTTGTCCTACTAGACCATCTGCAATGAACTTTGCTTTACCTTTCTCATCTAAACCTAAACCAGTTATATGGCTGTGTATACTTGCTTTTTCCCTTTCTATTTTCTTAATCTCTCTTATCTGGGCCATTCCATAAATTATATAAAAGAGTGGATTTTTGAAATTTACTTAAGTGATGACGATCTTTGGGTCTGAATTGTGAGGATGTGGCGGCTAACTGAGAGGTAGGTAGGGATGAAACCACTTCACTTGTCAGTAGGTAGGATAAACATTGATATTATAGCTAAGATTAACAAAATACCTGATATCGATGAGTTTGAAACAACAGACACACTAGAAATTTTACCAGGTGGAGCAGCAGTTAATTACGCTGTAGCTATAAATAAATTTGGTCACAGTATTAAGATTTTATCTAAGATAGGCAAAGATTCACTTGTCTCTTATGTACTAGAAAGGATAGCAGAAATGGGAGTAGGACTTGATTACGTAGAGGAAACAAACTTACCACAGAGCATGGCATTAATATTTTTGAGAGATAACGGAAGCATTTCAATGGTCAGGAAGCTAGGTTCTTCAATTCTCCTTGATAAAGAGGATATAAAGAAAGTCTTCGGGTTATTTGATGTTATACATTTCGCTTCAATTTCTCCGGATATCGTTGTTAGGGATCCTTACGCTAAGCTTATAACTTATGATCCAGGTCCAAATAGTTCAAAAATTCCTGAAAATTTTGGGAATGCAGATATAATATATTTGAACGAGAGGGAGAGCACTAGGGTCAAGATAGAAAGTCTTAAGGCACGACTGATCGTAATAAAAATGGGATCGAAGGGAGCTAAGGTGATATCAGAAAATGAAGAGTGTTATTGCGAGCCATATAAAGTTCAAACTGTTTTGGATACAACTGGTGCTGGAGATGTTTTTGACGCTGCATTTAATTATGCGTATATGCAGGGACACTCAATAGAGGATACTCTTAGATTCGCTGTAACTGCCTCTGCATTAAAAGTAACGAGAATAGGAGGGATAAATTCTCCAACTAGAGAGGAAGTTATGAATGCCTTAAATGCTTATACACCAAATACTAAATGTAAATGATAGTGATATTCGTTGATTTTGATTATTTCTTCGCACAAGTAGAGGAAGTATTAAACCCACAGTATAAGGGAAAACCACTGGTAGTTTGCGTATATTCGGGTAGAACCAAAACGAGTGGGGCTGTAGCCACCGCGAATTATGAGGCAAGAAAGTTAGGAGTAAAAGCAGGAATGCCTATCATAAAAGCTATGGAGATTGCACCTAATGCAGTATATTTACCTATGAGAAAACCGGTTTATGAGGCTTTTTCAAATAGGATAATGAACTTGTTGAACAAATATGCTGATAAAATTGAAATAGCCAGTATAGATGAGGCTTACTTAGACGTAACCAATAAAGTACAAGGAAATTTTGAACTTGGAGTAGAATTAGCTAGGAAAATAAAGCAAGAGATACTTGAGAAAGAAAAAATAACAGTCACTGTCGGAGTTACTCCTAACAAAATTTTAGCAAAAATAATTGCTGACAAAAGCAAACCTAATGGTCTCGGTGTAATTAGACCGACAGAAGTACAAGATTTTTTGAATGAATTAGATATTGACGAAATTCCGGGAATAGGAAGTGTTTTGGCTAGGAGACTAAATGAATTAGGTATACATAAATTGAGAGATATTCTAAGTAAAAATTACAATGAACTTGAGAAGATTACGGGAAAAGCAAAAGCCTTATATCTACTAAAGTTAGCTGAGAATAAATATAGTGAACCTGTAGAAAATAAAAGTAAAATTCCTCATGGAAGATATTTAACTTTACCCTATAACACAAGAGATGTAAAGGTTATATTACCTTACCTAAAGAAGGCTATAAATGAGGCATACAATAAGGTTAATGGTATTCCAATGAGAATAACTGTTGTAGCTATTATGGAAGATCTAGATATTCTGAGCAAGGGAAAGAAGTTTAAGCATGGAATATCTATAGATAACGCTTATAAAGTTGCTGAGGACTTACTTAGAGAGTTGTTGATTAGGGATAAAAGAAGGAATATACGAAGAATAGGAGTAAAATTAGATAACATAATTATCAATAAGACAAATTTATCTGATTTCTTCGACATTTAATTGCAACGAGTTGAGGATTTTGCTTAAATCAGGCTTTCCATACGCGTGAACGTAGTTTATAAAACCTCTTACTCCCCTTTGAGAAGTATCAACGTCCTTTAATATCTCTATATCGAAGTAAATTGGTATCCTATCCGTAACTGACCTATTATCTATGTGTATTATCTTTGATAGTTTATCCATATCTTCTTTAATGCCACTTGCTTCAACCACTGCCTTCTTTCCTTTAATAGCAGTTATATCATTCATTATCTCATTATATTTATCCAATACCAATACAATTCTAACCATTCGTCCTCCTAGAACATCTTCATAAAAATTTAGTGATAGTAGATACTCTCTATTTCTAGTTATAGGCAATATTATTAATTCCTCTACTCCTAGTACGTTCACGACAGGTTTTATTTTCACATTCATTATTATTCACCTCAATGATAGAGATAGATGGTTCCTTTGGAGAGGGTGGTGGACAGATACTTAGAACCTCATTAACTTTATCATCCCTTACTAAAAAACCCTTCAGAATATATAATATTAGGGCTAACAGACCTAAACCGGGCTTACAAAGACAACATTTAACTGCAGTAAATGCTGTAAAAATATTAACAAATGCCACGGTAAAAGGAGATTACGTAGGCTCAACAGAGCTAATATTTAATCCTGGTGACATACAAGAAAAGGGAGACTTCGTCTTTGATGTAGGCACTGCGGGAAGTACGACATTAATACTTCAAACAATCCTACCACTCCTTTTGAACAGGAAACTTACTGTAACAATTAAAGGTGGTACAGATGTACCAAAATCACCCTCAATTGATTACATAAGGTTAGTGTTCAGTAAAGTTTTAGAAAAAATTGGTATAAGTTTCGATCTAGAGTTAATAAAAAGAGGACATTATCCAGAGGGAGGAGGAGAAATCAGAATAAGTAACGTAAAGGGAGAGCCACAACGCTTTTCTATAACTGAATTTGGACAATTGGAAGGATTTGTAGGCATATCTCATGTTTCATCGTTACCTGGACATATAGCAGAGAGGCAAAAATCATCTGCGGAGAAAATCCTGAGAAGACTTAAGGATAAAATAGATATTCGGTCAGATGTTAGAGAAGGTGAAATAAGTAAAGGGAGTGGTATATGTCTATCTGCAATAGGTAAGTACGGGATAATTGGGGCTGATGCGTTAGGTGAGAAGAGTAAAAGAGCAGAAACTGTAGGAGAAGAAGCTGCTCTAAAACTTTTAGAGGAGCTTAAGACCAGTGCAGCCTTCGATAGCCATATGGGTGACATGTTAATGCTGTATGCCAGTCTATATCAAGGCGAATATACGGCATCAAAATTAACCTCACATTCAATAACGAATGAGACAGTCATAAGAAAATTCATTGATATTAAAGACGAAATAAAGGGAAGCAGCCCCTTCCTTTTTAGGGTACAATAACTGCCCTTCCTATTACCTTACCTTCAGTTACATCAGTAATAGCGTCATTTATATCCTCTAGCTTATACACCGTGGTAAGTGTATCAATCTTACCCTTTAAATAAATATCTAAAATATGTTCTAGATCTTGAAGGCTACCATAAAGTATCCCTCGTATTCTCAAACCTCTAAGGACTAATAATTGTTCTTCCACTCTAAGGACTCCACCAAATTCCCCAATTATTCTTAATTCGCCTTTTTTGTTCAAGAGCCAGGGTGATTCAGCTAAGGTTCTCATTGAGCCTACATAATCTAAAATATAATCAAATTTCTTCCCTGGGAGCAAAGAAAGATAACTCTCCTCTTCTCGCTTGATTGATATAACTTCGTCTGCACCTAATTTTTCTGCCCTATCAAGTTTTAGTTGATTCTCACCAATTACTGTAACATCCACATTTTTTAGCTTTAACAACTGTAAAGCTATCAATGCTACTGCACCAGTTCCTATTATCAGGACTTTAGAATTCTCTTCCAAATCCTTAACACTATTATAAGCAGTCAACCCAGCATCAGCAAGAGGTGCTAACTTTATTGGATCTGAGGTGTTAACCCTAATTAGATTGCCGCCATCAGGAATTTTGACATATTCAGCAAATCCTCCGTCAAGGTTTACTCCTATAACTTTCACTTTTTCACAAAATTGATACTCTTTAAATTTACAGTATTTACAATTTTTACAACCAAAGGCGTTATATACTAAAACCAGATCATTTTTCTTAATTTTATCATGGTTGCTTTGAATTACTTTTCCAACAACTTCATGACCAAGTATTATGGGAAGATTTATCTGAATCTGAGAATCCCATTCTCCCATAGCTATATGTATATCTCCATGGCATAGTCCCGTTGCGGTCACTTGTAATAAAACTTCAGAGCTCCCATTTATTGAAGGAGAGGTAATTTCTGATATTCTCAGTGGTTTTTTGTATTCTTCAAGAATTGCTGCCCTCATTTATTTTACCAACCAGACTTAAGATACGCATTAATTTCCCAATCAGTAATTTCGCCCTCGTAATCCTCTATCTCTTTGTTCTTTAATTCAATGAACATATTTATAATCTCCTGACCTAGATTATATTTCAATTTTGTATCTTTATCTAAACTCTTTACTGCTTCCCTTAAACTCGTAGGAAGTGCACCAAGGCTTTGATTTACTTCCACATCCAAGTTTCTCTCTATCCCATCTATACCCGAAAATATTAGGGACGATAGTAATAGATAAGGATTCGCTAAAGGATCTGCTAGCCTAAACTCTATAATACCATAATCCTTGTATGTCACTGGTATCCTTAGAACGAAGTGTCTTTCTGTGCCTACTCCCATAATTGTAGGAGTAACTACCTCTTTAAACCTCTTATAGGAATTGATGGTAGGTGAAGCTATAGCAATTATGGATGGTAAGTGTTCTATTATACCTGCAATGAAATTATATAATATCTTACTTAATCCTAGACCTTTACTATCATTTGCGTCAACTCCCACCGGATTATTATCCTTGTCTAATATTTTAAGGAAAATATCCATGCTACTGCTAGGATAGTTCCTAAATGGTTTTGGCATGAATGTTGAATAAGCGTTATACAATCTAGCTGTGTCTCTTATGGTCTCTCTTGCGAATATTAAAGAGTCTGCAGCTTCCAATACATCGCTCAATGAAAATGTGATTTCGTATTGACCAGGACCATAATGTTTATTTACTGATTGTACTTTTATATTACTACTTTCGAGATTTTTTATGAGATCTTTTAACAGATTTTGTTCCTCCATTAAGCCTTCTAAGGAGAATGCTCTAGCTTCGTCTGCGGGAAATGCTCTACTATCCTTAAACTTTATCAGATAGAAAGTTGGCTCGAATGCGACTTGTAACTTTAAACCTACTTCCTCCAACTTTTGTATTCCCTTAATTAATAAGGATCTTGAGCATAACGGATGAGGGGATCCATCGATTTGTGTTAGATAGCTTAATACTCTACCTGTTCTTTCTAAATAAGGAATTACACTAAATGTGGCTAAATCTGCCTGCGCAAACATATCCGCATATGTTGATCTTATAGGTTCATCTCTGTAGTCAAGTAGAATCAATGATTCAGAGTATTCGACTCCCCTCTCATTTAGAACTTTTTCAAATTCTGCTCTTCTTAGGGAGCGACCCCTTACATTTCCAAGTATATCTACAAACACCACTCTAACATAATCTATTCTTCCAGATTTAAGTAGCTCCAATATTTCATCCTTAAGCAATCTGATCGGATTTAAATAAGACTATACATATAAAAATGTTTAAGATAAGCATAATTTACTTTCTAATATCTAGGACAACATGATAGGTCTTTGGATTAACGCTTCTTACAACTCTTGCGAATTCGACATTAGGGTACTTTCGTTTAGCTATTTCCACAGGATCTTCGTTTTCGTTAACTGACACCTCGTCATACAAATGCAGAACACCATCCTTCCTAAGCCTTTCGATAGCTACTTTGTAAGCTTCATAAGACTTTTCAGGCAATGGAGATATTATTCTATCTGCAACTGGTAACGAATAAATTTTCTTAAAAGCATCTCCATAAATTGGTATTACATTAAATGTTTTGTTCAAGTCTATATTAACCATCATATAATAGTAAGCATAAGGATTAATATCTATAGAATAAACTACACTGGGTTTCCCTAAAATACTCGAGATAATTGAAAAAGGACCGAATCCTGAAAACATGTTTATAATTGTTTCACCCGGCTTTACCAACCTCGCAACTCGCAAATGCTCGTAGGATAATTTAGAGGAGAAGAATACCTTCGTCACGTCAAGAGCGAATTTACAACCGTTCTCCCTGTATATCGTCTCACTTCGTCTTTCACCTGCTAAATGAATGGTCGTCGATAACCTATAATCTCCATTTATATCTCTGTATTTACCCCAGACGCTTTTCACATAATTAATATTCTGCATAATTTGCTCTGCATATTTCTTGACTTCCTCCAGATTTTCGTTAAACGGAATTCCAATTAAGGCTATATCTCCTAAGATCTCAACTTTTTTCCAAACTCCTAAGTCTCTCGCCAACTTTTTTATCAATTTCTTCGACCCTCTTTATGGCTTCTTCTACATCCTTTAAACCTACATTTAACGGCACACCGCCATCTAAAACTGCCTCACCATTCACGAAAACTGTCTCAATATTATAGCCACCGTAAACTAGATTATCATATGGAGACGCATAATCTAATGGGAATGAGGGTGGCTCCCTGAATTCAAGCACAACTATATCTGCCGACGAATCTTTCACAAATACTCCTGCGTTTATATTCAATTGCTTATAACCCCATTCAGTTACAGCCTTAAATGCCTCTTCAGAAGTAAGTAATAATCTATTGACTGCAACGGACATTTCATGCCTTAAATCGAAATTTGGAACTAAGTCTAAAGCCATAGAAGGTTTAAGTTCACTGAGTGGAAATATGGACGTTTCAAACGATGGAGTGAAACTTAATTTCAGATTATTGTTTTTAACTGTGTCAAAATCTCCTCTCCCACCTCCTCCTAGTGCTATGACTGTATTTGGGATATCCTTGAATTGACTTAAATCTACGTGTCTGTCAACGAGTACAGGTATCTTATATTCTCTAGCTATTTCAAAGACTTCAATTGAATCCTGAGGTTCACATAAACGTAATATAACGTTATTTGAACCTTCGTGACTCCATCTATTATATAATATCCTGAACTCTTTTTCCCAATTTTCAGGCGAGTTGTTACAGCCAACAGGAACTGCGATTATAGGCTTTAGTCCTACATTTATCACAGCCCTTGCAACATTATCATTATATCTATCACTAAATACAACTGTTGTAACCCCTGTTCTCATTAAATGATATGCACCAAGTAATGCAAAATAATATACATCAGACTGAGACATTGTAGACATTAGACTGTTAGCATTCATCTTGCCAGAGAATATCCTGTATCTAAACGGATATAAAGAAATGTAAGTATGCAAAGTAATGAAACCTGGTGCAACTAACCTATCCCATCCTCCCACATTCAACTCCGCGTCCTCATAACCAATGGGCTCCTCTTGACTTACAACATCTATCTTTGATCTATCCACACCTATGTAAATCTTCTTTAAAGGTTTTTCAGCACCTAGTACTATTCCTCCCCTTATTATGGTCTTCATATTTTAAAACTTCATAAAGGAGATATTAAAAAGTGATTAGAAACAGTAAATACCCTTATCCCATCTAGAGAAGTATAATTGCGGCCGCCGGGATTCGAACCCGGGATTGCTGGCTTTCCACTCTAAAGAATGGGAGGCCAGCGTCCTAATCCAGACTAGACGACGGCCGCAATATTAATATCTTTTTCAAGCCTATTTAACCTTTAATGATGAAAAGAGGGTCGCATGATAGATGATGACCGCTGGAAATACTGAAATAAGTATGTAATAAAGTATAAGCCGTGATGCCGCCGCGGGGACTTGAACCCCGGACAACCCGGTCACTGCGAGTATTAAAAACTTCAGCCGGGCGCTCTCCCGGGCTGAGCTACGGCGGCATAATTATTATTTACATATGACTTTATAGGTTTATTGGTTATTATTTTATCTTAAGGGGTCGGGCGACACCCTATAGAGATTCCCTAATCATGGGATTACAGTGAAATAGGGTCTCCAGAGGCCCCTACACTAATTTTTTAAGTAATTATTTGAATACCTTTTTAACCAGATTCTAGGTGCTCAGCGTGTATAAAGTTTTGCTAATTAGACTTACCAACCTAGATAATCTGATAGTAAATAGTGTAAGAACACATTTAATGAATATGGGATTTGAGGTTGAAGTAAATGAGGAAATTTTTCATTTGAATGCTGAGTTATTTAATTGGGAAAGATGGCAGTATAATGCTGATAAATTATTACAGTTAGTTAAACTAGCCTTTGAGAGATACCCTTATGATGCGATTATAGGTATAGGAGAAGCAGATGGTTTTTCAGATGGTCTTAATTTTGTCTTTGGCCTTTCTACAAAAAAATATGGTTTAGTTTTTCTATCCAGATTAAAGGAGGAATTTTATGGTAGAGTAATTAACTCAAGTCTATATATAGAGAGAACTTTAAAGGAAGTTACACATGAATTAGGTCATACCTTAGGATTAGGTCATTGTAATAATAAGGCATGTGTTATGAACTTCAGTGTTTCAGTAGAGGATGTAGATAAAAAAAGCAAATACTTTTGCACATCGTGTTCCGACAAGTTAAATATCAACAACAAATCTTAAAATATAAGTTCCATCGTTCTGACTTATCAGCATCTCATGATATGTCATTGCTTTCACTACAGTTCTCCTTTCATGTTTTTCAGGATTGAACTTTTCACCATATGCTTTACCCTTAAGGGTCATAGTGTTTAAGTCTATATTAACTTTAAATTTACCAAATAAAAGTAAATCTGAATCATAATATACAAGTAAACTTTCTATCCATTTATATAATAAGTTCTCTAAATCAGAACCGATCTCCTCTATCTCTACCTCCACCTTATATTCTATTTTACTCGTATCAGTCATAACTTCAAAAACGGCCAGTGCTGCACTTTCGAATGCCTCCTCTAAACTTCTACCATATGCTATTATTCCTATATCTGCAGTGTGATCAAAGAACTCGAAACGAGTCATAAATTATATAAACTTTATATGCATTTAACATTATCGAGGAAATATGGGTGGAAGACAAAGAACAACATTATTTATGACAAAGGAAGTAAAGAAAGAAGCTAAGAAAAAAGCTTCTACTGGTGAACAAACCGCTCAAAGATAATTTTTACGACTATATAAATTATAACAGCTACAGTTATACCACTTACTAAAATTTGAATGTTTTTAGTGTAAATATATACTAATATTGAATTTAAAAGTAACAATATACTGACTAAAAGATAAGACTTCATTGTTCTCACCGTCTCTTAAAATACGTCAATTATTAATGGTAATCTACTACCATAGCCTGATACTAGACTAGCAACGCCCATACTAAAGCCTACTAGTATAAAAATATAAATAACGGGACCTATTATGAGAGATGTAATGATAGATGGTACTACGTGTACATAATAATCGATAATTGCACTAGCATTCTGTGGAGGAGTATTCAATTCTTGTGTAGGGAGCATTTGGAAAGCTGCTAGAAATTGAGGCAAATATGGTAAACCTACATAAAAGACTATACCACTTCCTATAAAGGCACCACCTACACTTCTTCCTATTCTAAATGGTATGGACAAAAATAATACTCCTGTCGCAATAAACACAGCCACGTATTGATATACTATTTTAGAGACCGCTATAAGCGTTGTAGTAAATGTTAGTGCAGAAGTGATTACAGTTAAAAGAGCACCAAACGGTACTACTTGAATTAAAGCTGAAACTTCAGGTACTGCATTACTGGCAGTCAATATTGTTTTAACCATTAGATAGAGGGATTGTTCTATATACAGAATATTATTTAACCAACTAAAATAGCCGTCCCAGGTAACACCGAGAAGAGAGAGTAATTCCCCAAGGAACAATAGCACACCTAGATATATAGAATTCCATACAACTACGTAAATTGAGTCAGTAATCAATTTAGGTGCCCATTTTTTTACACCATATACAGGTACTGGTAATGCGTAAATTGTAGCACCAATAAAATAAGTCAATGACGCTAATAACTGTGAATAAAATAAAAGTTGAAACGGATTTAGCATTCATGACACCTGAGAAGCTATATAAGATATTAGATAGAATATCGTACTTCCTATAGCGAGGAAGAACGCAGCTATTATAGCATCTTCTAATAAGTCTTGTCCTCCTCTTTTTATCCTGAAAATAGGTATAGGCGATCCTCTAAGAGCCCAACCTATAGCCCATGCCAATATAAATAAACTCCAACCTATCTCTGTAACTGTACTTGTTAAATTTTCAATAAAGGTTACAAGGGTCATTTATCATTCAGGATAAATATTCAATAAATCAATGGGACAGAGCCGAGTGTAAGTTTTTACGTGAGATAACTCCTAATATGATATCTGCCACATCCTCCGGTAATAGATAGCTTGTATTTATTACTAGGTCGAAAACCGACAAGTCTAATATGTCTATACCATAATATCTCAAAAACCTTTCTCTGTGACTCCTCTCACGTTTTATAATTTGAATTATTGCCTCGTCTTCAGAAATATGATCTCTGCTAGCTATTCTCTTGGTTCTAACATCTAAAGGAGCCCTCAAATATATAGAGAGATCAGATAAGTTATGAAATAGCCAACCCCCTATGTGGGACTCGATTATTACATTGTCTTGGCTTTTAATTAATTTGAACATCTCTAAATCTATTTTTTTATCTATTTCAAAATCGTCCTCAGCCAACTTATTTAATTTTACAATATCTATATTCATCCGCTTAGCTAAGTCTCTAAAAATTAAACCCGCTGATACGTATTTAATTGAAAGCTTTGATGATAATATTTTTGCTACAGATGATTTACCGCTACCAGGCGGACCACTTATTATAATTTTCATGAAATCCCTCTTATAGTCATTTTAATTAGAGATTCTAGGCATTTATGGCATAGATATCCACCATAAACCCTTTCTGGTCTTTTCTCTGTCTTGCTATATTTATGCGTATAATTATTTTTCACACCGTTTAATGGTTTCTTACACATACCACAGCGTGCAATATTGCCCTTTCTTCTTTCATAATGTATTGTTGATTTCCCAGAAGGTAACTTAACAAAGACTTTCCTAAAAGACCCTGATCTTTGTTGTGGCGTAGGCATAATAAAATGTTCAGATTATAGCTTAAATAAGCTTTGGTCTTCTCAGCGATAGAGGGGTAAATACCAAAAATGATACTATGTAGACGATCAATGTACTTATAGCTGGTTTACCACCTACAGCAGCTGTTAATGGTGACTCATAGGGAAAATATACATATGGTGGCACTATCAAATATAAAATAAGGAATAAACCCACTATGTAAGTAGCCATCATAAGCATAGATTGCATAAACATATAGCCACGAAGCTTAGATTCGTATACGTTTAATTCTTTTGAAACACTCTTCATAGCTTTATTTCTCCTTTTAGGAGAAGAAATGGAAGAAATTCTTTGTTCATACTTCTTAATATATTCAATAGTACTCTTCATCCTCGATTGAAGATAAAACCTATATGCCAAATAGACCATCATGTTTAAAACGAAAGATATACCAATTATGTAAAAAATTGTTATCATAGAAGTTCACACAATTACTTCATAGATCTTATTATCTCATTAGCTGCTATACTAGGATCTCCTTCCACGTTTATAATTACCTTAACAGTAGAACCGGCTAATACTGCAGAAGCAGTAGCTGCATATCTAGCGAAGTTTATGGTTTCTAATATAACTGATTCGTCGCTATAATCATTTCTATTCCTTGTTGTATCTCTCTTTTGCCTTGATAATATTATCTTAGGATCAGCTTCCAATAAAAAGATAACAGATGGATTTATTTCTGTAATTACATATGACGGTAAGCCAGGTAAATATCCAGAAGGTGTACGTATCACAGCATGCGTGTCTATGAACAGATATCCGTCTCCACCTACTCTTGCCTCTTCAGCTATACCTTTAGCCGCATCAATCTGCAATTTCTTCTGCTTTTCAACAGATAATTTCCTCATTTCGTCTCTGTCTTTAGCATAGCCTAACTTTAATGCTGTTGCTAACATAAAATCTCCATAATTTATGATCTTGTTATTTATACTTTGATTATCCAATATCTCTTTAACTTTAGCCAAGACAGTACTTTTCCCTACGCCAGGAATTCCAGTTACAATACCAATTTTCATACCTTACTCACCCACAATTCTCTTTAACAATGGATACATCTCTAATGTTCTCTCGTACGCTAACAAGTTATAGTACTGCATAGCTATGGTAATAGCTAACAATAGACCTACACCTGTACCATAAGTACCTAGGAAAGTTGCTATCACAGCAATTAAACCTACAATTAAAGAACTAAAGAAGCCCAATGCATATATATACTTACTTAATATTCCCTCGATTATCTTTGAATTAGTTCTCATCCCAGGTATTTCTATACCAGATCTAATCATTTGCTCAGCCTGTGTCTTAGGATCTAATCCTGCAACATCTATCCATAACATACCGAAAACTATTGAAAGAACAATAAATACTGCAGCATATATTGCCGCTCCTACGGGATCTACTACTAAAGCATATACACTATGAGGAACACCCTGTGGCGGAAAGAAAAATGCATTAGCAATATCTGTAAGTATTCCTGAAGCTGAATTTGAAATGGAATTTGCTAAGGATGCAAAAAGCTGAATATCAGCACCTAACACGCTTACAAATATAACAGGTATGCTACTTACATAAAGAAAGTTCAATGGAACTGTTGTTCTTATTCCCCTTAATCTTTGAGTTGTAACGGGGATGTAAATGTTAGTATTAACCAAATACACTATCAGGATAGTTAAACCAATAGTAGCTATTAAACCAATTAAATCTGGTTGATATGGAGTTGTAGAGCTTGTATTTAGGACTATTTCTTGTAAGTTCCTTCCCGATGTGATATAACTTACTAATACAGGGAAGAAACCTACAGGTAAGTTCTGACTCTGTACGGAGACTATTCCAAACATATTCCAAAATATTACTTTCATAATTCCTGCCATTATGAACAAACTTACACCAGATCCTAGTCCCCAGCCTTTTTGTATCATCTCGTCAAGCAAGAGTATAATGTAGCTTGCAATTATTAGCTGGACAACCACTATTATAGGTAGTAATATATTACTTGTAGCCCTAGTAAAAACATATCCAAATAAAGAAGACTCAACTATAATAAAAATTAGCGCCAATGCTTTTTCTGCCTGTGTAAATTTAGATTTCCCTTCTTGAGTTGTTAAATCTACATTTATTAGTTTAGAACCAACTAGTATCTGCATTATTAAACCTGAAGTAATTACAGGACCTATTCCCAGTTGCGCAAGTGTACCCTGTGATGAGGCAAAAATTATCTGTTGTGCTAAAAAGTTACTTAGAAAAGAATTAGAAGAGGTAACACCATATAAAGGAATTGAAGCCATCAACAAGTATACTATCAATCCTATAAATGTCCATAAAAGTTTTCTAGTTAATGTAGGCTTATCTTTTGGTTTAGTAACCGCTGGAAGGTTTTCTCCCATCTTGGCTAGAAAGTCCATGAAACCCATTATAATCTAAAAAAGCCTATTCACTTGAGGTTAATATAATTTCTCCTCCGATTTCTTTCACTCTTTCTTTAGCTTTTTCAGTGGCCTTAGCGACTTTTATAACTAGCGGTAACCTTAAAGTGCCTCCTCCTAACAATTTATCGTAGCCATATTTGGCTAAATCAATTACCTTCTTACCATTTTCTTCTTCTATTTTAATTTTATCATTATCTATGTACTCTTGTAACTTTCTAAGACCAATAGCATTAACCAACTTCGAGGTTGGATTCCTAAATCCATGCTTACCATACCAGCCCTCTCCAAACTTTACTGTCCATGACCACTTCTCCTTATGCATTCCAATTTGCCTACCTCCCTGAGCGCCTCTATCTCTGTGCTGACCCTTGGTTCCCCAACCATGATTTCTATAACCCCTATATTTCCTGCTCTTCTTCTCTTTTCTTACTACCATATCATACCATCCTCCTAATCAGCTCATTAATTTTATCTCCTCTATATCCAAACTCTCCTCCAGCTCTAAAAGGTCTGCTTACTTTACCTTTAAATCCACCCTTAGGTGGATGAAGCCTTATAGGTAGACTAAATGTTTCGTTAAGCTTGTTCAATCTAAGCTTACCGTCTTTTATACTCTCTACGAAGCTTTGAAAATCTACATTTAGTTTATCCTTTACATACTCTTCATTAACTTTCTTACCTTTAGAGATCTCCAGCTTAGATACCAATAAACGTAATCCTTCGTCATTAAGCTCTCCCCATGTAACGTATGACGAAACTAAATTTAGCATACCTTGTATAGATGAATCTTTAGGATATATCATCGCATTAAATGCATTCTTTAACCTCAGCATACTCAGTGTATCTTGAATATACCAGGGAGTTGCAGCCCAACCTCTTATCCTAATTACTCCTATCAGTTCATTCACTTCATTCTCCCCCAATCTACAGGTGTTACGAATCTATATGTATTGTATAATGCAATGTAGGCCGCCTTTATGAAATTTTCATGCGTATATGTTGACCCTTTAGTCCTAGACCAAACATCCTTTAGACCTGCTAAAGATAAGAAAGTTTTGAGAACAGATCCAACCACTAATCCAGTGCCCTTTGGAGCAGGAAGTAAGGTGACTTCTACACTTCCAGCTTTTCCTGAAACTATAAATGGTAAACTATGAGACTCACCACAAGTGCACTCCCAGCTTCCACATCCTCTTCTTACTGGTATAATTCTCATTTTGGCATCTCTTATAGCCTTTTGAATAGCCACACGTAACTGCTTCGCCTTACCTGTTCCATAACTAATATATCCGTCCATATTACCCATCACTATTAGAACCTTATATCTTGATAATTCACCGGCATCAGTCTGTTTCTGAACAATACCAATATCCACAATATCATATCTCAACTTAGGCAATAACACATCAACTATTTCAGGCTCCACTATGGGTAGATTCCTTTCGAATAACTCCTTCATAGAATTAATTTTCCCTTCTTTGATAAGCTGTCCTACTTTAGTTCTTGGCTTCCAATCCTCTAATTTGATAACAGGAACTTCCTCTGACATCTCAATTACCACCCTTTTCCTTAATCTTATTTAACACTTCCTCAAAGTGCTGAGGAAGTAAAACAGGATCAAGACCCTTCTGAATATATGAACTGAAGAGCTTATTATATAATTCTTGGTTCTCATTTTTCAATTTTTGAGCATAGGCAGATATATGGCTGCCATTAACTCTTTCTTTCAATTTACCTAAATCGCCAACAGGAATCTTTAAGCCCGCGTCTATTGCACCTTTAATCACTGCAAATATCCTTCCTCCTTTTACAGGTACAAATAAGCCAATGTCTGAAACAGCAGTTTTTACACCAGATTTAACGGCCCTTAATCCTGCAAGATAACCAGTAAGATATGCTGCAGGTGTATTATTAGTATCCCCTTTCCAACCATATTTCTTTACTAGCTCTATAGAGTGAGCATACGCTATCATTATATCTCCTTTTTGATCAAACTTACTCACACTGACTATTACGTACTTGTTAGTTAACCTGGGAACAAATCTTATTGCATTATTAATAACATAAGTATATCTCGTATAATAGTCTGTTTTCCCTTCTCTTCTCCTTCTAAACTTTATCCTATAATTAGGTCCCTGTGCCATCTGTTACACCTTATGACCCATCTGCCTCAGATAACTTTTCACATCCGAAAGGTTCTTAAAATAGTTACCTTTCGCTCTCTTATAAAGTAACCTATACATATGCTTATCTATTACGTTATTATCCCTTAGCCACCTTATATATCTACGAATCTTTCTTATCTTTTTAATCCAAATCTCCTTGTCGCCTGTCCTAGCACCTCTTTTACCTTTTCGGCTTCCATGTTTTCTTCCTTCACCCTTAGACCTTCTTTTATTTTTCCTTTCCTTTAACCTACCACTACTTATTCCTCTCTTAGGATTTACTATAACAGCCCTTTCTTTGATGAGCTTTTTAATATCTTCTCTCGTTAATGCCTCTTCAACTTCTTCTAATCTTTCAGGATTAAACTTTACGTTATTTAATCCTACTCCAGCTATATCTGCGGCTAATCTTCTTTGTAACTGAAACTCAGGCATGTCCTTCACCTATTTGCGATCTTAAGGCCCAACTCCTCAGCCTTCTTAATTAACTCAATCCTCTTTCTTAAACCTATTGTTGAACTTATTATGATTATCACATCCTGCTTGCCTTTAGCGAATGCCTCTAAATCCTTTACACTTTTTACCAAAACAGGCCTCAAACCTGATGGATGTAAGCCTCTAATTTGCTTATCAGTCCTATACCCTATTTTTACCTTTGGCTGATATCCTTTCAGCTCAAGTCTTATAGCATTATCTATTCCTCTAGGCTTTCTCCATCTCTCTTGTCTACCTATTCTATAATACTTATCCCAGTCAAATCTGAGGAATTCTATCGTCTTTCCAGGAGATTTCATATTTTTCTTAGTTCGTTTAGTCACATTAGTCTGATTCGTCAAGTCCTACCACCTCTTTTTTGTAAATATAAATACCATCTGAGAATATTCTTCTATCATAACCTACTATTTTTGTAGAGGATTCTATATTGGCAGCTGTCTGGGCAACATTGTATATATCGGAACCTTCAACAACTATATCTTCTCCTTTTACAGTTACCTTTACACCAGGAAGAATCTTGGCTCGTCTAATATTTTTCTCGCCTATTAAATTTGAGACCTGTACTTCATCTCCACTAACTTTTACTGATATTGGAAAGTGAGTTGAAATTACTTTGAGATAATATCTATAACCGTTTATAGTACCTGTAATCATGTTCCTTATATGAGCAATTACGCTATAAAGCAAAGCCTTCTTTCTTCTATCAGCAAATGTAGTCTCTAATATAATCTTTCCCTCATTAAGCTGAATTCTTATGCCCTTCGCATAACTGAAGTCCTTAACAACTTCCCCTTTTGGCCCTTTAACTTTAAGAACGTTATTCTCTAGTGAGACTTTTACTTTATCTGGGACTTGAATTTCCTCACGAATATAGGCAGCCTTCAAACACTTCACCCCTGCTAATAAACGTAACCTAAGGTTACTCCACCTATTTTCTCCCTTATTCCATCACGATGTGACATAACACCCTTGGGTGTTGAAATAATTATAATACCAATCTCTTTGGACGGCAAATACTTTCTAATGTAATCAGGTAATCTCAATAATCCATTGTAATCCAGTGGGTACCTGGGAGATATGGGACCACACTTATTTATTCTACCTAATAATTGAACAATTATCTTACCCGCCCTACCATCATCAATATACTCAAACTCACCAATATAGCCCTCTTTTTGCATAACTCTTAGAACACTTATTATCAGCTTTGAAGCCGGAGTAATTAGGGCTTGCTTGTTTCTTCTCATCTCATTATTGTATAATGTTGCTAATGCGTTTGCTAAAGGATTTATACTAGGCACCACATATCACCTCGTTTTTCTAAACCCCATAGGATATGCCACTTCTCTAAAGCATTGTCTACATAAATATAAACCATACTTTTGAATAACTGAATCTCTACTGCCACATCTCTTGCAAAGTTGAACTCCCTTTCCAAATCTCCTTTCCGCTGGTGGTTTATATTTTCCCATTTCATCATCCCTCCAAAATTGTGACATTAAAGTTTTCCTTCATGAAGTTTATTGCTTCTTCTTTAGTAACTCTATGTCTTCTAGGAATTGCCGCTTTCTTTCTTTTCCTTTTCATAGTTCTATAACCAGGTCTCACTAATGTTATTGCTATATCCATTCCGAATATTCCTATCTCCGGATCATATCTAGTTCCCGGTATTAAGACATGCTCCGCAATTCCAAAACTTACATTTCCGTAATTGTCAAAGCTAGATTGCTTCAATCTGAAATTTACCGCCGGCAAAACCTTTTTAAGAAACTCAACAGCTGCTTGCCTCCTTAAAGTCGCCTTCACTCCTATAGGAGCCCCTTTTCTAACTCCAAATTCTCTTATAGACTTTCTGCCCTTAGTATAGACTGGTTTTACGCCAGTTAACTCCTGTACAAGCTGATATGCCTTCTGCAGTCTCTCTCCGGATTCACCTACTCCTATATTAACAGTCACTTTATCTAAAACTACTCTTCTCATCACATTTTCTTTCTTGGCTTCCTGCACACTCATAACTTAACACCTAAATTTGGATCAGCCTCATTTTCACCTATTGCCATAACATTAATTAAGTTAGTCTGGAAAGTTGAGCCATCTTTACCCTCTAAAGTCACTAATGTATACTTTATTCTTTTATACTTGGCCAGCTGAATCTTCGAAATTTTACCATGTAAACCTGCGTTTCTTCCTCCAATAATCATTGCGTATACTCCTTCCTTGATTGTATATGTCGTAGTGATCTTTTGTTCCGGTAATTCTATCTTTAGCGTTGTTAATGTAGGTAAGTTATATTGAGACAACTCCTCTTCTTTCAAAAGAATATTTCTCCCATCTTCTAGATTTAATTGTAAAACTCCAGATTTCAAGGTAGTCTTGTTGATTATTCGTGCAAACTTATACTTCGCATCTTCTCTTGATATATTTATAGTAGTTAAATATCTGACGTTATCTGGTATAATCCTCACTCTCAAATCTGCACTGGGAATCTCTACAACATCCATAAGACCAACAGGGTACTTGTAGTCCCTTCTTACTTTTCCATCAACTAAAACCTTTCCGTCAAATATTATTCTTTTTGCCTCTTTGGTAGTATCTACTGCTTTCAAATAATATTTTAATAATATAGCCAATGGTACACTTTCCTGTATTTTATGCGGACCAGCCCTAGACCTAATTATCCATTTATATTCTTTCTTTCCAACCTTCAGGAACCAAGGGGCTTCAAATCTCGTTATGTGAACCAAATTAGCTCACCTCTTTAGGTGATTTTTTACTAAAATATTCTTCCCTCATCTTCCTCTTCCTCTCAATTGCATCCATTCTCTCTTTATCACCTGTGTCTAGTTTTGTTATAATGACTTTAGAAGCGTGAACCCACACATATACTGGAGTACCGTCTGCTTTCTTCTTCGTTAACCCTTCTATAGCTACCCTTCCCCTTTTCCTATCTACCTCTACCACTTTACCTTCATAACCTACTTGAGAACCACGCATAAGCTTAACACTATCGCCTTTTCTTATGGATATTCTTTTAATACCATATTGCTTCTCCAAATCCTCACTTAGCTTTGCTGTAAGTAACTTATACCTCAAATGATTAGGCAAATTGTAAACTAATTTCCTTTGTTTTGATGGCTTAGAGGATATCATTTCATATCACCATAGTTGCTACACTAGCTATTTTAGGCCATCTCTCAGCAGCTTCCCTAGCTATAGGACCTCTAACCTCAGTTCCTTTAGGAGTACCATCAGGATTTATAATCACAACTGCATTATCCTCAAATGATATCCATGTACCATCTGGTCTCCTAAAGGGCATTCTTTGTCTTACTATTACAGCCTTAAACTTCTGTTTTCTAACATCGGGAGAACCCTTCCTTACTGATACCATCACTAAATCTGCTATATTAGCAAAAGGAACTCTCCTGAGAACACCCCTATACCCATAAATACCAATAATTACAGCCTCTTTAGCTCCACTATTATCAGCAACAACTACACTACTATTATGCTGTAGAGCAGGGGTAAACCCTTTCCTGCTACCTAAAACATTCATTTTTTCTGGCATGTTACCTCTTCACCCCTAATATAACAAATGAAATAGACTTTGCAATAGGTCTACTTTCACCTATTATAACACTATCGCCTTCTTTCACTTCTAAACATGAAGGAATATGAACGTGTATACGACTCCTACGTCTCTCATATCGCTTATACTTAGAATCATAGAATATGTACTCCCTTTCAACTGTTCCAGTCCTATTTGCCCTAGCTCTAATTAGCTTTCCTTCTAATACTATACCCCTTACCTTTAAACTGCCGTGATAAGGACAATACTCATCATCACAGGTCTTTGATGGAGCTGAAACACCCTCTATTCCTACATTTTTAACCAATTGACCCTTTTTACCCAAACTTATATCCCCTCTTTTCAGGTTTACCTATTAGCTTAGTGCCAGGTACAACAAAAATTTTACCTTTCGTACTAATTTGAAATAATCCATTTTGCTTAATAACTAGAATTTTCTTTGAATTAGAACCAATCATAAATGCATTCTCTGTATCTTTTATCACCAATCCTTCCTTCCCAACTAATGTTGGATCAGTGTGATTCAAGATCTTCACCCGTGAACCTATAAAATCCAACTTACTTCTTTGCCTCCTTCTTACTCTTCTCGCCAATTACAGTTAAGATACGCGCTATATCCTTTCTAGTATTTTTTATTGATGCTGTATTCTTTAATGTACCCATTCTAGATTCAACTCTCAATTTTAGTAGTTGCATCTCTAACTCATTTAATCTCTCCTTTAACTGTTTAAGATCCATTTTCCTCAATTCATCAACTTCCAGAGGCATTTGTCACCCCTCCTGAAGACTTATTTTCCTCTATAAAGCTAACATTGGTAACCGTTACCATTCCACCTTGCTCAGTTTTTTCTACCTTCTCCTTTAACTCTATCTTATCTATACTTCTAGTGGGTTTCGTTATTACTACTTCAACTCCATAAACTCCAGGCTTAAGCATTGCAATACCTATTGCACGATCTATAATTTTCTCCAACTGTTGACCACTCTTATACACTGTGCCTTCCTTTAATTTTTCATATTTCGCTCTTTCCGATGTGAGTTTACCACTAACTATCACTTCTGCACCTACTGCACCAGAGCTCATTATTCTCCTGATGGTTATAAACGCAGCCCTCCTGAAATGATATCCTTTCTCTAAAGCTATAGCAAGCCTAAATGCCATTAGTCTAGCGTTTAACTCCGGGTTCTCTGCTGCTGTAACTGTAATCTGCGGGTTTTCTAAACCAAAGAACTTTTCCAATACTTGGGCTAACTGTTTAATAGTTTTACCTCCCTTACCTATTATTAATGGAGGTCTACCGGCATATATTATGACCCTAGTTCCTATTGGTGTCTTAACTATCTCTACTCCTGCATACTCCGCATTGTAAAATTGCTTAGCTAAGTATTCATCGACCATTACTTTTATTGCAGCCTTTTGTAAAAAGTGCCTCTTTATAAGAACCATATTTTACACCTCACCCAGAATGACCTCAATATGTGATAGATACTTATATTTTCTTGTAGATCTTCCAAAAGCTCTTGTCATATATCTCTTTAACACTAATCCTTTATGAGCAGCTATATGGACTATTTTTAAATTGTCTATATCAAGACCCTTACTGTTTGCATTATTTTCAGCATTATCCAATAGCTTAAGGACGTATTTAATAGCTTTCTTAGGATATCTGCCACTCTTCACTTTCCACTTTCTGGAAATGTTAGACCTATGAGATGTTCCGTGAGAATATCGCCAGAACGGTAAAGCTTCCTTTTCTTCTAGGACGTTGTTGAGAAATTCTCTAGCTTCCTTTAAATTCATACCTCTTATTGCCTTACATACGTTGTATAAATCCCTAACAGATGCATCAATATTTTTGATTACAGCCTTAGCTAACTTGTCTTCAGGAATAGATAAAATTGGATAGACCCATTTGCTCATAGATCATCCCTTCATTGCTAAGAATAGGCTTGATTTTGTCGCCTTTAGACCAGGCTCTCCATGCTCTACTTTCTTTGTGGTTATTGAATACTCTCCCAAATAACGTCCTATCATCTCTGGCACAACTTGAAATTCAACAAATTCCTTACCGTTATATACAGCAAACCTCAAACCGACCATTTCAGGTAATATAACCATGTTTCTAACATGAGTCTTTATTACCTTATTCTGCTTTCCTTGTCTAGAAATCTTTCTAATTTTTTCTAACAACCTTCTCTGCTTATCGGAGAAACCTCTCTTTAATGACCTTCTTTGACGTGAAGGTAAAAGCTTTATAAACTCATCCATGGGCATATTCAGAAGGTCCTCTAGAGACTTACCCCTATATCTAAACTTCTTCCATTCAGGTGGAATTTCGGGTGACATGATAATTGCACCTTTCTCCTATACTTTTAGAGTTACAAAAATAAAATTATGCTCCACCACGCCTACCAGTCCTTCTTGATGCAATATGACCAACTTTTCTTCCAGGCGGTGCGTTTCTAGATACTGTAGAAGGTCTACTCACGCTCTGATGTAAACCACCACCATGTGGGTGAGATACAGCGTTCATAGCGACACCTCTCACAACAGGCCACTTTACAGCTCTAACCCTATATTTCCAGTAATTATTTCCAGCTTTCAACAACGGTTTCTCTACAAAACCTCCTCCTGCAATAATCCCCACAGTAGCTCTAGCGTTCTGACTTACTTCAACAATTTTCTCAGATGATAATTTAATTAAAACCTTATTTCCGGCCTTACCCGAGATAACTGCATAAGATCCAGCAGCTCTAGCAAACTTTCCTCCATCTCCCCTCAACTTTTCTACGTTACATATCACAGTACCCTCTGGGAGCTGTCCAACTTCTACTATATTTCCATTCGATATAGTCGCATTCTTGCCTATGCTTATTTCTTGACCTACAGTTACACCCTGAACAGCAGGAATGTAAAATTGAAGCCCGTTGTCTAATTTAACCTTAACAACAGGTGCAGTAACACCTGGATTATGTAATATATCTACAATCTTACCTTTATGATCTCCCTCTATATTTGCATATCTAGCTGGCCCAACTCTTCTCCAACTTGGGCTTCTAAAATTTATACCTCCTCTTCCTGCTCTTTGTTGTAATAACTTCTTACCCATTTCGTGTCACCTTACAACATGCCCAGTTTATGGGCCACATCAGATGCTTTATATTCCTGCTTAAGTTTAACGTAAGCCTTTTTCTCACCTTTAGGAGTAATCAACGTATTTATCTTCTCCACCTTAACACTGAATAGTCTCTCTACCTCGTTTTTAATATCCTTTTTAGTTGTATTCCTATTTACTATTATTGTTAGAGTATTTTGACTCTCTATCAGTTTCACTGCTTTCTCAGTTGCCAAAAATTCTTTTATTATCATAAATTCAACCTCCCTTCAAATCTTTGACGCAATATGTTAATAGAAGATTTAGTATATATTGTTAATCTACCAGGATGACCTCCTGGAGCTAAATGAATTACACTAACTAGGTTGGCTGAAACAACATTAACTCCTGGTATATTTGAGGCAGCCTCTACAACTGGACTTTTATGATTACTGACTACTATCAAGGGACCCTTAGCTATTTGATATCTTCTTCCTCTCATTTTTCCTTTTCCTGCTCTTACTCCCTTACTCTCCTTTACTCTCTTTATGTCCTCCACGACACCTATAGATTTCAGTATATCCATAATCTCTTTAGCTTTACTAATATTTTCAAAATCATCTACCAATATGATAGGAACGTTATTTGAAGTGAACCTATGACCTCTTGATTTGACAAAATTAGGATCTGCTGTAGCTGCAAGTGCACTTATAATACCTAGTTTCTTCTCCTTTAGATTAACTTCCTCCACTAATCTTTTCTCTGTAGTAGGCGGAAATGCCAGTCTACCACCTACGGTGTTAGGAGCTAAAGCTGCTTCTCCGCTACCTTTTACTCTAGGTACCCTGGCTATTCCAAGGTTTATTCCAAAGCTAAGTGCACTAGTTCTTTTACCTGCTAAAGGATCTCTTCCTTTTGGCTGTAAAGACTTTGTAAACTCTGATAAAAATACTCTCTTTATTAGATCTTTCCTAATTGGGTAGCTAAAAAATAATGGAAGTTCTATTTCTTCTAACTGATTCCCCTTTAAATCTAAAACAGAAACTTTTTTTGTCTGGAGTTCCATATACATGTTTCATCCCTGCTGAGAAGCTAGATTTACATATGTGATTTTAGGTGCTGATTCCGGTGACCATGAAGGCCTTATAGGATATCTCAAGAATAATGGTCTCTTTCTAGAACCTAATACACTACCCTCTATTACAAGATACGTATTCTTAACTAATCCATAATTTACTATTCCTCCTGCGGGATTTATTTCGTTTACATTATCCCCTATCTTAATGATTCTCTTGTTATATTCGGTTCTCCTGTGGAAGCCTAACTGACCTGGTTGCGGAACGTAGCTTGGTGTTGATATAGATGGTCCTCTAGCTCCTATTTTCCTACTACCCTTTCTATGCTTATGCCATCTTGGAAACTCTACTACACTGTATCTCTTTACTACACCTTGGAAACCTTTTCCTTTAGTAACTCCTATAATATCTGTTAATTGCCCTTCTCTAAAAACGTCTCTTACAGGAATTTGTTTACCTAGCAAAGATAAACCGTAGTTAAGTTGATCCTGAGTCGAGCCACCACTTATCTGTATCTCTACTATTTCAGGTCTTTTCTTACCTAACGAAGGAACTAGCCAAGGTTGAGTGGAAACAAGAAGTCTCATATATGTTATATTATTTAAGTTTTTCTGGATCAAATCTAATTTCTCTTTCATTTTCGAGGAATCCACTTTTAAGGATGTGATTTTCCTCTTCAAATATTTTAAAGAACCTTCTTCAAAGTTTGCCCAATAATCTACAAGTACAGATAACTCCCCTTTTGAATCTATATGGTAGGCCCTTAAAGCTAGACCTAGAATAGGAGGTGATTCGACTATAGTAACAGGAGTATATACTTCCTTACCATAATTAGGAGATGTGGGCTTATCATCTATCATATATACATGCGTCATTCCGGCTTTGTAACCTATGAAGCCTAATAGTTTAGGCTCTTTTAAATTAACCAAAGGCCAATTTTTAGGTGTTGGAAGTATTTCATCAGCTCTCTTCCTAGGACGTAAACCAGCTGAACCTCTTCTTGGTGACGATAATTTCCGATGACCCATTAATTTTCCCTCAGTCCTTCTTTCTTACATATATATGACTTATAAATGTATCTATCTATCTTAAGATGTAGTTAAGTAGAGAAAGAGCTCCATAGAGAGCCTCTTCTGCTCTAACATCTTTTACGCCTTGCTTAGGAACAAAATTTACTAACATGTGACTAGTTGTCTCCATCATCTTAAGTAGACCTCCTTTAGGCGGACCAATAACCAACGTTAAGCCATTTTGTTCATATATACTTAATATTTTATCAGCCACTAATGAAGGATCTTTACCTGATCTTGAAGCTATAATTACATTTTCTAGGTCTTTTATTTTATTAAGATAGGTTGCATCATAAAATTTGATAGAATACCCATCATAATATGGATAAAAATCGTATGTTAAGTGGCTTTTTCTTAAGCTATCAAGAACTAAGACGGACTTAGTCTTTTTATTAACAATTTTAACTCCTGTATCACTATTAACTACTTTTCTTATCTCGCCTTCCACATAATCATTACTTACTACATGAGATGGAATATTTATAGGTGGTATTAGCCCAACTTTACTTAAGGTTCGCTTAATAGGAATATACTTTTTTCCATATGGTGGTGTTAGAGCATAATTACCAACGTCCTTAATTATTCTAATTATAGTTTTCTTATTCTTAAGATCGTCTAACCATATTACTTCCGAAACTCTAAAAATTACTAGAGTTCTAATTATGAAACCTAATTTATATATTATTTCTTCAAATTTTTTCTCAGTATCAAATATAGAAGTAAAAAGAACTACAGATAATTTTTTACGCCTAGGAAACGGAAACATCTGCCTTAGATACTCCTATAGTATATGTTTCTTCTTCTACATCCCAATCTTGAATTAAATCACCTGAAACGTCTCCTATACGTAATTCCTTAGCTCTAGTTTCATTCTTGATATATTGCTCCCACTTCTTTATTAGATCTACTTTATCATTAGGCGCTCTTATAGACAATAATATGTATTCATTTACATTTAATGACAATTGTTTTCTCATGAATTGAATCCTTCTTATTAGATCCCTTATTATTCCTTCTTCTTCCTCCTCCTTACTCATTTCTTGTTTGAGTAATACTACTCCTTTACTAAATCTTGCTGATGCATAGCCCTTTTCAACCTCTTCAACTAAATTAACATGCGATATATCAAGTCTGAGATTTTCGGAATCAACATTAAATTCGTGGTAGCCTTTACTCACTATATCTTGTGCAACTTTATCAGAGTTATTCTGTATATATTCTGCTACTTTAACACTCAACCTCTTAAATGTAGGACCTATACTTCCGGTATTTGGAGTGGCTCTTATCTTACTAAATCTCTTGTAACCATCTATGCCTTCTATTATAATTGACTTAGAATTTAGTAAGGAAGATAAGACATCTGTTATTTTTTCTATTGACCTTCTGTCCTTATCTGATACTAGGAACACATAAACTTCTTTCAAAGGCCATCTCAATTTTATTCCAGCTTTAGCCCTAGCATTAAGACCTGCATCTATAATTTCCTTGGCTATTTCGAAAGCCTCTTCTATCTCTTCGTTGATAAACTCCTCCTTTATTTCTGGTATTTTCTCCATACTTATAGATTCTAATCTTTCTTGTACAAAGTCAAGATATATTTTCTCTGCGGCGAAAGGAATTACAGTGGAAAGGAGAATTAGAGAACCTTTTAGGACGTGATAAAGTACGTAATACATTGCTATCTTATCTGGATCATTAGCCTCATTCCATGCACGTTTTCTAGTAACTCGTAAATAAAATCTGCTAATATCATCTATTATGAATGTCGTTACTTTATTAGCGAGTTCGTGAACTTTATATTCCTTCATTGCCTCTGTGACTTCCTTAAGCATCCTATAGTATCTCGATAAGAGCCATATATCTTCTAGTTTTAAATAGTCTTTTATATCTTGATAAGAATACTTAGAATATTTAAATTCGTCTAATGACATGTAAGTGTTAGCAAATACATAAACATTCCATATTATATTCAAATCCCTTCTAGTCATATCTAGACTTTTCCAAGAGAATTTTGCATCTTCCCATGTAGTATTTCTAAGTAACCATAATCTTAACGTATCTCTACCGTATTTTGAAACAACTTGAGAGGGTTCAACGTAATTTCCTGAACTTTTATGCATCTCTTTTCCCTGTTCATCTAACATAAACCCATGCACTAACACTGCCTCATAAGGTGCTCTATCCATCAATATTACTCCAGTTCTCAACAAACTAAAGAACCAACCCCTTAATTGATCATGTCCTTCTAAAACTAAGTCTACTGGACCTAGTTCGCTCCATTTTTTCCTCCAGTCTTTCCCTAAACTAGCGAAGAATGCTACACCGCTGTCAAACCATACATCTGCTACATCTGAGATCCTTCTCGCTTCTCCTCCACATTTTTCACATCTAACCACTACGCTATCTATCCATGGTCTATGCAAATCCTGTGGCACTTGGTTTATAGAGATCTTATTTAATTCATCTACACCTCCTACCACAATAATATTTTCACAATTACTACAAACCCATATTGGAAGAGGAATACCCCAGAATCTTTGCCTACTTATTACCCAATCTCTAACTTCTTTTACCATATTTCCTATTCTCGTCTTTCCCCAATCAGGAATCCATCTTACTCTGTCTATTTCTCCCATAAGATTGTCTTTCAATTTAGATACTGCAATAAACCATTGCTCTATAGCTCTTAGTATCAATGGTGTTTTACATCTCCAGCAAACTGGATATCTGTGAACGATTTTACTGGCATAAACTAATGCATTCCTTTGTTTTAAGTCGGATATTATCTCCTCTGATGCACTTCTTACATACTTACCAGCATATTTACCAGAATCTTGAGTAAATTCACCCTTATCATTTACAAGCATTACTACAGGCATATCATACTTTTTACCTATTTCAAAGTCAATATCACCGTGTCCTGGTGCAGAATGAACAAGACCTGTACCCTCTTGTAGTGTTACAGCCTCTCCGCCATCTAGGACTTTATGGTGGTTATTTATTTTTGATTGGGCATTAACTATATCTGCAAGAGGATGCTCATACTCTAATCCTATTAATTCCTCACCCTTATACACGCGTAATATTTTATACTCCTTTATCCTAGCCTCTTTCATCAATTCCTTTACCCTGTCCTTAGCTATAACTAGTATTTCATCTCCAACTCTTACATCAGCATACTCAAAATCCTTATTTACCATAACAAAAACATTTGCGGGCAACGTCCATGGCGTGGTAGTCCAGATAACCAGATATCTATTAGGCTCACCTTTTACCCTGAACTTAACGTATATGGACGGATCTTCTAAGTCTCTATACTCGGAAACCTCGTAGTCCGCTAATGTGGTCTCACATCTTGAACACCAATGCAGGACATGGACTCCTTTATAAAGTAGTCCTCTTTCGTATGCTTTTTTTATTACAGCCCATGAGTTAGATATATAATCATTATTGAATGTAAAGTATGGATTTTCCCAATCCATGAAAATACCTAAATTTCTGAAATTCTGGGTTAGAGATTTAGAATTGTTAATTGCAAACTCTTTACATTTAGAGATAAAGTTGTCTACTCCAATTTTTTCTATGATCTCAGCCTTACTTTTTATACCCAGCCTTTTCTCAGTCTCGACTTCAATGGGTAATCCATGGGTATCATACCCAGGCTGATCTTTAACAGAATATCCCATTAATCTCTCGTACCGTAATATACAGTCTTTAATGGTTTTGTTCCAGACTGTACCTATGTGAGGTATAGGACTTGAAGGATATGGTGGACCGTCTATAAATAAGAATTTTTTGTGATTTTTCTCATTTATCTCCTTTAATTTTTTATATATCTTGTTATCATCCCAGTACTTGAGAACTTCTTCCTCAAATTTCAAAGGATCAAATTTGGATGTCAAATTCGATATCTGAGGTCGAGATAATTCAACTCACCTGGTAAAAATTACATAGAAACGTTATTTAAAGATTAACCTATTTTACTCCGTATTGCGCTTATCATTTCATCCGTTGTAGAACTTCCGCCTACATCAGGCGTTAGATATTTCCCTTCAGAATACACTGAATATATAGCGTCTCTTAAAGATTTAGCTGCACTATTGTATTTCATGTCACCCGAGAGTTCTTGCATTCTATCTAACATCATACCTACTGATAAAAGAAAAGCAGTGGGATTAGCTATATTCTTGCCAGCAATATCGAATGCTGCTCCATGTACTGGCTCAAATAAAGACTTCCTGTCACCGATATTAGCCGAGGGGGATATACCTAGACTACCTGCTATTTGACCTGCCTCATCACTTAATATATCACCGTAAGTATTCTCAGTAACTATTACATCGAATGCTTGGGGATTCCTAACTAAGTTGGCAGCAGCTGCATCAACATACATCTCAGAGTACTCCACTTTTCCTTTCAATACATTTCTACATGATTCCGCAAACAACCCATCTGTAATTCTCATAACATTCGATTTATGGACACAAACTACCTTTTTCTTTCTTCTCAATGCTTGATTTAGTGCAACTTGAGCTATTCTTGTTGAGGCAGCGCGAGTTATAACTTTAATACCCACTGTAACTCCATCAGAGATAACATGTTCTAAACCCTTGTATAGATCTTCTGTATTCTCTCTAACTACTAAGATATCAACATCTCCGAATTTATTTTCTAGACCAGGAAGAGATTTAGCAGGTCTTAAATTTGCATACAAATCATACATAAGTCTTAGTTTAACTACAACATCAGCAGCAGTCTCGCCCACAGGACCCTTCAAAATCATATCAGCTTTCTCTATTACTCTTAATGAGTCTTTAGGTAATGCATCACCGAACTTATTTTTAGTAGTATCTCCAGCTTCTACCTCAATATATTCTATGGAGAGACTGAACTTTTCATTTAACCTAGCTAATATGGTTTTTGATTTACTAACAACTTCCGGACCTATACCGTCTCCTTGAATTAATGCTACAACAAAACCCATAATTACATCTTACAGAGAGATTTTATATCCCTTATCTTCAAGAATTCCAATTAATTCCTGTATAATACCCGATAAGTTAGGCGAAAGTCTCTTAATAGTTTTAATTTCATACTCAATTACAGGTAAATACTGTTTAAGTTGATCTTGAGAATATATATGTAGTCTAGACATATGAACTAATAAATCAACTAATAGGAAATCTCCTCTACTCAAAGCCTGGTGAACAGGGGCATCACTTACGACATGTAACCTATTATATTTAAAGATGATAGGATTCTGATCCCTGCTTATAGGAGTTAACTCAGATAAAATAACCAGAGAGTTCTCAAGAACAGGAACTTCCTCCATTAACCTAAATCTAAGTTTATTAATATTATTTGTAAACCCGTAGTAGAACTGAAATGGGTCTAATGTTATATTTATACTACAGTTGTTATTCTTCATAATATTTTGAAATGTCAGTGTATCTTTGTATATCCTTGATTTAAGTTCTTGTCCTTCTCTTATGATCCCAATAGGTGATAAATTCAATCTTACACCATTAGTCCCTAGTATTACCTCATAGTATCCGTCATGAGGAAAAATAAAATCCAACACATTATCATCAGTCATTTCTAAAAGGTATATTTCTGATAGGAAAAAGAATTTTCGTCCCTTAAATCCGTTTAGAAGCTAAAAATAATTCATTAATTTAATTCATTAATTTCAAAATCAATAATCAAAATAGCTCTTCAACTTCCCTAAGATTATTTACTACATAATCTGCATAGAGTTCTGCGAACTTAACCTTATTTTTTCTATCCACTAAGATGGATTTAAGACCAGCCTTCTTAGCGGCTAAACAGTCCTTTATGGGATCATCTCCAATCATTAAACATTGATATGAAAATAAACCAAATTTCTCACAAGATATTATAAATGGTTGAAGGTCTGGCTTGGGTTTTATATTGTTTTCTCCACCTATAACTATAATATTAAAGTAATGTAATAGTGGAAATCTTGATAACCTAAGCCGCTTATCTCCTCCCTCTCCATCACTATTAGTTATTATCCCTAATTTAAATCCCTTCTTTTTTAAATATTCAAGTAAGTCCAAGGCATCCTCATAAGGAGTATTCTGCGAGGCTATACTCCAATATAACTGAGTCCACTGATATAATTCCTCAGATTCCGCCGAAACGTTTAATTGATCTAGAACTGATTTCCACCAGGACTTTCTGTCATATATGCCATCCTCATTCATTTTCTTTGCTCTAGAGATCACTAATTCTGTTATTTTATCTTGACTTATTTCAGATGAATAATTATCTTTAACGAAATTATATATATCCTTGGCTACCGTAAGCAGAGCATTATCTTCTACTTCATCAAAAGAAACTAATGTATTATCAAAGTCAAAAAAAATTGCTTTAACGTCCCGAAATAAATTATTCTCTTCCATAAAGAAATCACGATATGAAATCTTCAACTTTAGGCAACTGCTTGGGCTTTCCTTTTCTTTCCCTAATCTTCATAATTAGATCTACTAATATTGAATCAGGAACCGGTGCCCATCTGCTAAACTCTGTACCCCAGAAGGCTCTTCCTGCGCTTGATGCTCTTAGCTCGCTTGCTAACTCAAAAGATTCACCAACAGGTATTTCAGCATATACCCTTGCCACATTTCCAGTTTGAACTACATTTATAACCTTTCCTCTCTTTCTTGTAATAACAGCAGTTACATTCCCTAAATACTCCATTGGTATTCTTATATCTAATTTCTGCAATGGTTCTAACAATGTTGGTTTAGATGTTAGAATGCCTGCAAATATTGCATTTCTGACTGCAGGATATAGCTGTGCAGGACCTCTATGTGCAGGATCTTCGTGTACTACAGCATCATGCAATACGACTTTAACCCCTCTTACAGGCTCAAACGCAAGGGGTCCTTCTTTCATTGCAAGCCTAAAACCTTGAAGCAATGTATCCATGATTTCCCTTAGGTGTTGAACACCGCTAGTGGCATCTATAAAGACATTTATATTCTCGTCGATAGCAACTATTTTCTTTGCCTCATCGTAGTCCCATTCAGCCTGATCTCTCAAAATTTTAGCCATCTCCTTATTATCCATATCTTCTTTTATTGTTCCGTTCGCTATTAGATCTATAGTCTGGTTGTTCAATGGTTCTACACTTATGTATAGCTTGTTGTGCTTGTTAGGAGACTTACCTTCAAAAACCTGACTCTTGTTCCTTATACTCTCTCTGTAGACTACTATAGGAGGAGTTGTTACTACATCTAATCCATAATTCTCCTTTAGTAACTGCAACGAAACCTCTAAGTGAAGGAATCCCATACCTGACAGCAAATATTCGCCTGTCTCTTCATTTATCTTTACTACCAAATTAGAATCTTCTATGCTTAATTTCCTCAAAGCGTCTATCATCTTTGTTAAATCTTTAGGATTCCTAGGTTCTACAGATATGGTGACCACAGGTTCTGATATATAATGTAACTTCTCAAATGAGCCAAGAACACTGTCCTTAAATCTAATATCAACTCCTGTTTCTCCGGATCTTGCAGCATCCATTCCCAGAGCCGCAGCAATGTTACCTACAGGTATTTCTTCAGCCAACTCCCTTATTGCACCCATGTACAGGCTTACTTGTAATATCCTCTGCTGTCTCTTAGCATTCACTAGCCAAACTTCTTCTCCTGCTCTTAAAGTACCTGAGAATACTCTACCTGTAGCTACTAAACCAGCATGAGGATCAACTTTCATATCGTTTATCATCATAACTATTGGACCATTTGGATCGGCATTAATCATTGCTTTGGCTATTTCACTATCTAAATCACCTTTCCAGATTTTGGGAATTCTATACTTTTGAGAATCTCTTGGGTTAGGTACAAACTTTATGACTGCATCTAACAATGCCTCGTGTATAGGCACCTTACTTGCCAGTTCTTCAATCTTAGCTTTATCACCACTAGTGTAAGCATTCACTACATCACTAAATTTAACTCCTCTTTTTCCAGCCATTGGCACGCTAAAGCCCCACTTATCCTTAGCTGAACCAAAGACAACGTTTCCTAACTCCGGCTTTATCTTCCACTGATCTTTAAACTCAGGCTCACCATATGTCTCTATTAGGTTATTAACTTCTATAATCAAATCTATTAATCTCTTTTGAATTTCTTGAGAACTAAGCTTAAGCTCTTTTATGAGTCTGTCTACTTTATTTATAAATAATATAGGTCTTACCCTTTCTTCTAAACTTTGCCTCAGAACAGTTTCCGTCTGTGTCATTATTCCTTCTACAGCATCAATAACTACTATAGAACCGTCTAAAACTCTTAAACTTCTGGTAACTCTACCACTGAAATCTACGTGTCCTGGCGTATCAATCAAATTGATTACATAACCTTTTCCATCTATTTCGTGATACAAACTAATGTTTGCTGCTTTTACTGTAATTCCTCTCTGTTGCTCTACTGATAGATAATCTAATGCAAGCGCTTCTCCAGCAACTTTCTGTGAAATTATTCCTGATGCGGCTAAAAGTGTATCACTAGTAGTTGTCTTACCGTGATCAACGTGTGCTATAATCCCTATATTTCTTACTCTTGTAACATCTTTCATTAAACTAAGCACTTGTTCAACAGTCTTATATCTTGGCAAGGTCTAAATCACCAGTTTACGAATAGTAAGTTAACTTTTAAGTATTAAAGTGTGTTGGATTTAGATTGATATACTCATAATCTAGAGAATCTAAAGAATTAATATAAGTAGCTAGATATTTTATACTTAAAATTATAAATATGTAGATATTTTAATGAAACATAATTTAGTCTATTGAAATGGGTATAGATATGCTAGTTAGTCATCATTATTTCTATCTTCAGCAAGGAAATCTGCCAAAGACACATTTTTCTTAGTACCGTTATCAGATGAGTACGCAGTGTGTAATACTCTATATATTTCTTCGGCTCTTTTTCTACTTCCTAATGCTTTCTCCAGATCCGATATAGAAGCTTTACAAATATTCTCTATTGTATTAAACTTTTCCAATAGTTTTTTTGCTAATTTTTCCCCTACATTTGGCAATGACTCCACAACATATAGTTGAATGTCCTTAAGATTCTCAAATTTAGGTTTATCATGAAGATTTATACTTCTAAAATTAGATTTAGTAGAAATTTTTTCAGCTAATTTATATAAAACTTCTGCAGAATCTTTCTTATTTAATGAAAACAGGACTCTTAAATCGTAGTCTATAATCGCACTAACTAAAGCAGAATTAACGGCTTTCCATTTAGTCGTTATGAACCTAATTTGACTTAGATCTCCCTCAATTAAAATATATGGTTCCTTGTAACTTTCACTTAATCTGCTCAACTGATCGAAAAAACGCTTATCAAAAACAGAGCTAACAAGATCTTCCACACTCTTTCTCTCTATTCCTATTGTCTCGGAAATAACGTAATCCGCTACAGTTAAATTCTCGAATATAACAACAGCACCAAGCTCCCTTAAAAAATCTGGGACATTACTAGCCTTTTCCCTATAATCGGCATAAATTCTTAACACAAAATAGTAATTTACCTTAAATTAATTAAGCCTTTGCCCCTGCCCCTCTCTGTGGGTAGTATTTAGATAACATCTCATTTACTTTCTTCTGCTTCTCCTCTAACTGTGTTCTCAATTTAGTTTCTTGATTCTGATATGTCCTAGACCTTAATTCCAATATGGTTTTTTGATCATCTAGTTCTTTCTCTACATTATCCTTGTTTACCTTTACAAGTAGATTGCCCACTATCTTATAAATAATTGTATCAGAAGGTAATTGTTTTAATTCATCTAAAACCTTATTTACTTCTCTCAACTGACTATCAATAACACTTCTTTCTGCTATAACTCTGTTCAACTGCTCTTGAAGCTGTTGCAGTTTAACTAACTCTGTTTGAAGTTCAGGTGGAAGTCTCTCAGTCATGCATTTTTCACCTTATTCAGAGTCTCTAGTATTGTATATATCCAAGATATATAAGAGTTTATCACAGCTCTACCTCTGCTAACGGAGTTAGATGTTATAGTTATAGTTCCCAACTTTTCATTTATACTTACTACTCTTTCATCCACCTTTTCAACTAAAATAGATCCAAATAGTATATCCTTCAGATTCTGGTCTACTTCCTTCAATTCAATATTTATTAGAACCTTCATCCACCAAAAATCTAATAGTAGGACCTATTATATTATTATGAGCATCTAAGAACTTCACTTCATAAATATTTTTGTCATTTATCTTTTCAATATATCTACCATTTACATATGATTCACAATTCTCTACTCCAGTATACCCAAGATTCGTGAATAAGTTTTTAACAAGAGTGTTAGATAATTCTCCTATACAACCGACTTGTATTCTTTTACTCACAACTTTACTTTCTCTACCTCCTATCTCCTTAAGTAAAGTTATACCTTGTATCTTAATATCAAATTCCCTAATAGATGTATGCGTATTATATACTAAGAACCTTCCAGGATTTCCTTTGCTAGAACTTACTATTACTATATAGGAAGCCCCATATAATCGAGATCTCTTAAAAATATCGTCTAAACTTTGCCTACCCCTATTTATTTTAAAGGAATCGGGAATTATATAAGAAAGCTCATTTAAAAAACTCCTTATACGCGATGAAGAATCTCTACTTGAGGTTAACAACACCCTAATAGGGTGTATAAGCAAGACCTGTCCACTTTGTTTCACATTTTCTACAGTACCATATTCCGGAAGCAATTCTGACTACTTTACCCGTAGTCTTACAATAAGGACATTGGTGTGGCATATATCTTCTTTCCATGACCTCTTTCCATTTCTTCCTTGTAGATGATCCATATCTGGCTCCAAATCTCCCTGCAATACCAGTTACTCTACCCATTTTCAATCACTTAATACAAGTTTATCTGCTTTTTAAGCTCTTCGAACAAAAATTGAGATGTAGCTCTTGCTGTACTTTCCATTGCGTCTATTTCTTTAAATGTCAAATTGCCAGAATAATTTTTCTGCAATCCAACAATTGTGCCTTCTTTCGTATATGAAATTGAAAGCTTAGCATCTGCTATACTTTCTTCATCTAAATTTGGATCAACTACAACGTATTTGCCTATCTTTGCCGTAGTCACAGTAACTACAGGATAATTAACTAAAGGTATACTTAGCCTTTCTTCTTTATTTATCTTTATTTCGTCACCTTCTACTTCTACTTTGGGGAGTTTTGTGTCATAAATTGCAGCTATAGAAGCTAGCATACATGCGTCTAATATGTTTCCGTCATAATCAAGAACGTATACATCAACCCATAATGTCCATACTTTCTTCCCTGGCGCAATAACTAATTTTGAAAGGTCAATAGCTTTAGAATCTCTTAAACTACGATCAACTATTCTAGCTAGCTCTATGGAATTCTCATCGGGTGGACCAGGTTCAAATGTTTCATAGGCTAATGGTAATAGCTCAACGTTAACAATTAAGTTACCTTGATTAGGTGTATCGGGGTAAGGAGAGTCTTCCTCTAATTTAACTCCTGCTAATACTAGTGTGTTACCTAATTTTACTAGTGCTGAGCCTTCAGCTTTTTTAGCATAACCCAAAGTTACTTTTAGTTGTCTATACTCATTAGGCTTCCTTCCGTCTAATCTAACTCCCCTCTCCAATGCAGATAATATCATGTCTTTTTTAACGGTCGGAACTATATTTTGATTTGAAGGAGTAATTGACATGTATTATTCCTCCTTATATTCTAGATACTTATTTTTCAATGCTTCTTTTTGTAATGCGTATATACTAGAGATCCCTTTTTGTGCAAGCTCAAAGGCTCTTCTAAATTCATCAGGTGTCATAAATCCATTTAACTGTAACAATACTACCTGACCCAATGATGGCAAAACAGCAATAGGCATATCAGCCTCTCCCCACATATCTTCCTGCTCATTCAGATCTAAAACTAATGAACCATCTGCTTTACCTACAGCAACTCCTGCAATTAAATCTCTCATCGGAATTCCTGCATCTGCTAGAGCCATAGAGGCTGCCATTAAAGCGACTAATCTAGTTCCCGCATCAGCTTGAAGAACTTCCATAAATATATCTATAACCGTTCTAGGAAACAAATTTAATAGTATAGTGGATTCCAATGCTTCTCTAATAACTTTTGAGAGTTCAATTTCCCGTCTACTTGGCGCTGGATTTTTCCTTTCATCAGTAGAAAAAGGAGTCATATGATATCTGACTCTTAGTGATGCTTTATCAGGTAGAGCTAGATGCCTTGGATGCATTTCTTTAGGTCCGTAAACTGCAGCAATTACTTTTGTATTACCCATTTCAAATATTGCTGAACCGTCAGCATTCTTTAATACTCCTAACTCAATCTTTATAGGCCTTAGCTCATCAAGTTTTCTTCCGTCAGTCCTAAGGCCATTTTCAAGTATTAGCTTCGGTTTTTGGAGCTGAATCATTTCTGATCACGCCTAATTTTTGTTTCAAAAAGTTTCTAATTCTTTCTGTTAGACCTTTAGTGTGAGACTCACTTTGTATGATATTAATTGCTTCTATTAAAGCTTCCTCTATTAAATTATTTGCGCATTTAATATGTATCCTACCATTCTGGGCAACGAATATTTCGCAACCACTTTCACTTGTCAGTACTTCTATCATACTTCTGTTTTTACCAATAACTCTGGGAACCTTTACCGGCATAATATCCATCACAGTTCCTAAAGGTATTCTACCTAGACCTTTACCCTTAACTGTCAAAACTGGGCTTATTGTTCTATCAAAAGCTTCTATCTTGGCTATCACGTAATCTCCTACATCCAAATATCTTCTCACATCTTCTCCAGGAGAAATTGGTCTTCCTAGTAGAGATGAAGCAGGTAAATATGCGCTGTAAAAAGATTTAATATCAATTACCCACCCATATATTTCTATATCTTCAACTAATCCTATTATTGTATCTCCAACTTTTGGATAATATCTTGATGATTCTAGAGGTATTACCTCAAACATACTTCCGTCCTTTACTGTTATCAGTCCAGTAATACCAGAATAATACTTACCATTAACTTTATAGTAATATGGCGACCATGGTACTTGAAATTCTCCCTCAGCTATCAGATCTCCTGGGGTCACTATGCTACGATCTTCAAAATATATTTTATTTGCCTGACTCATATTACTTAACCTGCAAAATTTTAACTTCTACTTCTCCTTTAGTTAAAGAATTTAACTTATCTATAACATCTTGTTGAGCACCTGCGGGTATTTCCAGCTCTGCAATCAATGTACCGTCATTTAGCCAATTACTTCTTTTTACTTCTCCGAGGTTAGCCAATTGAGATTTTATCTTACTACTGAATTTTGGACCTACCTTAATTTCCATTAGGGCTCTGGCTATTCTTATAGGAATTAGTTTTGCTAACTCTCTAACTATCTGTAATGCCTGTGCTTCTACATCTTTGTTAGGATCAATTTGAATTCTCGCTTGCTCCATAGCTAATTCTATTCTCGTCCTGGGAATAGGTAAATTTGTCTTAGGATCTATTGAATTCCTAGAGATATAGTCAATAATTTGTTTCCTCTTATTTTCTAATATTTCTCGTCTTTGCTCAGCCGTTAAAGGTATTTCTCCTTTAAGTATAATTTGCTTTGCTATCTCTTCAAAATCTAATGTACCAAAAACTTTTTTTAAAGAAGAAGGAGATGCCTTTAAACCCTTTTTTATGTCTTTGTAAATTGTATCAGAAACCACTGCGTCGGAAATACTCACACTTTTTCCGTTCCTTAAATCCATAGCCTCCTTAGGCTTAACTAATATCTCAAATCTCTCTCCGCTATGCTCATACCTTGCTATCACCATTTCGTCTTTTTTGGTCATAAATGTAGAACCACCTCTTATATCTTTTGCAAAAGATCCGATCTTTCTTCAGTAGTTAATTTCTTAAATGTGCCTGAATCTACATCAGCATAACCTATTTCAACGCTAGAATAGTTTAGCTTTTCTCCTGGTTTCAAGGTAGCCATTAAAGCCCTCAGAGCTAATAATATAGTTGACTGAATATCTAAATCCTCCTTATAATTCTTCTCTAAGTACTCTGTTGCAGTATAACCTCCTTGACCTATTGCGACAGCATAGTAAGGCATGAACTGACCACTTGGTTCTGTCATTAAAAGTTTCGGCTGTTTACCCTTATCTATACCACCGACTATCAATGCAACTCCAAATGGTCTTACACCGCCATGTTGAGTATAAGCTTGTTTAACATCAGAGATCACTTTTGTAAGGTATTCAATACTGATAGGTTCGTCATATATTAATCTATGTTGAAGAGCTTGCGATCTAGCATAATCTATTAGTATTCTACCATCTGACGCTAAACCAGCAAAGGTGCATCCAACGTGATCATCTAGCATAAATATCTTCTCTATTCCATCAACGTCAAGTAGTTGTGTTGCCTTTCTTTTTTCAGCTAATAAAACAACTCCTGACTTTGTTTTTACACCTAAGGTAGTCCATCCTCTTTTTACAGCTTCAAACGCATAGTCTACCTGATAAAGAGATCCGTCTGGTGAAAATATTGTTATTGCTCGATCATATCCCATCGCAGCTGGACCTAAAGCCAACTTTTGTAACCCCAAATATGGATTACAAACTGTTGGTAAAAAGTGTTATTCAGCTCGTCGCGTTGACATCATTCTGCAGACTGGAGCGGCGTCATCATCAAATACCTATTAGTTTCTTTGCCCTTTTTAAACTTCCTGTTGTCCTTTTTGGAGCAAGTAGGACTTCCACTCCATTGATAGACTTGACATAAGGTAAGCTAGCTAAAACTAACTTATAGCCAGCTCTAGTACTTGATATAATACCAAAGTTCTCGTGAATAAATACAACCCTAGGATTAGCGATTTCAAGCCACACTTTACCACCTAATTCTTTAACCGCGTTCCGTATATTCTCCTCTAATATTTTTTCTCCTAAATTCTCGACATTACCTATAATTTCAATGATTATATATCGTTTAACTCTAAGATTATTAGAACTCTTTAATTTCTTAAAATATATAACTTTATTTCTAGCAATAACAACAAATAAAATAGATAAAATGATCAGCCAAATAAATATTACTAAGAATAAAAAGTTCAAACTTGGTTCACCTTAAATTGAGATATAAGTTCTAAAGGAGTATTGCAAACCCAATCCAATGCGTCAGACTCAGAAGCCCCTAGTGATGTTAGTAGTGAAATTTTAGAGTAAGGGCTCCACACTTCATTGAACTTAGTAGCACATGATGAAATTAATGGAAATCTTATCCATCTACTAGACCATGTAATCAGTCTATATATCACGTCAAACGTCACTTCATTAAGTCTTACCTCTACGAATTTATTATACTGTGATATGAGACTTAACATGGTCTTTTTAAAGAGAGATAAATTGTCTCTGCCCAATATAATTGCATTCACTCTATGATCAATTATTGCCGATTTCAGCGCGTCTAAAGACAATGGCTTTACAAAAATAGTAGCCTTAGGAGTGGATTTTAGAGCGTTATAAAGGGCTTTTGTGTTATTACATACTATAGTATATCTTCTTAGGCTTTGCTTACCATCCTCAGATAAAAAATAATCATAACCAAGCCTTTTAAGAAATGGAAATAAATCAGAATTAAGAACGCATGGCTCTACTAGCAAAATTTCTCAACTCTTCAGATATATTTTCATATCTTTCTTTAAAACTAATGATAATTTTTATTACATCATCGCCTTCTTTCAGATAGATCTTATTATCATAAATTAATCTCTGCTTATCCACTCTTATATGAAGCTTTGTACCATCTAATCTCGTATTAAGAGTGGATATAAGAATAACTAGATCGGCCTTATCCAAGGCGTTAATTAGCTTATTAAAGGCTTCAATTGCTAATTTACCTTTAATTTTAATTTCTGTTACAATAATACGATTTCCGTAATAACCTTGCACTACCCTACTCACAAAATCATTACTTTGAATATTAAAGAAAGAGGAGATTGAGGATAATATTCTATCTTTGTTTTCTGTCTCGTGACAAAATACCGAGATAGAAATTTCAGATATCTTCATTTCCCAGGAATCTTCCTTCCACTATGTTGTAACCTGTAGTATCTTGTAGCTTCATGCCTCCTCTTTAGCTTTCTTTCTTTCTGCTTCTTTTTCCATTTTCTTTGTACTGTACCCTTGAGACCTCTAGATTTAATTAGCCCTCTAGACTTCTGTCCAGCACTAGTGAGTCCTCTAAATACTCTCTTTCTATTTACAGAGTCTTGAAGCCATCTTAATTCAGGGTCAGATCTAATAACTGGATGAGAATAATCAACCATAACTACCTCGTAATACTTATACATCCCATCTTCTGCCACATAATAACTTCCAAGCACTTCTAGGTTTGGAAATTTTCTGGCAGCTCTTTCCTCAGCTATCCACCTGTATCCTTTTGATGGACCGTATCCATAAACACCCATTCTCTTAGGTCTTCTGCCACTATTCGGCCTTGGCTTGTTTAGTCCACCTCTCCTCACTCTTACTCTAACCATCACGAATCCCTGCTTAGCCTTATATCCTAAGGCTCTTGCTCTGTTCAGCCTAGTTGGTATATCTATTCTAGTAATTGCAGGTTGTCTTCTCCATTCTATTAACCTTTTTCTTAAAATTGATCTCCTCCAATCTTTGTTTTGCCATGTTTGTTCTATATAATGATACATAGATAACGTCATTTCTTACCTACTGAACTAATTCATAAATACATATTAATAAATGTGATTGCCCAAAAATATTAGATGATAACTGTAGGTTTAATAGGCAAGACAAATGTAGGCAAGAGTACATTCTTTTCCGCTGCTACACTTATAGATGTAGAAATAGCGAACAGACCATTCGTCACTATAAATCCAAACATAGGAATAGCATATGTGAGAGATACTTGTGTACATACCGAAGTAAACGTAAAGTGTAATCCTAGAAATTCCGTAGATATGGATAATTACAGATATATACCGATAAAACTAATCGATGTAGCTGGGCTAATTCCTGGTGCTCACCAAGGGCGTGGTCTAGGTAATAAGTTCCTCGATGATCTACGAAAAGCTGATGTTTTGATACATGTGATTGATGCTAGTGGATCCACTAATGAGGAGGGATTACCTATCCCTACTGGAAGTAGAGACCCAGAAGAGGACATAAAATTTGTTATTAATGAAATTGAGGAGTGGTTTTACTCTATAGTAACAAAAGATTGGCAGAAATTTGCGAGAACTGTGGATCTTGCGAACAAAGATCCTGAGGAGGAGTTATTATCAAAGCTCTCCGGTTTATCAATTAACAAATTTCATATAATTAGTGCATTAAAGGAAACTAAATTGGAGAACCTGAAATTAATGCAGTGGAGCGAAGATGATCTACGTAACTTTACACGAAAACTGAGAGAAATTTCAAAACCTATTGTTATAGCAGCAAACAAGGCAGATATAAAAGAGTCGAGAAAATTCATAGAAAAACTAAAACAAAAGTATCAGTGGATAGTACCGGTAAGTGCAGAATCAGAACTCGCCCTACGCAGAGCTTCAAAAGCAGGTCTAATTAAATATCTCCCAGGCGATAATCAAATAAAAATCCTTAAAGAACTTAATCAGAAACAGAGAGAAGCATTAGACTATATACAGACAAATGTCATTGATGTATATGGAGGTACTGGTGTTCAGCAAGCTATAAACATTGCAGTATTAGATGCATTACAGATGATAGTCGTATACCCGGTGGAAGACGAAAAAAGATATACAGACCATGACGGAAATGTACTACCAGATGCTATACTAATAAAAAGAAATTCAACCCCAAAAGATCTAGCTTCAGTCATACATACTGAATTGGCTAAAGGATTTCTTTATGCTATAGATGCAAAAAAGAAAATAAGGGTTGGAGAAGATTATAAGTTACAACACAGGGATATTATTAAAATTGTTTCGTCTACTGCTAAGCCTTAAAAAACTCTCCTTGATTCACGTCTCTATTTACGACAGATCCAGGATAAATTTTTGCATATGCACCTATCTTAATTCCTGGAAGAATAGTAACATTAATTCCTGTTCTTACATGATCCCCTATTATAGCTCCTAATTTCTTCCTTCCACTACTTACTCTTTGACCCTTCACGTTCATCTTGATGTCTTTTTCGTCGAATCTTAAATTCGCTATAACTGTCCCTGCTCCAAAATTTACATCTTCGCCAATTACAGAATCACCCACGTAACTGAGATGAGGGATCTTAGAATTTTCCATGACTACAGATTCCTTGATTTCAGTATGTGTGCCGATTTTAACATCATTTAGAAGCACTGTATATGGTCTAATGTATGAATGAGGACCTATATGGCAACCTTTACCTATATACGTAGGTCCTTCAATGTAAGAGAATGACCTAATCTCTGCTCCTTCTTCAATTATCACCTTACCCTTTATTTTAACAAAATCCTCTACATTACCTACATTTTTACTGTAAAGCAGATTATCTAATGCCCATTTATTAACACTTAAAATGTCCCAAGGTCTGCCGATATCTATCCAAAATCCCTCGTATTTTAAAACCTTCACTTTAGAACTTTTAGACATCAAGCTAACTGCGTCAGTAAGCTCTAACTCTCCCCTAGGTGATTTAGAAATCTTATCTAAATAATGAAATATATCTGGTCCTAATTTATATATACCACCATTAATCAGATTACTAGGAGGATTTTCAGGCTTTTCAATTATTTCCTTTAACTCGTTATTGTAATCTGCAACAAGAACACCATAGTCCTTAGGATTTTGAACTCTAACTCCTAAGATAACATTTTCAGACTCTTCTCTTATTACTTTTTCTATAATTCCTAAATCCCCTAAAAATACGTCCCCATACATTAGTAGTATATTTTCGTTTCCGGATACACTATTTCTTACAGCATTCAAGGCTGCTGCTGTACCTTTACCTTCATTTTGAATCACCAATTTAACTAAACTTCCTATCCTGCTTTCAAAGTACTCCTTATATGCATTATTTACTACTATGATTATATCCAAGTTTAACTTTCGTAATTCCTCAATTACATAAGAAATAAGCGGTTTACCAAGAATAGGAATAAATTGTTTAGGTCTAGTTTGAGTTACCGGTTCCAGCCTTTCTCCTGAACCTGCCGCAAGAATTACTGCTTTCATTTAATCTATACTTATACTTTAGGAGCTTTAAGTAATTTAGTCTTCTCAATTTCAACTTTTCTCAGTGGGTATATCTTCTTAGCTTCTTGGAATATGTCATTGGATAGCTTGCCAAATATTACGTCTTGAACAAATTGATCAAAATCGGCTTCCTCTGCTTTCTTTCTAGTAATATCTGAAATGACTTTTCTAATTGCAGTCTTTTGTGATATATGAGCTCTATAAGTTGTTAACACCAAGCCCTTTACCCTTAACATATAACCGTCTTTTGTGGTTACATCAACTACTGCATTTATCTTTGAGCTCTTCCTTCTAACCAAAGATCTTATGTAATCTCTAGATAATTCATGTCCATAAAATATAGTGCTGAGTTTATCTCCACTTATATTACCTAAAATCTTGAAATATAGATGTATATATACTAGGTTATAATCCCCCGTAAGATCATATAAAGTAACCTCTATTTTTCTACTTAAAGCCTTGTTAATATCATATGCTGGAGTGCTACCTAACAAAGCTTCGCCGAAAACCTTAGGAGCAGTAATTACATACCACTTCTTAAGTTTCCATTTGTCCCTGATCGTTGAGCTTGATTTCGAAGACATGACTAAATGTTATTCAAGCATTATTTATAAAAGTTTATCACTCTCATTTTCCTTCTTTGCTAACCTAACGTAGATTTTTCGAAGTATCCTAACTATGGTCATAGCTTCTTCATTATCTTCTATGCCTTTAATTAGAACTCTCTTTAATATTAGGTACATACTTCTTGTTGCATCTTTGTTAACTAGAATATCCATGATCTTCTTAGAGTAATCATCAATTAGTTTAATAGGTTCAGACGATACACTGGGGATTTTGTTATTTCTGTTTCTCCACAGCTCATATAATACTATCCCTACTGCATGTGAAAGATTTAGAACAGGATATTCCGGATTTGCTGGTATAAATAATAGAAAATCTGATTTAGCTATTTCTTCTCTAGTTAAACCTACACTCTCTCTACCAAAAATAAATGCAACCTTTTTATCCTTAATGAGGCGCTCCAAATCTATAGGTCTTATTGACTTACGTAATAAATCTCCTTTAATATCGGCTATACTTGAAGTAGCAATTTTTAGGTCCACGTCACGTATAGCGTCATCAAAATTGTTAGTTATTTTCATCATTTTTTCTATTACTTCACTACCCTTCGCTGAAAACTTAATGGCTTCATTGATATCACATTTTGGATTTACTACATAAAATTCATCTATCAGGAAATTTTTGACTAAACGAGCTATGAATCCTAAATTATATGCACCCTCGGGTTCAACTATTACTAGCCTGATCGTCATTTTTTATCAGCTCCAAACCAATTAACCTTTCCAGACCTATCTTTATTTCCTTTCTGCTAGATATTATGAACCTTTCCTCCAAAAAAGACATTAATTTATCTTCATCCGATAAAGATGAATAAACTATGTAGACTCTCTCAGCCATAACCTCGCTTAAGAAGGATAATAAAATATCAATACCACTCTTTCCTCCAGACCAACTATAACCTAACCAATTATCATATTCTTCAAATGGAAGGTAAGGAGGATTAAATATAGCTACATCAAACTTCGTATTTCTTATACAATCTAATAAATAACAATTAAGTACATTTCCACTGAATCCGTTTGATTTAAGTGTACATAGAGTAGCGTCTGCAGCATTAGGATTAACGTCTATAGATAGAACTCTCTTTGCACCTAATTTTAAGGCATGCAAAGATAGAATACCGGTTCCACTACCCATATCTAAAACGGTTTCTCCATCTTTAATCTTTATCATATCCATTATTAATTCTGTATCTTCAGCCGGAATATATACATCATTGTTCAGACAAAGTTTATACCCACGGAATGCAATAAATCTGTTATCTCCCATGGCTTAAACTCCCTTACCTTCTTATTATTTTGTAATTCAAAATTGTAACCACATAACGATAATGCGTTTTTAACACTCTTGTTTCTATATTTACTAACGCACTCTATTATTTCACTTATATTTTTATTATATTTTCTTGCCCTATCAAATACGACTAATTGAGAAAAAACTTTAGGATTGGGTGAGAATGCGCTTGGTGGTACAATATCAAACAGTGATATTTTGTAGTAATAATTTAAAAGGTAAGATATTAATGTGGACTTTGAAGTAATTTTATCTATAAAATCTTTCTGTACTATAAGAACTAGTTTCATAATATTATCTAGCTTTATTACCTCATGAAAAAAGTCTGTTGTTATGTAATAGGGCAAAGAGGATACTACTTGGCCTCTAGTGGTTGGAAGATATCTTCCATCCCCTATTATAAGTTGATAATTTCGTAAGTGATTGATAAGAGAAACGTCTATTTCAATCGCAATATCGGGTTTAAGAAATTTTGTAATAACACCGTTGCCAGATCCAACTTCTATTACGGGTCTTGTAGAATGATCTACAAGAGAAATAAGTTTCTTTATAACACTAATGTCATTTAAAAAGTGCTGTCCTAACTTATTCTTCATCGTAGTCTCTCAAGGTATCCTACATATATTGGTTTTTCTACTACTTTCTTTATTTCTTCAACAGGATAGACGAACAGATAGTATTTTTCCCCTCCTTGTAATTCCTTTATTATTCTCTCCTCTAATATGTTGACCACGTCCTTCACACCAATCCTTGATTCGATATCCTTATAGGAAGTGAACAACTGTTTCCTTCTCTCTTCAAGAATTATTCTAAGAGTTTTCTTACCAATATTAGGTAGTAACTCTAATGCATGAAGTTTAAGAGTTAATGGCTCGGCAGTATTAAAGAATTTAACGAAAATTTCTTCCTTTTGCAAAATTATGCTTCTTAAAATTTTAACTAACTCCTCTCTGGCTACTGTGGTTAAATCCTCATATATTACTAAATTATCTATCTTTAATGGAGATGAGCCTAACTTAACTCTCTGTTCTAGTTGAAACTCAAATTTGGAATCTAATGGTGATGCCTCCATGAGCATAAAATAATCTTCGCCAATTAATTGTACAACAGGCTTATTCCTATGATATTGATGCTTGTCTAATGGATTTCCCTGTCTCAAATAATCTAAAATATATCCATAGTTCTCCAACTTTTCTTTGACTTGTTTTCTCCTCTGCATACAAGATATAATAATATTTTTAAAGTAAAAAAATATCTCAGCTCTCCACGTACTTTTTAATAATCTCAATAATTTTCTGAATCTGCTCAGTACTATAGATTGTAGATGGGTCAATCACAAGAACTGATCTCACTTCTTCTACAGTAGTTGGACAAATACTTGCCAACACTGCTCTTACGTCCTCCCTCTTTACAATCTCTTCTAGTTCCTTCATAATTTTAGATGCGGAATCCTCATCACATCGTGATATGGAATTCAAATAATCAAATGTTTTTTGAATTAAATTAGAAGAACTACCCGTATCTATAAGCTCCTTAATGTATTTCTTAGCTATAGAATAAGGGACAAAACGCTCTTCAATAGTTTTAAGTGAATATGACAAAATAATTTCACCTTAAAATATTATCTTTTTTGTATTCCATTAAATGGAATTAAATGCTCTGGCCTAACTATAAGAACTCTTTCCTTATCACCTGTATTTACTTTTACCTCGTATGCTTTCCCTCTCTTTCCAACAACTAGACCAACTTTACCATGATACCTTCTATGAGGCATGCCTTTATGTATAGAAGGATTTATTTTAACAACCACATATTCTCCCTGTGAATAATCATGCATTAATAAGCTTAGTTTCGGTATAGCGCCCTTTTCTCTCACTTTTTTTTCTAATAATTTTCTAGTTTTCGATCTGTAACCCTTTGACCTTGCTACCAATCTAATTAACCCGTAAAAACTACTACTTTAACCAAATTAAGATTTTTGATTATCAGCTTAGGGCAACTTTCATACATATAGAAGTACATTTTGACGAATAGGTTTACATAATTCAATTTTATATGAAGACCTTGTTATAAGAGAGCGAAAATATTTTAAATAATAGAGGCGTTTACTAATCTTAGTTGCGGGGGTGCCCGAGCAGGTCAAAGGGGGCGGACTTAAGATCCGCTGGCGTAGGCCTGCGTGGGTTCAAATCCCACCCCCCGCACTGTGGGGTAGTGCTCCCCACATCTTCATTGCTAATGTAAAACTCTACTATATTGTAAGATGTTCTTGAAGCTGGGGTCTTTACTAGCTTTCACCATAAACCCTTGGGATGTCTGAAGGTGTGACGTCTGTGTAGTCAACACCTTTGACTATCTTTACCACTTCGTCAACTGGTAATGCCTTCATTACCTCATTAATAATCTCATTAGTGTGCTTAATCTTTTTAGGACTCTCATTATAACCCCTGACGTATAGGTACAGCTGTTCCTTGCTCTTGTGTGCAATTTCCGTGAGCTTTGGGTAACCTAGGAGTTCAACTGCCCTCTTCTGTACCCTTAGTCTGTTCCACAACTATCTGTTACTAACATCTGGTATATAGTTGGTTATCAATTTTTCCCTCAGCCATTACCCACGTAAATGTCTATATGGAGAGAAAACAGTTTCATTTCATGTAAAAGTATGGGCCCGCTGGGATTTGAACCCAGGACCTCCGCCTTGTAAGGGCGACGTCCTAACCAGGCTAGACGACGGGCCCTCAAGCTATTAATTACTTAGCGGGATTTTAAAAGTTTAATTACGACATTTGATAGGATATGCGATGCTTGTAACTTATATTGTTCTAATGCTCTCCAGAATTTTTGGTGCGTATACGTTATCTATGCCCTTTATTTTACCTTCTACTAATCTCTTGAACGAACTTATTGCAGAAGGCTCTCCATGATTTAATATTAGGTTTTTTGGCTTTACGTTTAAATTCCTTAAAAACGCTAGTAGTTGCCTCCTGTCACTGTGTCCTGAAAATCCCTCTACAACTCCTATTTCCATACTTACTTTTATGTTTTCAACCCTTCCGTCCCTGTCAAGTATCTGTATGTCTTTAGCTCCATCTCTGACTTTTCTTCCTAGTGTGCCCTCTGCTTGGTAACTAACAAAGACTATCGAGTTCCTTGTGTCATGAGCCATATTTTTGAAGAACTCTACTGCTGGGCCGCCGTTTAGCATTCCTGAAGTCGCTATTATAATACTTGGCTCACCTTGGGCAATATCTTCCTTATATCCTTCGATTCTCTTAAAGAACTCTGACATAAATGGGTTTTCGTCCCTATAAAGTATTGCCTCCCTCAACTCCCTACTCAACCACTCTGGGTATGCAGTATGTATGGCAGTTATCTCGTCTACCATTCCTGTTATATAGACGGGGACTTCTGGTATTTTCTTATTTTTCATTGCGTCGTTTATGACAAGCATTATTTCCTGTCCTCTCCCTACTGACAACACTGGGATCAGTACTTTTCCTCCTTTACTTATTGTCTTGTTTATTATGTCAATTAGCTTTGCCTCTGCCTCCTCTCTGTTTTCCTGTTCATGTGCTCCATAAGTTGTCTCCATAATCATTGTGTCGACTCTTATGAACTCATCGTTAGCCTTGTCTAGAAGCTTTGTCCTAGCGTATTTGAAATCACCAGTGTATACTACATTGTGTAATCCTTCCCCAATGTGTAGATGTGCCATTGCTGAACCTAATATATGTCCAGCATTGTAAAACGTCAACTTGACGTCAGGGGCTATGTCAGTGACTTCACCATAATCAAGTATTATAGTGTGTAGTAGTTCCCTTCTAACCTCCTTAGCTGTGTAAGGTATTGGTCTTCCTTCCTTCTCAGCCACATCGAGTGCATCAAGTTGTGCTAATGCCATTATATCCCTTGTTGGTGGTGTCATGTATACAGGCCCTTCATAACCATATTTAAATAACAGCGGAACCATACCACAGTGGTCTAAGTGTGCATGTGTTATTACTACAGCGTCAATATCCTCAAGTTTAACTTGGTCAATGTCTATCCTTGGGAATAATTTTTCGCCATAGGAAACACTTGGGTTTAAGCCCACATCAAGTAAGATCTTACTTTCTGGGGTTTCTACAAGTACTGCTGACCTACCAACTTCATTAAATCCTCCTAATCCTGTTATCCTTACAAACTTATCCTTAAATAGTATATCTCTGTGTATTCTCTCTCCAAATACTCTTAGTGCCTTTGCCCTATACTCTGTCTCATTGTATATGTGAGTTAATACTCCATCATAAGTCCTTGACTTCAAAGGTGGTTCTCTTACTATTATTGGTCTCCAGTAAGTTTCAGCAAATATCTTCTGTTGTATAGAACCGCCTTTGCCTATAACAAGTCCTGGTTTTTTAGCCTTTATCAGCACTTCCCCCAGTTCATCGTCAAACTTAATGTCTATTATTTGAGCCTCTTGCGGTACTATGTTTTTTATTATTTCTTTTGTTTCCTCTTTATCTTTCCTTGACTTTGGATCTGCTTTCACAACGACGCGTTTCTTTATTTCCTTCGCTATTTTCTTTACTGTTTCACCATCTACAACAGCAGGATTCTTAATGTAGACTGCTATTTCTGGTCCTTCAAAATCTATTTTTGAAATACCTGCCTCTTTAGGCATACCGTTGTATATTGCATTGACTATGTTTAATCTGATTGACACAGATTCCACCAGACCTAGAAGTAGTTACTTACACGTATGATTGGTAATTTTTAATATTTAAATTCTTGTTATATAAGACTGTGGAAATCAAGGAACATATCATTAATTTACCTAAACATATCTACACTGGATACGGCATTTTAGACAATTTTAGAAATTACTTACAGACATTAAATTTACCTCAACCCTTTCTTGTGATTACAGGACCTGTAATACACCAAGAGATATTTTCAAAGAGAATAGAAGAGCATATCAAGGATTTCAAATATGAAGTAATAATAATAAACAAATCTGATTTATCTGAAGCGGAAAAAGTTGAGGATATTGCAAGACAAAAAGGCATAAAAACCATATTAGGAGTGGGAGGAGGTACAGTAATTGATATTGCGAAGTTTACAGCATATAAGATAGATAGAGAATTTATTAGCATTCCTACTTCGCCATCTCACGATGGTATTACATCACCCTTTGCTGCAATAAAAGGGCTTGGGAAACCTATCTCGATTAAAGCAAAGGAACCTCTAGCTATAATCTCTGATGTGGAGATCTTAGCCTCAGCCCCAAGAAGATTAATAAACGCAGGCATAGGTGATACGTTAGGTAAGATCACTGCAGTTAGGGATTGGAGATTGGCTCATAAGTTGAGGGGTGAATATTATGGAGACTATACTGCCTCTCTGGCTTTAATGTCGGCAAGGCATGCATTATCATGTACTAAGATTATTAATAAGGATATAAGGGCAGGGGTAAGGATCTTAACAGAAGCATTAATTAGTAGTGGAGTTGCAATGGGTATGGCTGGTAGCACTAGACCAGCTAGTGGGTCTGAGCACCTTTTTGCTCATGCAATCGAATTGCTTTATCCTAATATTGGTCTTCATGGGGAATTGGTGGCTCTAGGAACTATTATGATGGCATATATACATGGAATAAATTGGAGGAGAATTAGAAGAGCTATGAAAAAAATTGGTCTACCGGTAACGTCAAAACAGATAGGAATACCGGATGAAGGAATAGTAAAAGCATTAACAATTGCACATAGTATAAGACCTGAGAGATATACAATTTTAGGTGACAGAGGTTTAACGTGGGAGTCTGCAGAGAAAATAGCCAGAGAGACGGGAGTTATAAGTTAACTAAAAGTATCTTTTTGGAAATTCTCAATAAAGGATACTACAGACTCTGGTAACACATAGGTTATGATATCCCTCGCTAGCATGTAAATAACTAATTGAAAATCTTCAACCTTATAATAGTCCTTAGGGACAGTAATTTTCAAATTCTTTTTATCCTCTCCCAATTCTATACCGAACTTATCCGCATTGTTTTTCCCAAGCCACTTCTCTAAAACAGCCTTAACCTTGTCCTTCTCGTCTTGCAAAACCTTAACTACTTTAACCTTATAGACGACTGTTTTGTCTGCCAACGGATGATTGAAGTCTAAAACTACCCTTCCCCCTGTGACACTTTTCACTGTCGCAACAGAACCGTCTGTAAATCTTACCATCATATTTGGATAGGGGTTTACTCCCCTCTTCTTAAGATCGCCTAGGGATACAATTCTTACCTTAGTAGGATCTTTCTTTCCATATGCTTTTTCTGGTGGTATTTCAACCTCCTTTTCTTCTCCTGCATTCATTTGATATATAGCCTCTTCCAATCCAGAAATTAATGAATGTTCGCCTAGTATCACAAGTTTTGGTTCGTACTTTACATTGTTACTATAAATGTTAGCCTTCTTAGCTTCCTCTTCTATTGTAGTATCGAAAATCTCTCCGGTATCTTTTACCTTAGCAACATAATCAATATAGACAAAATCTTTATCCTTAAACATTTGTATCTCAAAATTCATAGCAGTAACAGTTTTTAAAGCTATACCTATACTGAGGATAAAGTTAAAAATCACTGAGTAACTTAGATTATGAACAAGAATGAAAGGAACGCCGTCATTTGGTAAGATGAATAAAACACCAACTCATGTAAGATGTAGACGTTGTGGAAGAAATAGCTTTAATGCCAGAAAAGGTTATTGTGCGGCTTGTGGATTTGGAAGAAGTAAGAAAATAAGAAGGTACAGTTGGCAGAACAAAAAAGTAAATGGAGTGAGATTAGTATAATGTTCGAATGGACTTGGCATCTAGAATGGCAGACGCCACAAGAATTTCATGCACATGCAATTAAGAGGATATTAATAGAGGAGAGAAGTGAATTTCAGCGAGTCATATTAGCTGAACTGTTTAGATTTGGAAAAGCACTAATTATAGATGGTAAGATTCAATCCACATTAGCTGATGAGTTCATATATCATGAATCGTTAGTTCATCCTCTTCTTATATCCCTAGAAGATCCTGAAAATATTCTTATACTAGGTGGCGGAGAGGGAGCCACACTTAGGGAAGCACTTAGATACAAAAGTGTGAGAAAAGTTACAATGGTAGATATAGATCCCGTTGTGATAAAATTTGCAAAGCAAAACCTACAAGAATGGCATATGGGAAGCTTTGATGATAGTAGAACTAATCTGGTAATAGGAGACGGATATAAATTTGTTAAGGAAACTAATGAAAGATATAATGCGATTATACTAGATTTGACAGACCCTATACAGGATTCACCTTCACAATTACTCTATACAAGCGAATTTTACAGAGATTTGAAGAGTATAATTAGCCCCAACGGTGGTCTAGTAACACAAGCTACCTCTCCATCCTTTAGTTTAGACACCTTTTCCATTATATATAGTACACTAAAAACTGTATTCAAAAATGTGAGTGCAGGTATAACTTATGTACCCTCTTTTGACGGACTATGGGGATTTATATATGCTTCTGATGTGACAAATCCAGCTCATCTAAATAGGAACCAGATAAATGACAGAATTAAAGAGAGAGTTACAGGTTCTTTACGTTTCTACGACGGAGAAACACATGAAATGTTATTTAGAGTACCTAAGTATATAAGAGAAAAAATAGAAAACGAAAAAAGAGTTTCAACTCGTGAGAATCCAGTAGCTACACCAGCATAAGTTTATTTTTAGTTTCAACGTATAGGTAAATAGTGCCGGGGTGCCCGAGCGGACTAAGGGGGTAGGCTCGAGACCATTTCCAGCGTTAAGGCGGGCGACCTACTGCCTCTCCGAGGCACGCGGGTTCAAATCCCGCCCCCGGCGTTAGTTTAAAATTCTCCAATTTATATCATATATTGATTGCGGGGGTGCCCGAGCAAGGTCAAAGGGGTCGGGCTCAGGACCATATGGTGAGACCCCCGATGGTGTAGGCCTGCGTGGGTTCAAATCCCACCCCCCGCAATTTTAGATATGACATGTTTCATAATCTATTTTGTTCAGATTTTCTATACATAGCTCAAGATATAATATGCCTCTAATTAAATGTTGATGAGAATAACAAGGGTGTGTAGATTAGGACTTCATATTAATTTGATGAAGCTCCTATGAATGTCTCAGATAAACAAACTTTTTTACATATTATTTCATTAAGCCTTTATGAACTATAGAGTTAAAGACCTAAGTTTAGCTGAGCAGGGAAGAAAGCAGATAGAATGGGCTGAATTGCATATGCCAGCCCTAATGGAAATTAGAAAAAGATTCAAAGCTGAAAAGCCCCTAGATGGAATAAGAATAGGTGCGGTGCTTCATGTAACCAAAGAGACAGCAGTATTAGTTGAAACACTTAAAGCTGGAGGCGCTGAAATAGCTCTAGCTGGTAGTAATCCATTGTCTACACAAGACGATGTAGCTGCAGGATTAGCTAAGAACGGAATTCATGTTTACGCATGGAGAGGGGAGACAGAAAAGGATTATTATGATAACATAAGAGAGATCTTGAAATATGAACCACATGTTATTATGGATGACGGAGGAGATCTTCATGCATATGTTCATGAGAATAATTTAACGTCTAAAATTGTTGGAGGTACTGAAGAGACAACCACAGGAGTAATTAGACTAAAAGCAATGGAAGAAGAAAAGGTTTTAAAATACGCTGTTATTGCAGTAAACAACGCTTTTACAAAATATCTTTTTGATAATAGAATAGGAACAGGACAAAGTACTATCGATGGAATCCTACGAGCTACAAATATTCTGATTGCCGGAAAAGTTGCAGTAGTGATAGGTTATGGATGGGTGGGAAGAGGTATAGCAAGCAGATTTAAGGGAATGGGTGCTAGAGTAATTGTAGTAGAATCATCTCCATTTAGAGCGTTGGAGGCGTTAATGGACGGATTTGACGTAATGACCATGAATAAAGCTTCTGAAATCGGAGATATATTTGTAACAGCAACTGGTAACCTCAATGTAGTTAGTAGAGATCATATACTAAGAATGAAGGATGGTGCAATTCTAGCAAATTCTGGACACTTTAACGTTGAGATTGATATTAAAGGATTGAAAGAGATTAGCGTGGAAACTAGAGAAGTTAGACAAAACTTAGAAGAATATAAACTTAGAAATGGAAAAAGAATATACTTACTTGCAGATGGTAGACTTGTAAATCTTGTGGCAGCAGAAGGACATCCTAGTGAGGTCATGGATTTGAGTTTCTGTAACCAGGCTTTGTCAGTAGAGCATTTAGTTAAAAATAAGGGAAGATTAGAAAATAAGGTCTACAACGTTCCCATAGAGATAGATGAACAAGTAGCCAGACTAAAACTTAAAGCGTTAGGAATAGAGATAGAAGAACTAACTACGGAGCAAAAAGAGTATATAAAACAATGGAAGTATGGAACATAATTTTTTCATTTTAATTCTAAATTAACTCTACTTAAAATAGATAAAATTTATCTATTACAAAAACTTTAAGAGTAACTATAATCCTTCATACTCTAGACATAGCTGTGGCTGAAGATAGAGTAAACATTAGTTCGAAAATTCTTTCTTCAATAACTAAAACAATAATATTTGTTATTATATTTGTTATAATAGAAGCTATTGTGAATAATTTTCTTCCATCTTTACTTAGTCAAATAAGTCTAAATTTTCCTCCATTAGTCCAAGGCTATGTAAATATTAAACCGTATTTACCTTACATAAATATACTATTGAGTTTATTATTTGGTTATCTGATAATCACTGAGATCTCTAACGTAATATACTGGAATCTAAGAATAAAATACGATCATCCAGTTGCGCATAGTGTAAGAAACGTTATAAGAATTTTAGGAGTAGGAGTTTTAGGTGCAACTATTGCAGGAGGAGTTGCAGGAGTCGCCCTTGGGGGATTTATTGGAGTAGTAATAGGATTTGCAACACAATAAGTATTAGGACAAGCGGTAGCAGGACTATTTGTCTTAATAGCTAGACCATTTAAGATCGGTGACCAGGTAAACGTTGGAGGCGACATTGGAGTTGTTGAGGATATTACAACGCTCTTTACCATAATTAATAAGGGTGACCAACTAGTACTAATCCCTAACAATACGCTTATAGGAAGTAAAATATATGTGATAAAGAATAATACTCAAAAGAAGTAACTCGTAGTAAATGAATGTTTTTATGCGTATAAGCTATAATTTAACTTTCCAATTCCTTTCTAGGGAAAATATCATAACCTTATCACGGCATAACTTTTTAAAAGGTAACTATTTTATTATGTTATAGTGGGCCCGTAGCTTAGCCCGGTAGAGCGCCCGGCTCATAAACTATATACGTGGAGAGACCGGGTGGTCCGGGGTTCAAGTCCCCGCGGGCCCATGGTCTCCGCTAAAGATTCTTCAAATTACCAGATTTTAACCCTTAAAGTTTTAGATACATAGAGCGTCATACGTAAGTGGGAAAAATATTTTATAAAATATTAAAATATTCAACTTTTTTGAGCTTGCCATGAGATCTGTAATAAAACTAAACTTAAGGATAGTAAAAAATAGTGCATAGTCTAGGAGTGATTGTGCAGGATATTCTAAGTACAGAAAAGAATTAGGAGGAGGAAGCAATTTGTAGGAAAGGATACACGAGAAGACTACTTGGTAAGCAAAAGCTAGAACAAGTATCGATTTAGCCTTATTCTTTAGTACCTCAGCTATAAAAGGAGAAATTATCGCCCAAGTGTTACACTTACCATCGAGAACAAGAACGCGTACTCCGCATTGTTTAAATAATATTCGAAGTACGCAAGTTAAGTAAAAGTATTGACTATTGCATTTACAAGAAGAAGTAAAAAATAGGAAATTAGAGATTGTCTTTTTATTAAATCTTTCATTCTTATTACTCTAAACTTTTCTTTACTGAATAACATAAGTTACTTTTTGGAACATGATCGCACTCTATATTTTCTGGTGCACATTCATTTTACCTACCTCATCGTTTATCACTTGATTTAGGTACCATTTTATATAACCTAAGAGCTCCATTTAGATACTTAGGGTCTCCCGTAACTGCAAATATCACACCTTTTTAGGATATACTAATACTGCTACCATATGTAGAATGCCAAGATTTTCAGATATATAAGGTCTTCCGTTAACGACTTTGAACAATAGAACCGAATACTTATCATCTACTTCTAAACACGAATTGGTAACCATAATACGAGGCGTCAGAATAGCGAAAAATAAGACGCGTTGTAAATACGATGACTATATTATACGCGAGAGGAAAGGGCGGATTATGTATATAAGATAGAGAATGTAAACTGTGAGATAAGGGAAACTTACGTTGGTTCCTTAATTGACGTAGTTGAGACTTACCTAAAATTGAAAAATAGCAACGGGGGTGTGAAGGTGTCCCCCATATGGGCCCGCTGGGACTTGAACCCAGGATTTCTGCCGCGTCAGGGCAGCGTCCTAACCAGGCTAGACGACGGGCCCTCTCTAATAGTTTAATCTTTACCCGTTTTTAAACTCTTCGTGTAAAATACATGAATGAATAACGGCTATAGATGCAATTGGGGAAATCTCCACATCTATATTTCTAAGTTTATAATTTTCACCCAGACTTAGGTCTATCTTAGAGAAACCATTTTCTATACCAGAAAATACTAACATAATCTTATTTTTGTCATTAAAAACCTGAGGCTCTAAAATTTTTTGAGCCTGGCTGGTTAGAAGAACAACTAGATCTGGTGATAAAAGTTCTATTGCGTCTTTTAAATCTGGTAATGATATAAACGTTTTACCTAATTTGAAGGCCAACTTATTGACTTCAGGTACACCTACATTTGAGGCTACTCCACCTACTTTAGTTGCAACTAAATAGTTTATATTTAAACTAAATACTAGCTTAGCAAAGTCGATTAGCTTTTGTGCACTCGTAACATTATGTAAAACTGGGATCAACTTAGGCATATAATATACCCATTATTTCTCGGGCAATTGTGGTAGAAAAGACTACTGGAACTGATTCGCCTACCTGATTATATTGTTCGTCTCTATTACCTACAAATACATGGTCATCAGGATAGCTCATTAACCTTGCTTGTTCTCTGACAGTAAGGAACCTATTTTCAAATGGATGAATGAACCTAGAATTTCCCATCACCGTGGGAGCTATTCTATACGGATTTAGTCTTATATATAACGGTATATTCCTGCCTGAGGAACCTTTAAACATACTTAAATAGTCTCCAAAATCTAGCCTAGCAAACTTTCTTATTTTCTCCTCGCTAACTTCAGTTATTTCATGGTTAGGCAAAAGATTTGGTTTTTCAGCTAGATCCCCTATAGCGTTCCATACTGTGTTTAGCCTAGCACTCTTTTGCTGTTTAAACTTAACATTAGATACAAAAACTCTAGTTCGCCTAGATGGATTTCCTAAATCTTCTGCTCGCAGTATGTTAAAATAAACTTTAGGGTAACCTATTCTTAAAAACTCTCCCTCAATTGAAGACCTGATAACATCAATGTTTGCAATAGATGGAACATTTTCCATTACGAAAATTTTAGGTTTCAACTCCCCTACTATTCTTATAAATTCTAATGTTAGCTGACCTCTCTCATCCACAAAGAGTCTCTCTAATGGATCAGACCTTCTTGATGGGTTTGCCCCTGTAAATGGCTCACAGGGAGGGCTACCAATTATTATATCTGGTTCCCCTCCTATTAGATACTTAATATCTCGACCTATTATACTTCTTATATCATCCTCTATAACTATCGTATTTGGAAAATTAATTGAATAAGTTCTTGCTGCTGCATGATTTATATCTACTGATAACTTTATTTCAAAAGGTTCACGGTTAAATCCTAAAGAAAAACCTCCAGCCCCACTAAATAAATCAATAACTTTTACTGGACTCACGTCTAATCTCTTTGTTTATTTCCTCCTCTATCTGTTTAATTTTTTGCTCAAGAAAGCTCCTAGCTTTCTCAGAATCGTACTGTGATAAAGAAGTTCCACACTTCAGGCACTTGAATTCATTTTCTATTGCTTCATCGAAAGAATATTTTATGTTATCCTGTGGACAGAAATAAAATAGTCCATCCTTCTCTTGCTCATATCTATTTCTAAGTTTCTCTAAAATAAGCCTCTTCCTGGACAGAAGAATTTCATTTATCTGATTTACGTTTACCTTCCAGTAATATATGTATAGGTTTGAGTCTTTATCTTTGGTCTTACGATAAGTGACTAAACCATGGTCAGATAATAAATAAAGATATTTTCTTACTTCATTAGGTTTTGTGTTCAACTCCTTAGCGATCTCCTCATCAGTTATTTCTGATTTCTTTCCGATTAAGTATTTAAGTAAGCCTAAAGCTTCATCCCCAACTAGCTCTTTAGCCAAATTAAGCACTATATTTTCTATATCACTTGTCAGTTTTCACCACCCGTTTCCCCTTTAGTTGAGGAATAATGTAGAATTTGGCATCACTAAAATGTATATATAGTTCTTCACCCTTATAAATCCTGTCTAGAAAGATAGCTAGTGCTGAAACCTCAGAGTGTGGCTGATTTCCTATACCTATATTATAATCTGAGTTGTAATAATACCATCCCTCCACCTTTTCTGAACCTATGACAACTAGAAGTGGTAACGTAAAATTCTTACTAGCCTTAGTTATCTCATCTATCATATCATCTATCATTTTACCATACATAGTTAGATGAACTACTAAACCTCCTTTCTCCCTCCAAGACTTAACTATTTTTTTAGGATTATCCACGAACTCTACCTTAAAATAAGATTTACCTCCCCATACTTCCAGTACTCTATCGACCTTACTTTTGAGATTAATATCCTTTACGTCTATAAATATGCCTTTAGCTCCAAAGGCTCTCGCTACCAAAGTAACATGGGTGGTTATTCTCTTATCTCTCTCTGGTCTATGTCCTAGTCTTAAAATATAGATATCTTTTATTTGAGGACTAGTTCTAATAGTCTATCCCTAACAGTATTTATATTATAACCTTTTAACGCTGAAATTGGAATAATATCATAAATAGGTGTATATAAATCTTTGGCTATTTTCCACGTAATATCAATTTTTTGATTAATATAACTATTATTGACAAGATCAGCTTTATTTAATACGATAATCATGGGCTTACCAGATATTCCTATGTCTCTAAGTATCTTAAATGAACTTAATATCATGTCTATGAATAAAGTATCCTCCACAGAGGAGTCCACAACCAAGAGTAAGGAATCCGCATATTTTGCTTCTGATAAAGTAACGTAAAAAGCCTCAATTATTTGAGGAGGAATTCCTCTTATAAAACCCACAGTATCAACAAGAAGTAGTTTATCACCATTTACTGAGATTCCGTACCTTTTTGGTAGCGTTGTTGTAAACATTGATGAATCTGTTTTCTGCTTTAATCCTGTTAGTGCATTGAATAAAGTAGTTTTTCCCGCGTTAGTATAACCGACTATAGCAGTAGTTTTTAACTCTGTTTTTCTTATCTGATCCTCTTTTATCTTCTTTATATTATTTAGTTCTTCCTTAATTTTTACTATTCTTCTCTGATAGAGTCTCACTGTTGACTCAATACCATAAACACCTGCTCCTAAAGGACCCTGTTGTTCAGAAACTTTCATCCTTTTATACATGTCTTTTAGAACTGGCAGTTGATGTTTTAATCTTGCAAGCTCAATTTGTAATTTCGCCTCTTTAGAACCTGCATGTAGTGCAAATATCTCTAAAAGTAAGAGAATTTTATCTAGTATTTTTTTGTTTTTTAATTCTCTGATTAAATTAATAAAATGCCTAGACTTAAGCGTTTCGAAAATTATAATCGTATCAACATCGCTGTTGTTTTTCAGTTCAAGAAGCTTAGTTTGAGAGATATAAAAATTGGGATTTGGCTTCTTAGGTAATTTGATAACTTTAAGAACATTATATAACGCTGCTTCAGCTAAAGCTTTAGCCTCATCCTCATATTCCTCAGCGGTAAAAAGTACTGCAAAGTTCACTTCTTCCCCTCTCTAATATTTACGATGTCCCCTAATGTCAGACCTAAATCTTTTTGGGGATTAGATTCCTCTTCCCCTTCTATTGGAACCAACAACTTAATACCTAATATTCTCTCTAACTGTTTAGCCTGTTGGATAGTAGGCTTTAGTTTACCACTTTCAAATCTCTTGATTATATTCTCGGATACTTTCAACGCTTGTGCTAATTGCTGCTGTGACATCTTTAATCTTTCTCTTGCTTCTTTGATGATTTTATAATATTCCTCAACTATATCTAATTCCACTTCAGTATATTTTTTGTTAGGGCTAGTTTTTATTCTCTTCTTATCCTCCTCTTTCTTTAAATTAACAATTTTAGCATAGTTTTTAATTTTATTGAAACAATTACTACAAACAGTAATAATACTTCCCTCATAAGAGACTGTAAAACCCTTACCCTTTATGGGAGAACCACATAACTCACAGTATTTTACATTTTGGTTTTGCATATAATATATACACGACTTTGTATATTAAACACTTTTATTGGTTTTCGTACAAGTAATATTATTGGGTAAAGTTGTTCGGGGATGTTGATAGTTATAAGAATCGTGAAAATAATAATAATTATGACGAAACGCTGGTAAAACTTCTTGAAGAAAAAATAGAAGCTCTCACCAAAGAAATAGATAAATTAAGACAGGATTTAAATTGGTATAAAACTGAACTAGAGAAACTACTGGCACCTCCATATATTGAAGCTACAATATTAGATATATTACCAGATGGTAAGGTGATTGTAAGGAGCTCTTCGGGACCAAACCTAGTTGTAAATGTAGCCACGAACGTTGATGTATCCAAGTTAAAACCAGGCATGTCTGTTGCATTAAGTCAAAGAGGATCAACAATTATAGATATATTACCAAACAGAGAGGATATAATAGTAAAATCTTTTGAATTAATAGAGAAACCAAATATTCATTATTCTGATATAGGAGGTCTAGAAGACCAGATAAACGAACTAAGAGAGGTAGTCGAATTACCATTAAAAAATAAGAAGTTATTTGAAGAGCTAGGAATAGAGCCCCCTAAAGGAGTACTATTATATGGACCCCCTGGCACTGGAAAAACTATGCTTGCTAAAGCTGTAGCAGCTGAAAGTAACGCCACATTTATTCATGTTGTAGCATCAGAATTTGCCCAGAAATTTGTAGGAGAAGGAGCTAGAATAGTTAGAGAGGTCTTCGAATTAGCTAGAAAGAAGGCTCCATCAATTATATTCATAGATGAGCTTGATGCGATTGCTGCAAGAAGGATAGATATTGGTACAAGCGGTGAAAGGGAAATTCAAAGAACATTGATGCAGTTATTGGCTGAAATTGATGGATTTAAGGCACTAGATAACGTTAAGATAATAGCAGCTACAAACAGAATCGACATATTAGATCCTGCTATACTAAGACCTGGTAGGTTTGATAGATTAATAGAGGTTCCATTACCAGATGAGAAAGGTAGAAAGGAGATTTTCAAAATCTACCTTCAGAGAATGAGGATAAACGAAAACGATAAATTAAACTATGATCTAATTGCTCAACTCACAGATGGTTTCAGTGGTGCAGACATTAAGAACGTTTGCACTGAAGCTGGATATATGGCAATAAGAGAAGGAAGAGAGTCAATTAAATTCCAAGATATTATTAGAGCCATAGATAAAATAAAGAAAAAGAATTTAAGGAAAGCGATTAATACAAGAACCGAGAAATATTTATGATATTTAAATTTCTCAAGGCTCCTTATGAAGCTAATGATGAAGAGATGCGATATATATACGATGTTTTATCATATCAGTTTTCCCCTTCTTTATCTGATTGTATATTTACTAAGCACAATAAGTTTTTAATTCAAAGATCTATAAATACAGACAAGATAAGAGATATTCTTACCCTTGATAGAAAACTCTTTTTAGTATTAAGGGCACAAGATAATCTTTTCTCAATCACTGAGGCAAGTGGTAATGATATAAAAGAGTGTTCACAACCCCCAAGCTTTAGAGTGATGATACAAAAAGAAATCTCTGAATTCATATTACAGGGTAAAAACGTATTTTGTAAATTTGTAGTAGATGCAGACCCAATGATAAGGTACGGGGATGAAGTTTTAGTTGTGGATGAAGATGATAGATTATTAGCAATTGGTAGAGCTAAAGTATCAGGAGAAGAAATAAAACAATATAAAAAGGGTCTAGCTGTAATTGTAAAGAGGGTGGTAAAATAATGAATATAAAGATAACCTTGAAGGGAATAAATGAGAGTGAACTGCAAAATGCTAAGTTCATAACTGGATTTCGAACAATAGGAGAGGTAGGGTATATAGCTACTAGATATATTGCTCTAAAAATGAAGATGAAGAGAATTGGCTTTATAACGACAAAATATCTTAGAGATGTAACTTTCCTTGACGAGTACGGTATCGCAACGCCTTTTGAATTATTTTATGATAATGATAATAAAATTCTAGTTTTATTAAATCATCTTTTACCGCTACCTCGAGAGGCAAATATGTTTTCTGAAAAAATAATTAAATGGTTAAAGAGAATAAATATCAGCAATGCCTTCTATATAGGAGGATTAGATAAAAGATATAGAACTAATAACGAGAAATTGAGATGGATAAAAACCTCTAATAGTACTATAAATCTGAATTTTCCACTTATGGAGAAACAACTACTAATGATAGGACCACTTGCCCTATTAACGATATACTCCGAAATAGAGGACTTACCTGCAACTGTACTACTACCATATGCTGATAGGGACAGAATAGATCCTGGAGCAGCAGCTACAGTCGTTGAAGAATTAGCTAAGTTAATAGGCGTAAACATAGATGTGACAGAATTATATGAAGATGCTAAGAAAATAGAGGAAGAATTACAAAAACAATTAGAGCTTATTCAAAAGGAGATTAACAGGGGCGCCTCTGATAGAGTCTATATGTAGAATTTTTTCACATCCAATTATACTAACTATTTCATATGATCTTTGTGATAGAAACTCCTTCAGTTTATTCTTAAGATCATAAATTACATCCTTGTCTATAGTCGAGGGCATTTCTGATTGGAAATATGGATATGTGAAAAAGACATTATAAGGCACACATCCATAAAATGGTAGAACAATATACACATCTGCATTTTTCATATCTTCAATATTTTTTAAGGGGTTATTTTTACTATCACCGCAATATAGAACAAGGGCTTTGCTTCTTTGTTTAATCTTGCTTAGTGTATATGTATGTCTAATTACTTCTGGTCTATGAAGAGAGGAGTTATCAAATAAGAATACTCCTTTAACTTCTCCCTTAACCCTCGGATCATACTTTTCAAGATATTTCGAATAGTTTAGAATTCTTTTAAATGCCTCAAAGGTTGATGGATGCGAATATGCTTTCTGTTGTATATATTCAAATAATCGTCCTTCTTTTAGGCTTTGTTTTATATAATTTATTTCTTCTTTTATAACATAAAGGTTATGCAATGCTATTAAACGTACTTTTTGCTCCTCTGGCATTTCCATTACATCTTTTGGGCTGTATCTAGAGCATATAGGGCATGAGCAAGGGAAATAATCAAGCTCTTCAAGCCTATAAACGCGTTCTCTTGTCATATACCTATGATCCCTAGCATAGAGTATGTAAGACGCTGAATCAAATGTATCTACACCCAACGCTACAGCAAAAGCGAATATATGTGGATGACCTCCCCCAAATAAATGGAATGGTTTTCCTCTACTAACATTACTTTTTGATTTATAAATCATATCTATAAGCGGAGCATATTCGTATCTCTGCATCAAAACAGTTGGACTACCTAAAGCTAACATTTTATAGTCTTGGTTCATGTCAGCAATTTTAGCAGAATATTCTATGAGATCTAAATACATACCACCTTGTATAGGATGAACCCATATTATTTCGTCTTTAGATATCTCAACAAATTTAGAAGCTTCTTTAGCTCTACTTATAGTACTTTCGACACTTTTCTCAGCTTCCTTTTTATCCTCCGTGAGACCTGTCGGTATATCTAATATAACTGCTATGTCTGGCTTTAGTTTGGTCTCATAATTTACTATATCTACATTACTGACATCGATATCTCCATACTGTAAGATCTGGTATGCACCTGAATCCGTCATAAGTATCTTGTTATAATTAAGGATGGAATGAAGGTCTTCATCTTTGCCTATATACTTTTTGATTAAAAATGCATTAGTAATTATACTTTCAAAGCCTACAGATAAGATATCCTGAATGGTTATTTCATTCTTTACTGGATTTATGACAGGAAAAAATGCTGGTGTTTCTAATTTTCCGTGCTTAGTCTCTAAGATTCCTATTCTTCCTGCAAGATCTTCATCTTTAATTTCGAAATCTCCTATCATTTCATGATCCTTTTTTCTTTTTATCGATATAGGAGTTAAATATATCGTAAACCTTCTGAGCTAATGGACCGCTACCTTCAACACCATTTTCAGTAACCTTAACCCTATCTAATATTGTTACTACTCCAGCCTCTTCATAGACTTTGATGTCAGTGGTTCTTAAATTTAGTTCTTTTGTAATTACATCTGCAAACTCTCTGGGATCAAATAGAGGTGCAGATTTAACTAGAATTTCAGTTATCATATTTCCATTAATTATCACCTTATAGTATATGTTGTTGTCATTATCTTTTGCGTTGAGTAGAGATATCATGAATGGAGAGACCTCAAAAGAGCTTAAAACTCCTGAATATACTTTGTTATTGTTTAGCTTGACTATGATAGTCTTATCCAGTAAGGATCCTAGATCCCCCGAAATTCTTCTACTTACACTCATACATATTATGATATGACTAACATGGTTAATAATATTATTCAGTGGATGTGGTATTTTATGATAGAGAGTTGTGAAGGAAATGATGCAAGGAACCTGTAAAATATCTTCCATCGAAAAGGGGGCATTAAAGAATTTATATGTAGTTAAGATGTATTGTAATAATGACCTGAAGATAGAGTTTGATATAACAAAAGAACTTAGTATATTTTCTAAGGATGAAGAGGTCACATTTATAATATCACGCGAAAAGCCTGAATATAGTGAAAAGGATTTCTGTGCTCACGGCTACCTATTCCTTGAGAGGCAACAAGACGATGGAAGTTTCATAGATGAGATCTCCCTATATGGTTTAATTGTTAAAATTTTAAGCAAAAATGGATTAATTAATAGTAAGTTATTTAAAATGATGGATCATATATATTATTGCGTAAAGAAAAAGGCTTAAATTTTTATGAAATCTTCGTAGATATTGTTTTTGTTTATGATTAATATATCTATACCGTCACCAGACATTACATCTCTTTCCAATGCTGATTTCATAGATTTTATGGCTAATTCTTTTGCAGCCTCAGAAGTAAGCGATTCCTTGTATTCGGCTTCAAGTACACCTATAGCTACACGTGCTCCAGAACCTACAGCAGCATAGGAATCTTCTATTAATGAGCCAATTGGATCTAGTATGAATAGTTTTGGACCGTCCTCATCAACACCTCCAAACAATAACTCTGATATATATGGAAGAACTTTATTTTGGTATAATATTACTGAAAGTAGTTTAGCTGCAGCTCTTGCGGATATTTTTCTGGAATTATACATCTCATAATACTTAATTTCAACATTCATTATCCTAGTCAAAGTTTGAATATCTCCTACTATTCCTGCACCTGCGATTCCAAATCTTCCAAGCTTGAATACTTTTCTTGCTGATTTGCTTAAAACAAAATCCCCATAACTCAATCTTCTCTCTGCTGCTAATACTACACCATCCTTGGTCTTTATTCCTATAGCAGTAGCGGGTAATTCCTCCAAATTTGACCCCTATTAATTCAAACCTCGCATTAACTTAAATTATTTATTAATACATCCTCTATTTTCTCTAACTTTACAGTTTTTTGCTCTCTTTTTTTAAGGAACTTAATGGTAATACTATTTTCTTCCAATTCCTTCTTACCTATCAATGCAATTGCGTCATATCCTTCCTCCACATAATATATCATTAATTTGGAAAGAGGTACGTCTTTTAAGTTTAAGACACCTATAATATTATTTTTCCTTAATATATTCAGTAACCTTATCGCTAAACTTAAGCTATCCTTCGTTGATATTAAGGGAATTACGGCAATCTTTTTCCTTTGTAGATCAGATTTAATTTTGTTTATAACTAATGCTGTCCTCTCTACACCTATAGCAAATCCGATTGCCGGAGTATCAGTTCCACCGTACAATCTCACTAGATTATCATACCTTCCTCCGCCAGCTATACTAAAACTTACATCAGGGTGAACTACCTCAAATATTACTCCAGTATAATAGGCTAGACCTCTCACAAAACCTAAATCTATTTTTATTTTAACTCCAAGATCTTCAAGCACTTCGCATATAAACGAAAGCTTATTTATTTCTCCCTCCAAATTAAAGTTATATTTTGAAATCTCTTTTCTTAAACTTTCTAGTTTATCAGGCTCTATTTTATCAAATTTTAATGATATTAAATATGTTATCAGATCTTTGTAATTATTATCAGTAAATTCTTTAAGCGCATCATCTACTTTTCCTTTATCTATAAGATGAAGTAAATGTTCCTGCTGTTCCTCGCTTATTCCAGCCTTATTGAATATTTCCCTATAAATTCCTATATTATTAATTTTTATTATGATTTTGTCCTTAAGCCCTAGTGAATCATATATTTCATTTAATAAACTGATAACCTCGATGTCTGCAAAAGAGGACGATGAAGCTAATAATTCTACTCCAGCTTGTCTAAATTCCCTGTAACGACCGAATTGTGGTTCATCATATCTATATACTTGACCCACATAAAATAGTCTCAATGGCTTAGGCAGATGCTGCATTGAGTTGAGATAAACTCTAACTATACTAGGAGTGATCTCAGGTCTTAAGGCGACTTCTCTATCTGCTTTATCTTTGAATACATACATAGTTTTTCTTATTTCTTCTCCACTTTTAAGTGAAAATAATTTAAAATCCTCAACGATAGGTGTATATACTTCTTGATATCCTGAGTTTAGTACAACACTCCTGAACGTCTCTTCAATAAACTTTATTTTATTTAACTCTTCTCCATAATAATCTTTCATACCTCTAATTGGTTCAAATTCGCTCAATCTAGTTCATTTCTTATTTAGCCTTACCTCGGATAAAAAATAATATGTTACATCACCATATTTATCAACAACAGCTATAACACTATTTTTATTAATTTTTGATGAAAAGCTTAGAAATCTTTCTAACTCTTTAGCGTTTATTTTATTATTCTCATTAAGAACCATTATCACATATTCGTTATCTTTAACAAGAATATAGTTATTTAATTCTACAGGTTTCTTACCTCTACTCTTAAGGTCAGATATTACTATAAATTTGTCAATATTTGTACTTTCAGTCATCTATCTCTGAGTATCTACATTTGTCAAACAACGTAAAAATATTTTTCAGGAGATTTTTGTCCTATGGAATGTCCCGAGTGTAAGAGTAAAGAAATAGTATGGGATTACAAGTGCGGAAATTTGGTGTGTAGTAATTGCGGATTAGTTCTAGATAAGATCTACGACGATTATAACTATGTCGACAATGAAATTATGATAAAAATACAATCCACTTTTGCTAACGTCACAATTTTAACTTATAAAGATAAAATTGAAAAATTTAATAAAATTATAAAATTTAATAGTAAATTATCAAAAAAACAACTTCCTAAAAGTAGAAAATTATTAAATTATAATAACGCAATAATTAGATCCTCTAGTGCTACAATTATAAAATACTTGGATTTTAATGAAAAGCTATTACTTGTATATGACATTATTGATTCTATTCAAATGTTGAACAATATTTCAATTAAGTATAAAGTTGCATTAGCGATGTATTTCTACGATAAGAAAACTTTTAACAAAATTATGAATAATTTAGAGATAAGCAACAAGTATTTTAACAAGATACTAAGAAGACTTAATAGTAAGGAAAAGATGATAATAATGGAAAAAGTCATTAATTTACTAGAACAAAGATTAATTAGTCAAACGTTAAAAACGATGTAAAAATGATTTTTATAGATGGAAAAATTTTTATATAACCTCTTCTTATGAGACCACAGACGGGTGAAACATATGTCAGCTACAGCTACAGTGGCTACAACACCTGAGGGTATTCCTGTAATTATATTAAAAGAAGGATCAAGTAGAACTTATGGTAAGGAGGCACTCAGGATAAACATAGCCGCGGTAAAAGCAGTAGAAGAGGCACTAAAAACAACATACGGACCTAGAGGAATGGATAAAATGCTTGTGGACAGCCTCGGTGATATAACAATTACAAATGATGGTGCAACTATATTAGACAAGATGGATTTACAGCATCCAGCAGCTAAACTGCTTGTTCAGATAGCCAAGGGCCAAGATGAAGAAACTGCTGACGGTACTAAAACTGCTGTAATATTTTCAGGAGAATTAGTTAAGAAAGCAGAAGAATTACTTTACAAGGAAATTCATCCAACGATAATAGTCAGTGGTTATAAAAAAGCAGAGGAGATGGCTATAAAGACAATAGAAGAAATTTCAACGAAAGTCTCAGTTAATGATACTGAAATTCTAAGAAAAGTTGCTCTTACGTCTCTAAGCAGTAAAGCAGTAGCGGGAGCAAGAGAACATTTAGCTGATATAGTTGTAAAAGCCATAACACAGGTAGCAGAATTAAGAGGAGATAAATGGTATGTTGACTTAGACAACGTTCAGATTGTTAAGAAGCATGGCGGAAGTATAAATGATACACAGATAGTGTATGGAATTATCGTTGATAAAGAAGTGGTTCATCCTGGTATGCCAAAGAGAGTTGAAAACGCAAAAATAGCATTATTAGATGCTTCTTTGGAAGTTGAAAAACCAGAACTTGATGCAGAAATAAGGATCAATGATCCTACACAAATGAAGAAATTCCTTGATGAAGAGGAGAACATATTAAAAGAAAAAGTAGATAAAATAGCGCAGACAGGTGCTAATGTAGTTATTTGCCAGAAAGGTATAGATGAAGTAGCGCAGCATTATTTAGCTAAGAAGGGAATTCTAGCAGTGAGAAGAGCAAAGAAGAGTGACCTAGAGAAATTGGCAAGAGCTACAGGAGGTAGAGTTGTATCTAACATTGACGAATTAACATCGCAAGATCTAGGATACGCAACACTTGTTGAAGAGAGGAAAATTGGAGAAGATAAAATGGTCTTCATAGAAGGAGCTAAGAATCCAAAGGCTGTTAGTATCTTAATCAGAGGTGGCTTAGAGAGAGTTGTAGATGAGACAGAAAGAGCATTAAGAGATGCCTTAGGAACAGTTGCAGATGTAGTTAGAGACGGAAGAGCTATAGCAGGTGGTGGAGCAGTAGAAACCGAGATAGCTAAAAGGCTGAGGAAATATGCTCCACAAGTAGGAGGAAAAGAACAATTAGCAATAGAAGCCTATGCAAATGCTTTAGAGAGTTTAGTTATGATATTGATAGAGAATGGCGGATTCGATCCAATTGAATTACTAGTAAAACTCAGGAGTGCTCATGAGAATGAGACAAACAAGTGGCACGGAATAAATGTATATACAGGACAGATTCAAGACATGTGGTCATTAGGTGTCATTGAGCCTGCAGTAGTCAAAATGAACGCAATAAAGGCAGCGACTGAGGCATCCACATTAATCTTAAGAATAGATGATTTGATCTCAGCTGGTAAGAAGAGCGAAGGAAAGACGGGAGAAAAGAAAGAGTCTGAAAAAGGTAAAGAAGAAGACTAAGTAACTTTTTTTACCTTTATTATACTGTGCGATCTAATATTAGGAGAAACTAGAATAGCTTCTCCTACATCAAGTTTATCCAAAAGTTGTAGTTGATCCTTATCTAAGCTTAATGAGTCTGAAATGACACGTTTATCTATATTAGACTTAATTGTGTGTATTATTTTAATATTAGTGTTCTTTATTACCTCCTCATCTATACTAGAAGGAGACTGTGTTATTATGCAAAGACTTACATTATACTTCCTTATTTCCTGCAACGCTCTCTTTAGCATCTCATTCTTGTTGTTAAAGTAATTATGAGCTTCCTCTATTACTAATAATATTTTCCTATCTGAATTATTTGATCTCTCATAAAACGTAAACAAAAATTTCATCATGAATAATGAATACAATCTTCTAAGTTTCAGATTATATATGAAGCTTAAATCTATTATATTACCTCCTGATAGCTTCTCTCCTATATCATAATAAGTATATCCTGTATCAAGTGAAAATAGCTTTCTTGCAAGTGGAGTAGTTAAAAGATATAGCTTTCTACCTAATGCAAATTTTATATCTCTTATCATATAAGATTCAGTTTGTATACTTTCTAAAATTATCTTTAGAGTATCTGTATCTAACTTCCTGTATCTTTTCAGTTGTTCTATTACTAAATACAATATAAATGATTGAGGTTCAGTTAACTCTAAGGTATCCTTAAATATATCAATAATATCTTCAGTATCTTGCTCATCCAAAGGTATGGGATTCAGTGTTAAAATATTTCTTCTAGAATAAACCTTAAATTCTGGTAATAGATGCTTGTATTCGCCATGCCAATCTAGAATTACTACATCGAAACCCTTTTTTAATAACTCTTTGCTAATAAGAGCTGCACTATTTGTCTTACCACTACCAGTTGACCCAAAGATACTTATATGTCTAAGAACATCTTTAGAGTTAAAGCCTATTTGTATTCCATAATTATTTATAACTTCACCTAATTCTATGTCATGATTTTGTAATAATATTTCCGAATCAGGTATAGTGTATCTTTTCTCAAATACATAACCGTTATAAATCAACGCTCCAGTGACTTTCATGAGTGGAACAAACATATTCAGATTAACTTGAGAAATTTCAAGTGATATATGTGGTGCGACACTTTCCAACATGTTCTTTAAAGTATTCACTTCTTTGATGAAGTCCTCATCTTTATATGAACTATCGACCTCTGTATAAAAAGTAATACCGCTACCAGGAAGTGGATCAAAAGACGTGAGTATAACTATCTTTAGCCTTCTATCCTTATGTCTACTTATTGTTTCAACCAACTGTTTTAACTCTTCAGAGTAGTCTAACTGTTGATCGTTTACATTCTTTTTACCTACTAACTTAAATCCTATATATGCGATGGTTTTCCCATTTATGCTTATTTTATTTATTGAATTTTTAATCTCAAAATTCAAAATTATATTTTTAGTTTTAGTAAATAACTTATATTTACTAAAAAGAAATAAGGCTAGAATGAATAGAATAAGAAATACAGAGATAAAAACGAGAAATAATTTAGAGAATGTTATAATATTCAATGAGTTTAACAGAACGAAAATACCTGCAAATAGCAAAATTACAGCAGGTAGTCTATTTTTCATGCTAAAGAGGAACTACTTATTTATGAGAGCCACTCTAATGAATGTATAGTATTCTCCGAAAGTAGCTCCCTTAATTTTTTGTTTAATTTAAAGCTTTTATTTACATGACCTTTTTCCGTGTTGCAACAAATTATTTGGTACATGGTTTCAGATGGTTTCTCTCTCATAATGTTAAGTGCTTTTGAAATATTATCTGTACCTAGTAATAAAAGTAAAAATAATACAGTTCTAGATTTTATTCTAATATTTTTATATTGAATTAAATATTTATATAATTCACAGGCATGAGAAATAAATACTTCATCTGGTAATTCGAGTAAAACTTGTGAAACACAGCTTTCATCTACATATATGAATTTCTTCAAATCCGATTGATCTTTCATATCTATACTAATTATTTTATACGTCTTAGCCACCATGATTTATTGGTAAAATATCTACTATATCTCCGTCCTTTAACTTACTATTTAATAATCTATAGTCTACACCATTTATTAATAAAATATATCCAGATCTTATCTTATTACCATTAATTAATAACTTCTCTTCCTTATCCAACTCTTTTAATATATCTAATAAATTATCGGTTTTCAGGGAAACAACAAATTCATCTCTTCCTAACCTTGTTGCCAGAGGACCTTTTAGCCTTATCTTCACACTCATTCTTATGTTTCACTCTCTAAATCTTCCTCTAATTCTTCACTTGCTTCTTGAGCTTCCACTTTATTCTTAGAAATTTTAACATATCGTGTTAGATATCCTGCTATTCTATTCTTAACTTTTTTAGAGCTTACATTTACGTATTCATTTACTAGCTTTTTGTTATCGTCATATTTATCTGACGCTTGATCCTTAAATTTATCATAAAGCTCTCTTGCAACTCTTTTTATATCTTTCGTGTATACATTGCCCATCAATAACACCTTATATATAATAGATAAATAAAAACAGCTAAAAATTTAATCTCCTGATGGTCCGCTTTTTTCTTTTGAATAGATACTTTCTTTCACCTTATACACATCGCTCTCTTTTTTAAACCTAGACCTCAATTTTTCAAGTATAATTGGCAGAGTCGTATATTCCATTTCAGTAGGCTCCAATCTATGAGGCATAAATGGACCGTGCCTTCTCATATAATCTGTAATGGTATTTGCTAATCTTCTAACTTCATCAAAAGCAGGATCATCAAATAAATCTGATGGACCTACTAACTTTCCATTTTTAACGTTAAAACCTAACCCTATAAGCCTTGGGGGACCATCAAATCTAGTAGCCCTAGCATCTCTCTGAGATACTGGAATAAGAGGACCATAGTGACTACCTCTCATCCAACCAGGAACAAGATGAGGTAGCGTAAATGCCTCTAGAGCTTCACCTAATGCAGGCAAACCATGTTGCAATCTAACTATGGTTACTGGATCGTCTTTTCCTACATACTTTCCTGCAATCAAATTTAATCTTTCTATAGATACTACAGCTCCTAAAAGGTTATCCTCACTTCTATATATTCTTCTAATTACATATCTTGACGGAGTTCCGATTAAGGCTAGTAGATCATAAAGCTCTAGAGGAGCGTTTAACACAACTGCTTCTCCCTGGTATACATCTAGAACTTCAAATTTGAATCCGTTATGCATAGTCGGATCTATTACAAGACCTGGCGTATTAAATGGGTCTGCAAACATTTTATAGAGAGGCAAGTTAAAGGCTCCAGGTTCTGTCTTATCTGCCATAAATATAGCTATAGGCTCTGACGGTCTTTCCTCTACTTCTATCTCAGCTACACCTGGTCCTAGCCCTCTAACATTTCCTGAGAAGGAGTCTGATAAAAGATCCTGACCAGCTGCGTATAAACCTAACTCCTTTGCAACCTTTGCTGCCTCTTTAAAAGCGTTCCAAGCAGTTTCATGAACCTTAGTATCCAGTTCTCCTCTAGTATGAGTCATTATGAGCTCTAGGTCATCACCCACGTGAGTTATGTAATAATCTATAAGTAGACCTTGACTCTTGGCTTCAGCTAGAACTTTACTTGCTGCTGCCATAGTATCTGGATGTACAACATGATGTCCAGCTAAACTGCCTATATCTGCTTTTATTACACTAATTGTTGTTTTCATTACCCATTTTTTACCTTAAAATAATATAAGTTTTATGTAGATTCCTCTTCCCTAGAGATTTTCATAGAATAATATTCTCCGGTCTCCTTTTGCAACCTATCGAGATAGCTTCCAAATTTGTTAACTCTGGGTCTTCCACTATCTGAATCCCTCCTGAATGTAATGCCCAATTCTTTTAGGAATTGGTTCATTCCCGTTGCTAAGCTTTGAGGAGATCTAGATATTCCCTTAGATCCAGGAACACCAGAAAATACCATAATTCTATCAGCTATATAGTCATGAATTGCTAAATCATGATCTACAACAAATGTAACACTTTTCCTCTCTCTACTAACTCGTTTTATTGCTTTAGCAACTATATACCTTTCCTCCACATCCAAATATGAAGACGGTTCATCAATAACATATATGTCAGCCTCTTTTGCCAAAGCTCCTGCTACATATAATTTTTGCAACTCCCCTCCACTTAGATCCCTTACATTTGACTCTAATATTCTGTGTAAATTTAACCTCTTTATGACCTCTTCAAAGAACCAAGATGATGAGGACAAAATATCCTTTCTTACATTTTCTAGGTATTCCTGAACAGTACCTTCATAATTAGGAGCTAGTCTCTGAGGCTTATAAGATAACGTTAAACCTTCAGTTAGTACATTACCATAATCAGGAGTTATTTCAGAAACTAATATTCTCATAAAAGTCGTTTTACCTATTCCATTAGGTCCTACTATACCTATAATCTCTCCCTCTCTTGCATTTCCTTCCTCAATACTTAAAGAGAATCCATTTAGTTGTTTTTCCATTGCCGTCCAAATAACTTTTGTAACTGCATGTGGGTTAAGATCTAATTCAGTTAACTCACGTAAATTAAATTTAATTGCGTCTGATCTAATTTGAATATTTTCTGCAGGTAAATAACCATGCAAAAAATTATTTATCCCAACCCTGGAACTATAGCTTTTTGATACTCTACCATATACTGAGCTTTTACCATATATTATATGAATGACATCCGCCAAATAATCTAGGACTATTAAATCGTGCTCAACAACTATAGTGTATCTTCCTTTAGTTAACTCTCTTATTGCTATAGCTAAATTTATTCTCTCTCTAATATCCAAATATGAGGAAGGTTCATCAAACAGATATACGTCAGCATCTCTTAATAATGAAGCTGAAACCAAAAGTTTTTGAAGTTCTCCGCCACTTAGGACACTTACGTCCTTTTCCCAAAAAGGTGTTAAGTTTAACATTGACTTTACTTCATCAATTTTTCCTCTTTGATCAACTTTAGTCAACAGATCTTTCACACTTCCCTTTAGATACTTGCTAGCATATTCCACGTATTGTATTTTATGCACTACTTTCAGTTTATTATTATACAATGATTGAAAATAATTATAAATTTCCTTTCCCTTAAACCTATCCAATACTTGATCTTTAGTTAATACCTCTTGTGGATTTCCAAAGTTAGGTATTAACTCCCCGCTTAATATCCTTAAAATAGTAGATTTACCTGTACTATTTTTACCTAATATTCCAATTATACTTCCTTTCTTCGGCGTTATCATACCAAATAACTTAAATCCATTTACCTTGTATCTATGCGTTTCATCTTTCCCATATTCATCTGGTAGGTTTACAATATCTATCGCATCAAAAGGACATTTCTTAATACATATTCCGCAACCAATACATGTCTCCTCATAAATAATTGGTTTTCCTTTCACTATCTCTGATAACTCAATGGCTTTGCTACCTGATTTATTAATAGGGCAAAAAGCTATACATTCTAGTCTACATTTATCAGGTTTACAATAATCATAATTTATTACAGCAACTCTCACAGGTTCATCACGCTTTAGTAAAAATATTTATAGCTTAAAAAATCTTAAATTACCATTCTTCTTCCCAATCTTCCTCTTCTTCCCAATCTTCCTCTTCCTCGAACTCCTCAAATTCCTCTTCCCAATCCTCCTCAAATACCAAAACATCCACCACATCAAGACACTATTATATTACTTATAAAATTAACCTGCTAAAAACCAATTACGAATATAATGCTAATATATAGATGTATGTTCATACTAATAAAATTAAAGCATTCAAGTTGTAAACTGATATTTGATAAGAAACCATATAATAGTATTGAGGTTCTCTTGACACTTTATTATTTATCATGATTATAAGCAATTTTTAGACCAAGGTTATATATTCATACATATAATTAGATGAATTTAGATGGACCCGTAGCTTAGCCAGGACAGAGTGCCAGTCTCCGGAACTGGTGGTCCCGGGTTCAAATCCCGGCGGGTCCGCTATAGGGTACCCATACCCCCATTTTCATCTATATGAATTTAATATAAATTTCAACTGTCCAGATTAAATAATCAATATAAATTTCCTTTTCCTCACCACTCATATTATATATACACAAACCTTTAACTTTCCTCGTATTTATAAGGAACAAATAAGCTAATGTTATACTCTAAAGTTTGCACTTTAACTATAAGTTTTGATTTCACACTTATTATCACTATGAATCATGAAAATTTTTAGAAATTTATTGAGAAACCATAAGAAGCGTAAAATGTTCCATCAAAAAACTGTATCTCTAAAACCTTTGTGAAATGAATTAAAAAATAGATTATGAAAAATAAAAGTTCTAAAATATACTATTCTTCTTCAAGTTCGATTCTTACTGTTTCTTTAGTTAATGAAATAACTATAGCAGAGATTACTCCATAAATAAATACCATCAGTGCTATGTAAGGCCATGCGAGTAGATAATTATTGTTAAATAATGCGTAAATGTAACTTGCTATCACTGGTGCTAATCCCCCAGAAATAGGAGTAGATAAATGGTAGCTAAATGACGAACCAGAGTACCTGTATCTTGTAGGAAATTGCTCCGAAAAGAATGCAGAGTATACTGCATAACCTAAGTATCCGGTTGATATCAATACAGATCCTAAAACCATTAATCCGATATCTTTAGTATTCAGTAACATAAAAAATACAAAGATTAATATACTCGATACTACTGTCGAGATAATAATAACTGGTTTCCTTCCTACTCTATCAGCAAGGATAGCACCGACAATAATCAGGAACATTCCCACTATACTCGCAATTAATATTAATTCCTGCGGAAAAGATTGAGGAAATCCTAAGGCAATAATATAATATTGAACGAAACTTATAATTACGTAAAATAGAGCATTATTATACGCCCAGCCTAATGCTAGTAGTAGAACAGTTCTCCATTCGTTCTTTATAAGCCTTGCAAAAGGAATATTTAAAATAGCTCTTTTTTGAATAATTTTTTTGAACACAGGACTCTCTAACACTCTATATCTAATCAATGCACCAATTAGTAAGATCGCTGCGCCTATATAATAGGCAACTCTCCATCCCCAATCAAAAAATGCTTTACCGGGAAAACTGACTTGTAATCCTATAAATGCGACGCTAGCAGCTATAATTCCTAATGGAACACCTTGCTGAACCCAGCTAGCCCAGAAAGCCCTATATTTACTTTTTGCAGCATATTCAGTTACTATTGTTGAAGCTCCGCCCCATTCTCCACCAACAGCTAAGCCCTGCAATAATCTAAATATTATCAATAAGATTGGTGCAAAGATACCTATTCCTGGCCACGAACCTGTTGACAAATAAGGTGGAGTTAGACCTATACCTAGAGTACCTAGACCCATCAAAAGCAAAGTATATACAAGAGTTTCTTTTCTACCTCTTTTATCACCTATATTTCCAAAAATTATTGCACCAATTGGCCTATCTAAAAAACCTGTACTAAATATTAATAAAGAGTATAAAAGAGCTACACCAACATTTTGAGAATTAAAATAAATATAAGGCCAAACTGTTGAGGCAGCAGTCGCAGATATGAAAAAATCATACCATTCTATTGTTGTACCTATAGTACTTAAAGTAGCCACTTTTATTATATCTGATCTAGTGTACCCCTCCACATAATACTAAACGTTTTGACTCTTTATAAATCTTAATTAATATTACTATTTTAACATTATATAAGTTCCTAGAATAACTTTTAAAAGATTAAAGATAAAAGTTTTAGCAAAATATAGTTTTATTAGCTAAGAAACAGTATTTAAGCTCTGTATATCGATATATCTAAAATGCCGTTAAGTTCGTAAGAGATTAATAAATATTTTAGTAGGAGTATTATTTAGAAAAAGAGAATGATAATCAGAGTGCTAATAAGAATTCTTAAACCAAGTTGGTTCTTTTTTAATTTAAAAATAATTTCCCTTATTTATAGCATTCTATGTTTACTAGTTTAAAGTTAAACTATGATATAAAAACTATTTTTCATAAATTCTTTCACAGGTGATTATTACACATATGACAATTAAAAGAAAACGACTTGAACATCCTATGAGTTCACTACGCCGGGGGCGGGATTTGAACCCGCGCGTGGAAGACCCACACTGGCTCTCCAGGCCAGCCCCTTAGTCCGCTCGGGCACCCCGGCATTATTAAGATTATACGAGATACCTATAAAAATAATCAAATCAAATTAGCTCAATTTCTATGTATACATCGTCAGGTACTCTGACTCTCATTAATTGTCTCATAACTCTTTCGTCCGCTGCTATATCTATTATTCTCTTATGTACTTTCATTTCCCAATGTTCCCACTTTTTCTTTCCCTCGCCATGAGGAAGCCTCATTACCGGTACTTCCATCCTAGTTGTCGGCAAAGGAATGGGACCACTAACTTGAATACCAGTTTTTTGTGCCATATTTCTTATCTGATTAACCACGAAGTTCAAACTGTCAATATTACTGCTCCATAATCTTATTCGGGCTTTAGTAGGCATAAAAACACCTAATTTAAAAATATTATTACTTTACCTCTACTTTTCTTGGTTTAACATCTATAATAACTCCAACACCGATCGTCTTACCCATATCTCTCATTGCGAACCTGCCTAGTGCAGGGAACTCTCTAAACTTCTCTGCCACTAACTCCTTTATAGGTTTGAACTTAACAATAGCTGAGTCTCCAGCTTTAATGAATTGTGGATTCTTCTCTGCCTCTTTACCGGTCTTTGGGTCAATTCTAGATGTAATTTCGGATACTCTGCATGCTATACTGGCAGTATGAACATGTAAAACTGGAGTGTAGCCCACTCCTACTGCTGTAGGATGCCAAATTACGATCACTTGCGCAGTAAACTCATCTGCAACAGTTGGTGGGTTTTGCACACTACCAGCAACGTCACCTCTTTTAACATCTTTCTTCTCAACGCCTCTTACGTTAAATCCTATATTATCACCTGGCTCAGCTTTATCTATTTTTGTATGATGAGTCTCAATAGATCTTACTTCTCCTATCTTGCCTACTGGCATAAAGACAATCTTATCACCTACTTTAAGTACACCAGACTCTATTCTTCCAACTGGTACTACACCAACTCCAGAGATCGAGTATACTTCCTGAATTGGAATCCTTAATGGTTTGTCCACTGGCTTTGGTGGAATTTCTAACTGATCTAAAAGTTCCTCTAATGTAGGACCGTTGTACCAAGGCATTTTTGTAGATTTATGAGTTACATTTTCACCGTCTGGTGCGACTACAGGAACAAACTTAACTTTATTCATATCGAATCCAAAGCTCTTCATAAACTTAGATACTGTATCTACAATTTCTTTAAACCTTTTTTCATCGTATGGTGTATCGGCTAAGTCCATTTTATTAATAGCTACTATAACCTGATTTATACCCATAGTCTTTGATAATATTATATGTTCTCTAGTCTGTCCTTCAGCACTCATTCCTGCCTCATACTCTCCTTTCTTTGCAGATACTACCAAAATTGCAGCGTCCGCCTGGCTTGCACCAGTGATCATGTTTTTGACAAAGTCTCTATGACCAGGCGCATCTATAACAGTAAAGAAGTATTTTCTAGTTTCGAATCTCATGAAAGATAGATTTATAGTAACTCCTCTTTCTCTCTCTTCCTTAAGTCTATCCATTAAGAATGCATACTTCTCGGAGTCCTTACCTAGTTTCTTTGCTGCTTCCTCAGCCTCTTTCACAGTCTTCTCGTCTATGAAACCTCTGTCCATTAGTAGTCTTCCAATTAAAGTACTCTTTCCATGATCTACGTGTCCTATGACGATTAAATTAAGGTGGGGCTTCTGTGACATACTAATTACCTCTTACATTTTTATAACTAGACTAGCATTAAAAGTTTAGCTACAATTTTACCTAGAGCTTAACGCTATTCTCTCTATCTCTTCTTTCTTCCTTATTGCTACACTCTTATTATCATTATTTGCTGCTGCAATTATTTCTTCAGCCAACGCTTCTTCTATGGGTTTGGGATTGTTAAATGAAGCTTCGCTAGCTCCAGTAACTAAATGTCTTAATGCTAAGTCTACTCTTCTCTGGGGCGCTACGTCTACAGCTACATAGTAAACTATTCCACCGTACATTATACGGGTTACTTCCTCTCTTGGAGCAGCATTCTCAATTGCTCTCACTAAAACTTGGATTGGATTCTGACCAGTCTTTACTGCTATAATATCAAATGTTGTTTTTACTATGTTATACGCAAGCATTTTTTTACCTTTATTCCTACCTGGTCTCATTAAGTTATTTATCAATCTTTCTACTATAGGTATTCTTGATTTTCCAAATCTCCTATGCTCATGTCTACCTCCAGTATGTGGTAGGTATATAGACATTAAATCTATATATTTCTTTAAACTCGGATCTCTAACTTCAACCTTAGTGTCCCACTTTCCAAATACCTTAACGTTCAAATTTGAAACTTCAATATTCTCAACCATCTCTTTCTCCTCATTTACTTTACTGCTACCTTAAATATATTATGAAGGGTTTAATAGAGTTTGTGTAGTAATAATTTATTAATGCAACCTGCAAAAGATGAGGAGTTATTAAGAGTTAAGAAAGTTGATGCATTCTTCTATCCTTTGAGAGGAATACCTACTATGGTTCTTTATCTTGAAGATGACAGAGAATTCAAAATGTTTCATATACCGCAAGAAATAGTATTAATAGTGAATAAATTGCAGGGAAAAGAAGAATATGAACAGGTACTGGGTTTTGATAGAAGGGAGAGTATTTATGATGTACTATATGATGTAATGTCGTTTTCCACAAACATAAAAGATAGCATAAAAAATGTAATCAATCGTATAATAATTGATGATGTAATAAGAGAATACGGAGTATATGTTGCAACTGTAGAGTTCAAATTTGATGGTATAATAATTGAAAAGAAACTAATACCTAGTCACGCAGTTGCATTAGCTCTGCTTTTCGATAGACCTATATTCATAAGAAGAAAGTTAGTTGATGAGCAGGAAAAAGAAGAGAATAAGGAAGGAGAAGGAACTTAGACAATAGTGTGTAGGATTATTTAATGAAAGTAAGTTCAAATTTAAAAAGCATTAAAATATATAGGCTTACCTCGAAATTTACCTTACTGGTTTCTGCTTCTTTCCCTTATACAAAGCGTCTAAGGAAACCCCGTTAACCATTACTACTTTATATCTAACACCAGGTAGATCACCCATTGACCTACCTAATGTACCACCTATACCTGCTATAACGACTTCATCGTGCTCATCTATGAAGTTAACACCACCGTCCCCAGGAACAAATGCTGTAACTATTCTTCCATTTTTAACTAGCTGTACTCTAACTGCTTTTCTCACTGCAGAATTTGGTTGCCTAGACTCTATACCAACTTTTTCTAAAACTATACCTCTAGCCATTGGTGCGCCTTCTAGTGGATCAAATTTCTCCTTTAGTGCCAACATTCTTCTCTTAAAGGACCTCTGGCTCCAGCTAAACTTTAGCCTTTTTAATCTCAATTTCCTTGCTGCAAACAAACCTTTTGGAGATTTACTACCTGCCAACCTGATCACCTAATTATACTACAACAACAGAATCAATATCCAAATACCTTTTTAATATTAACTTAGCCCTTTCAACATTTCTTCCATTCTTACCTATAGCTATTCCTTTATCCTGCGGTTCTACTGTTATATACACAGTCTTTTTCGAGTTAGATTGAACCACTTTTATTGTTTTGACTCTTGCAGGGGACATTAGATTCTTCACTAAATCTTCAAGGTTTTCTTGGTATCCTACAATCTCAACAGATTTATTTATCAATTTTTCTAGCTTTCTTACATTAAGACCATTCTTACCTATAGCTACTCCCATACTCTCTGGATTTATTAGCAATATAACTCTGTTATTTCTGTCATCTATTATGCAGTCCCTTGCGGTAACTCCGGTTATATCTTGGAATAAAGACATGTATTTTAACTCTTCTGAAGTTAATTTAATTTCTGGCACTCATTGCTTCACCTCTTTAATAAACTCTAAAATTTTTGATTCCCCTTCATCAACTATACCTATAACAGATACCATAAAAGGTTTACCGCATAATGTCCCTAATTCATATCCGCTACCTTTATAGAGATAAATTGGAATAGCAGAAAATTTTGAAAATGTCATAATATCGTCTTTTAGATCCTGCCTTAGTGTAGAAGAAACTATTACTCCCTTCACCTTACCTGTCTTCAGCAATTTCAATGTCTTCCTTGTTCCTAAAATTACCTTACCACTTCTGAGAAGTGTTTTTAATTCTCCTTCAAAACTTTGAGACATTCATATTTCACCTCATATTAGGCTTCATCGTTAATTCAACTATTCCGGTACCTAATCTTATAGGCTGTCCAATTATAATGTTTTCTATCACTCCTTTAAACTCTTCTCTCTCTCCTCTAGCTGCTGCATCTAATAAGTGTTTCACAGTAACTTCAAATGCAGCTCTAGCCAATACACTACTTTTCTCGCCAGTTACACCATGTCTTCCTATTTGTCTTATATCCCCAGTTCTTGTCATAATATCGGAAACAAGTACAATATGTCTCATATCAACATCTAATCCCTGCTCCTCAAGAACTTTCTTTATCTCTCTAGAAATAAGTTCCCTTGCTGCCTCTATTCCTAATACTTCTTCTACTTCATGAATATTATTAGTCTGTATCTTATTAATATCGACACCAGTTACATTCATAATACCCTCTAGGTTAGAACCATCAGTTATAATAACATATTCGTCTCCTTTCTTCTGGACTATGGCTCTTTTTATACCCTTAACTCCCTTTATCTTTGTATTTAGTATCTTCTCTCTCATTTTGAATAATGCCATTATACTGTCAATCTTTTCAAAGTAAATTGTAAAACTATATTCATCATTATCCTCTAATCTTATTTCTCCTAATTTTAACTTAGTTATAATTTTCTTAATCTCTTCTATCGATACTCCCTTGTCTCTTAACATTTCCTGATCGAATTGAAGAGTTATGGACATATTAGATATATCAACACTAACAGAAGATACGACATTTTCTACTCTTGTATATTCTATTCTTCTCGCTATCTCTAATGCCTTATCCTTATCAGTCTTATATTCATCGGTAAGATATATTGTCATCATGGGAGTAGATGGTACTTTTCTCGCATCAACTATTTCTATTAGTCTTGGTAAACCTAGGGTAACGTTTAGCTCTCTAATTCCTGCAAAGTGGAAAGTTCTTAGGGTCATTTGAGTACCTGGTTCTCCTACAGATTGTGCAGTAACAACACCTATAGCCTCGCCTGGCTCAATTAATGATTGTTGATATTCTCTAATGGTTAAGTCTATAATTTTATCAATATCTTCTTCTGTTAGCTCTACCCCATTAATGTCCATAATTGCAGCTCTAAGATCCTCAAGTAACTTATCAGGAATCTTATCCTTTATTTCGTCTAATCTCTTATCAATATAACCCTTTAACTTTTCGTCTATCATTTCTTTCACCTCTTCCAACCAATAACTCTTTCTATAACTCTGTTAACATTTACACTTTTACTGTGAGCGCTATACATGGGATGCACGGCATCATCTCCATATACTACTTGAACAATATCTCCATATAAGCTTCTCACAGTTCCATCATATTCTATCCTTAGATCTGATAAAGCATTAATTAACCTCCTCTGCATGTAACCGCTTTGTGATGTTTTTACAGCAGTATCAACTAATCCCTCTCTACCTCCTGCTGCGTGGAAGAACATTTCGTATGGGCTTAGACCTCTCATGAAGGAGTTCTTAACGAAACCTCTTGCTTCAGGTGCTATATCACCATATTTAAATAAAGATAGTGTTCTTTCTCTATATCCTCTTCTAATTCTCTCTCCTCTCACTGATTGCTGTCCTAATAAAGCGGTCATCTGGGTTATATTCAACTCGCTTCCTCTAGCACCGGTTATAGCCATAATGTACACATTGTTAAACGGATCTAAGTATTTCGTAGCTATCTCTCCTGCTACTTTTCTCAGCTTATCTAGTGTATCTAATATATAACTTTCTAGGCTTTCTTCAATTGTTCTTCCGGGTATAGGTTCAAGCTGACCTTCATTAAATTTCCTTATATATTCATCAACCTGACTATATCCCTCCTTAATTTTAGTGGTTATTTCATTTTGAGCTTCCTCTGGTATAGTTATATCGTCTAGAGTCATAGTGAAACCTCTCATCTCTAAAAACCTAATGAACATCTTAAACACATTATCCATTAACCATTTACCATATTCAGTACCATATTCTCTAATGGACCAATGCAACATACTTTCTGGCTGTTGATTTCCTATTGCTTTCTTATCAAATACACCTTCTAACAATAGTCCATTTTTAATAACGATAAATGAGTCATGAGGACAGATCTCATCCTTACATGCTCTAGGTCCTTTTGATATATTAGCAGGACCATGGAAGTTAAAATCTTTAGGCAAAAATAGACTGATTACCTGCTTTCCAGTGTAATATGGCTTTGGAGCAAGTATAGCTGGTTCTCCCAGCTCTCCTACAAAGTCTGTTACTCCCAATATAGTAGCAACTTCCTCAACTGTTAATAGGGTAGTTTTTACTGATAACAAATACGCACCACTTATATAATCCTGTCCTCCTCCTATGATGGGTCCGCCATATCTAGGAGTAATTATGTTTTTATGCACTAACATTAATTCCCTTGCCTCTGCTATAGCTTCCTCAGATTGTGGCACATGTAGATTCATTTCATCTCCATCAAAGTCAGCGTTATATGGAGGACAATCTAACAGATTTAATCTAAATGTTCTACCTGGTAACACTCTAACTTTATGAGCCATCATTGAGATCCTGTGCAACGAAGGCTGTCTGTTAAAGAGTACCACGTCTCCATCAACTAAGTGTCTCTCAACAACATATCCTGCGGTTATACTAGAAGCTAATTCTTTTCTATCTTTAACATATCTCAAATCAATTCTTCTACCATCAGGTTTTATTACATAATTCGCTCCAGGCCATTTATCGGGGCCGTTTATAATGTATTGCCTTATTCTTTCTATGTTTATATTGGTTACTCTTTCAGGTACGGTTAACATTCTAGCTATAGTATATGGAATTCCTACTTCATCTATGCTTAAATTGGGGTCTGGAGATATTACGGTTCTTGCGGAGAAATCAACCCTCTTGCCTGATAAGTTCCCCCTAAATCTACCCTCTTTACCTTTCAATCTTTGAGCAAGTGTCCTTAAAGGTCTTCCAGATCTATGCTTAGCTGGAGGTAAACCTGGTATTTCGTTATCAAAATAGGTAGCTACATGATACTGCAATAAGTCCCATAAATCCTCTATTATTAATTGTGGGGCGCCTGCCTCAATGCTTTCTTTTAATCTCTCATTAAGTCTTATTATATCAACAAGCTTATGAGTAAGATCGTCTTCAGCTCTTATTCCGCTTTCAATAGTTATAGATGGCCTAATGGTTATCGGAGGAACTGGTAAAACAGTTAAAATCATCCACTCAGGTCTAGAGGATTTGGGATCATATCCCAAAAGCTCGACATCACTATCAGGTATTCTCTCTAATCTATCCCTTATCTCTGATGGAGATAATTTCACTATTGAGCCATTTCTTTCTTCATTAAAATTGTATGGTTTTTCTAGTTTTATCTTAAATTGTTTCTCTCCACAATGAGGACATTCTAGGTTCTTAATAGATATTTTCTTTATATACTCTACTAACCTTCTTGCAGCAGATGGCCATCTGAGCTTTATAGCATTATATATTCTCTTATATCTCTCTAAATCTTGCTCTTTTATCTTTATTCTACCACATCTCCAACAAGTGGTCCTAAGGAAATCATAAATGTGTTTAACATAACCTATGTGAATGACTGGTTTAATAAGTTCTATATGACCGAAATGACCAGGACAACCTGCTAACGTGTTACCACATACGGGACATTTTTGACCGGGCTCTATTACACCTAGTTTCGGATCCATTACTCCTCCTTCGATTGGAGTACCGTCTTCATCATATACCTCTGAAGTTATTATTGCCGTAACTGACATTTGCCTTATTTCATTAGGTGATAACACACCAAATTTTACGCCTCGTATGATCTTCTCACTCATTTGAAGCACCTCCTAAGTTTACTTTTTCACCTAAAATTAATCTCGGTGAAATTACCATACTCATTAATTCTTGAATTAAAAGTTTAAACGCATATGAAACAGTAACTGGATGTAAGACAGATTTGTCGCCATGCACTGGGCATACGTATCTATTCTTACTTCTATCGTACCAGCCCACATATCCACATTGATCACAGATATATACTACAGCTTTGTCTGAATTATCTAGTAATCTATCTTTGATTAACATCGCAGTACCAAACCCAATTAAACAGTCTCTCTCCATTTCTCCAAATCTTAATCCACCTTCCCTAGCTCTGCCTTCAGTAGGTTGTCTGGTTAAAATTTGAACTGGTCCTCTTGCTCTTGCATGCATTTTATCTGCGACCATGTGATGTAACTTTTGATAGTATACTATCCCAAACAATATTCTGCTTTTCAATTTTTGACCTGTTCTTCCATCATATACTACTTCTGTCGAATCTGGTAAGTGTCCTAATTTAAGTATTTCCTTTTGCATCTCTTGTAGTTTTGGTGTCTCCAAGAATGGAGTTGCGTCTACAGGTTTACCTGATAAAGCTGCATATTTACCACCTATCGCCTCCATTATTTGTCCTATAGTCATTCTTGAGGGCAAAGCGTGTGGATTTAGAATTATATCTGGAACTATACCTTTCGCGGTATATGGCATATCAACTTGATCAATTAATATACCAACTACTCCTTTTTGACCATGTCTTGTAGCGAACTTATCCCCTATTTCAGGAATCCTAAGATCCCTTACCCTTACTTTTACTAATTTATTACCTTCAAGTGTTTCCGTTATCAACACTAAATCCACAATACCATTTTCTCCGTGTCTCGTGACTATTGATGTATCTCTTTTAGCCTGCTCAGGACTTAACTCCTTGAATTCCTGAAGGAATCTGGGAGGGCTAACTTTACCTATTAAGACATCTCCTCCTTTTACCTCAACTTCTGGAGAAACCACTCCATTATCTTCTAGGAGTCTATAATAATCTTTTCCTTTATAGCCTTTTACACCAGCTTCTGGTGTAACTATTTTATCTTCTTGTCCTCCTGGATATTTTACTTCTTCCGTGGAATAAAGCCTGAAGAATGTTGACCTATACATTCCTCTCTCTATGGAGGACTTATTCATAATTATTGAGTCCTCCATATTATATCCTGTATAAGACATGATAGCTAGAATTGCATTAGCACCTGCTGGTCTATCATTATAGCCTATAACTCCTAACATTCTTGTTTGCACTAGGGGCATTTGCGGATAATGTAATAAATGGGCTCTTGTATCAGTTCTTATTTGATAGTTCGACGCATAAAGACCCAAAGACTGTTTAGCCATAGCTGATTGGTAAGTATTTCTGGGAGACTGGTTATGTTCAGGGTAGGGTATGATGGATGCGATAATACCCAATATAGCAGACGGCCATATTTCCAAATGAGTATGATCTGGTGTTAGATCTTGTGGATTTAAAGCAACATACGCATTTTCCTCCTCTTCAGCATCTATAAATTCTATTTTACCTTGTTTGACTAAGTCATCGAAAGTTATTTCTCCATTCTTCAATTTCTTAATGTCTTCAGTATCCACTAAAGGAGTACCATTATTTACAATAATTAAAGGTCTTCTAACTCTTCCCGCATCACAGTTTATGTGCACTTCATTCAAATAGTCTGTGGCTATATATGCTACATTTACTTCATCACTTAGCTTTCCCTGCCTTCTTGATTCCCTAATCTTCTTAGCTAACTCTTTACCATCCTCGTAATATCCTAATAATCTACCATTAAGGTAAACCTTACTCCAACTCATATATTTTTCCACGTCTTCGTTTTGCTCACTGATTCTCCTTATTACATCTTCTACACTCACGACTCCTAATTCATAAGCTACCCTCTCGACTACTGACTCATTAATACCAACAGAAACCTGTGCTAATAAGGCTAGATTTTTCACAAGTCCACTGTTAGGACCTTCAGGTGTTTCAAACGGGCACATTCTTCCCCATTGAGTTCCATGAAGGTCTCTTGCCTCAAAATTAGGCTGTCCCCTAGCTAAAGATGAAACTACTCTCCTAAGATGACTTAACATGGATAGCCAATTTGTTCTGTCTAGTAATTGACTTACTCCAGTTCTACCACCAACCCAGTTTCCTGTTGCTAATGCATGTCGTATTCTTTCCGTTATTATATCAGCCCTAACTAAGGCAGTTAAAGAAAGCCTTCTTCCCCTCACTTTTGATTTTTCAAGCTGATAAACTAGATCTTTGACAAAGGCTTTGAAAGCTACTCTAAATAAACTTGTGAACAAATCTCCTGCTAATCTAACTCTCTTATTTGCATAATGATCTTTATCATCTGGCTCTCTCCTGCCTAAATATAATTCTAGTATCTTATTTACAGCACTAGCTAAATAGTATCCTTTCTTTTTCCTATCTTCGGGTGATGTACCAAGATGAGGTAGGAAATATTTATCTATTACTTGCTCCGCTTTTTGAATTCTATTTTCTCTTTTCTGTCCTATTGCAACTCTATTACCTATGAAATCTAATGCTTCTTCTGCACTTGTAATAGAGCTTGCCTGCTCTAATGATGGTAGTAATTCATTCTGAATTTGAGGGTCTAAAGATACTGCATATACTATATCGCGATCTGTTACAAAACCTAATGCTCTCATTATTATTGCAAATGGTATTCTTCCTGGAACGGTTGCAAAGGAAATTTGAATTGTACTATCCTTCAGTCTCTCTATCATAACCTGAACTCTATATCCGGCTGCGGAGGATGTTACTTTGGCAACATGTGTTATATTAGATCCGCTCTTTCCATAATCTACTAATACTCTATTTGTTGCTAGATCTTCTTGAGCTATAATAACCTTCTCACTACCATTTACTATAAAATATCCACCAGGATCTTTAGGGTCTTCGCCTATTTCAATTAGCTTATCAATGGGTAGATTTGAAGTTGGATCTGCTACTGATTTCAGCATTATAGGGAGATCTCCAATGTATATTTCTATTGGTTCGCCTTCTATATTATTCTCAACTGGAATCATACTCAAAAATATAGGAGATGAGTAAGTCAGATTCCTAAGTCTTGCCTCCATAGGTGTTATTTCTCTCATAGGTCCTTTGTCAGTTTCTCTTATACTAGGTTTTTCATATCTTATTTTACCTAACTTAATCTTCAATCCAGGAACTTCAGTTACTATTTCTCCTTGTTCGTATATTACTTGCTGAAGTTTATTTCTTAGAAAATCATTGAATGAGTCTAAATGCTGCCTAACTAATCCTCTTGTTTTAAAGAATGATTCAGCTATTGCCCACCTAGACTCTGTATCTAACATAAACTCACCCTGTTATAACATACCTATAAGTTACACTTTCGCCTGTAAAAGGACTTTTCCTGGTTATCTTAATTATGTCGCCAGGCTTTGCACCTATACTTTTAGCTACAGGGTCAGATGCTCTTATCCACGGTAATTGCTCAGGCTTAATTCCTAATTCTTTAACCAATTTATATGCTTCTTCAAGTTGTAAAATTTCATGTTTAGGCACTAATTCATGATTTGATATATCGATCTTTTTCTTTGAGGATGAACGCATAATTTTCCCCATGTAGCGTACAGTAATATCATCCTACTCATTTAAGCTTAATAAAATTATGTTACATACATGAATTTCTATTTTTCGTTAACACACATAGAAAAAGATTAGATTTATAGCAAGAATATCAATTATATAACGAGAATAATCAAGTCCGTCAGAAATTTAATTCATGCTATCAAATACAGGTTTTAGGTAAATAAAAATGACGACTCAAGTACCAAAAAGACTAAGACAGCCTATTGTTGTCGTATTGGGACATGTAGATCATGGAAAAACAACATTACTTGATAAAATTAGAGGCACTGCAGTGGTTAAAAAAGAGCCAGGTGAAATGACGCAGGAAGTAGGGGCAAGCTTTGTACCGACAAGCGTGATAGAGAAGATCTCAGAGCAACTAAAAAAATCATTCCCTATAAAGCTGGAAATTCCAGGACTCTTATTTATCGATACACCTGGTCATGAATTATTTAGTAACCTGAGAAAGAGGGGAGGTAGTGTTGCAGATATTGCAATACTAGTTGTGGATATTGTAGAAGGAATCCAAAAGCAAACTTTAGAGTCTATAGAAATTTTGAAATCAAGGAAAGTTCCTTTCATAGTAGCAGCTAACAAAATCGACAGGATAAATGGATGGAAACCACAAGACACATATTCCTTCCTTGAAAGTATAAACAAACAAGAGCAGAGAGTACGTGATAATTTAGATAAACAAGTATACAATTTAGTAATACAATTAGCTGAGCAAGGATTCAATGCAGAAAGGTTTGATAGAATTAGAGATTTCACAAAGACTGTTGCGATTATTCCTGTGTCTGCAAAAACAGGGGAAGGTATAGCTGAGGTTCTGGCAATTTTAGCAGGATTGACTCAAAATTATATGAAAAATAAGCTAAAATTTGCTGAGGGACCTGCAAAAGGAGTAATTCTTGAAGTTAAAGAACTCCAAGGTTTAGGATATACAGCTGATGTTGTAATATATGAAGGAATATTGAGAAAAAATGATATTATAGTGTTAGCTGGCATTGATGGTCCTATCGTAACTAAGGTCAGAGCTATTTTAGTGCCTAGGCCGTTACAAGATATAAAGCTAGCAAAGTCTGATTTAGCCCAAATTGATGAAGTTTATGCTGCCTCAGGTGTAAAAGTATATGCACAGAATCTTGAAACCGCACTTGCAGGATCTCCTGTTTATGTAGCTGAAAATAATGAGGAAGTAGAAAAATATAAGAAAATAATTCAAGAAGAAGTATCAGCTGTACGTTACTACAATTCGAGTGTATATGGCATAATTGTAAAGGCTGATAGTTTAGGAAGTTTAGAGGCGATAGTCTCGTCTCTGGAACGAAGAAATATACCAATAAGACTTGCAGATATAGGTCCAATAAGTAAGAGGGACATAACAGAAGCAGAAATAGTTGCTGAAAAAGCTAAAGAATATGGAATAATTGCAGCTTTTAGAGTTAAACCATTATCAGGTATAGAGATTCCAGAAAAAATAAAATTAATTTCTGATGATATAATCTACCAGCTGATGGACAATATAGAAAAATACATTGAAGACATAAAGGAAAGTGAGAAGAGAAAGACGTTAGAGACTATTGTTTTACCTGGAAAGATCAAAATAATTCCTGGATATGTTTTTAGAAGAAGTGACCCAGTAATTGTCGGAGTAGAGGTTTTAGGTGGTATAATTAGACCTAAGTACGGATTAATTAAAAAAGATGGGAGAAGAGTGGGAGAAGTCTTACAAATACAAGATAACAAGAAGAGTGTTGATAGAGCTAGTAAAGGTATGGAAGTTGCCGTATCTATAAAAGGAAATATCATGGTCGGAAGACAAGTAGAAGAAGGTGAGGTATTATACACAGATGTCCCTAAAGAAGATTTACAGATACTCATAGAAAAATACAAGGATATAGTCACTGATGATATGATAGAAGTAATAAAGGAGATTATAAAAATAAAAAGAACTCAAGATGCTACATACGGGCTTGGGCTCCAATTTCAGTAACATCTTGGAAAAATATGCCCATCTCAGTTTTAGCCTTTTCTTCACTGTCAGAAGCATGAATTACATTTTCTGACTTACTTAATGCATAATCTCCTCTTATTGTGCCAGGAGAAGCCTCCTTAGGGTCTGTAGCTCCTATCATTTTCCTCACAACACTAACAGCATCATCACCTTCTATTATCATACATACTACAGGACCTGATACGATATAATTAATTAATTCATTGAAGAATCCTTTTCCCTTATGCTCTTGATATAATCTTTCTGCAGTGGCTCTGTCCATATGGACCATTTTTAATGCAAGGATATTAAATCCTCTTTTCTCGAATCTGCTAATTATTTCCCCTACTAATCTTCTTCTTACACCGTCTGGTTTTATCATAACAAATGTTTTTTGTAACGTCATGGTTTAGCACCCAAATATGACTTAGTCCATTTTAATTTTTTAGGATCTCTATGTAATTTTAACATAGATTTTCTACATTTACTTGAACAGAACCAAAGTAAGCTTCCATCATTTCTAACGTACATTAAACCAGTACCAGGAAGGATATCTTTTCCGCAAAAACTACATTGCCTTGTTGAGACCATGTTATGAAGTTATAATAGTGAAGTATTTAAATGAATTGGCTCTGAAAATATAAATGGTTTAAAATGAGTGAAAAGGAAAAGTCCTCAACAACCACATCCTCAGTGATAGACGAATTTGGTTTTCCAGCTGAAGTAATACAGATATTAGATAGAACAGGAGTTACAGGCGAGGTTACACAAGTAAGAGTAAGAGTCCTTGAAGGAAGAGACAAAGGAAGAATTTTGACCAGAAACGTCAAAGGACCTGTAAGGCTTGGAGATATACTAATTCTCAGAGAGACTGAAAGAGAGGCAAGAAAGTTAAGTACGAAGAGGTAAATATATGACATTATATGTGTTATCTAAGCCAATACTTTTACATTTTTTAACACAACTTAGATCAAAAAATATAGATCAAATAAGCTTTAGAAAGAACTTAGTTAAACTAGGTAGAATAATTGGATATGAGATAGTAAATACATTAGATTATGAATCTATAGATGTAGAAACCCCTCTTGGAACAAAAGCTAAAGGTATATACATATACGATTTTGAAAATATTCTAATAATAAGTATATTAAGAGCCGCAACGCCCTTCGTTGAAGGCTTACTAAAGGCATTACCTACAGCTAGACTAGGAGTTATTGCCGCAAGTAGAAAGGAAAAAGAAGTTCAAGCAAGTTATCCGGAAGATATTCCAGTCGACGTGTATTATATGAAAATACCTCAGGTATCTCATAAGGATACAGTAATAATTGCAGATCCTATGATAGCAACTGGAAGTACGATGAGAAAAGCTATCAAATCTATAGTAAACAGCCAGCCTAAAAGAATTTACATCGCATCAGTAATAATATCTGAATATGGTCTTAAAAGACTAATGGAAGAATTTCCTTTTGTTGACATTTTCACCATTTCTGTTGATCCCGAAATAGATAATAGAGGTTTTATATTACCAGGTTTAGGTGATGCCGGCGACAGAGCATTCGGATAACCATTTTATTTATATTCAATAAATCTATTTTTAGTTGAAGCATGGTAAAGATAGGTCTTGAGGTTCATGTCCATTTAACTTCATTAAAAACAAAGCTGTTTTGTTCATGCCCTACAGAGTATGTAGGAAAGGATCCTAATACAATTACTTGTCCAGTTTGTTTAGGATTACCTGGCGCTATACCAGTCTTGAACGAAAATGCAGTTAGAGCTGCAATTATGGTCGCATTAGCAATAAATGCAGAAATTGCTGACAGGGTAGTAATGGTAAGGAAACATTACTTTTATCCAGATATGGCTAAAAACTATCAAATATCCCAATACGATGGTCCTGGAAGTATTGCAATAAGTAAAGGAGGATTTATAAAACTTAGAGATAACAAAACTGTTAGAATAAGGAGAATAAATATAGAGGAGGATCCGGCTAAAATTGTCTATCCTACTGGTTCTATGTTAACAAGTAGATACACATTATTGGACTATAATAGATCAGGTTTCCCATTACTTGAGATAGTTACAGAACCAGACATGTCAGATCCGCGTGAGGCTCGTGAATTTCTTGAAAAATTAAGATCGATACTTCAACATTTAGGTATATCTAACCCTGATTTAGAAGGGGCAATGAGAGCCGATGCTAATATATCAATAGAAGGCGGTGAAAGAGTTGAAATAAAGAATATAGGCTCTCCCAAAGAAGTTGAAGAAGCATTAAAATATGAGATAGCCAGGCAAAAGGCATTAGTAGCTCAAGGTATGAAAGTAAATAGGGAAACTAGACACTGGGATAATGCAAAAAAAGTCACAGTATTAACAAGATCTAAAGAACTTGAAGAAGACTATAGATATTTTCCCGATCCTGATCTACCGCCGTATACCATAAGCTTTGATATGATTGAAAAAATTAGAAAGGAATTACCTGAATTACCTGACATTAGAATTCAAAGATTAGTCAAAGAGTATGGAATAACTGAATATGATGCTAACGTATTAGTTATTGATAAGTCACTAGCTGATTTATTCGAGGAGACAGCGAAAAATTATAAAAATTATAAAAAACTAGTTAATATATTAATTAATGATTATCTACGATGGTTAAACGATAAAAATCTAAAACCTTCTCAGTCTAAAGCTACAACAAAGCATCTTATAGAATTATTGACCCTACTAGATAATGGAACAATAACCATTAAAATAGCTAAGGAGATCCTTCCCCAAATAGTAATAGAGGGCAAAATGCCATCAGAAATAATAAAGCAAAATAGTCTCATCGCAATTAAAGACGAAGACTATCTGGTAAATGTAATTAAAGAGGTTCTCTATGAGGAAAAAGATGCTGTAGAGAAAGCTAAAAGAGATCCTAAAGTTATAAATTACTTAGTGGGAAAAGTAATGAAGAAAACATCAAAGAGAGCTGATCCGTATATAGTTAATGAGTTAATAAAGAAAGAATTAGGGATATAATCACAGCGTGGGTTTCTCATCACAGTATCAGCACTTAAAACCCCGTTCATCAAAAGAATAGAAATAGTGTGGTGATATATATTCTCAACTCTCAGAAGGACAGGGAACTAAAGATAAGACTGCTAGTAGTGAACTTACTGAGAGAATTAAAGAACTCTTATACGTACAAAGAATTATCAAGTATCTTCGATATCCAAGAAAGTTTACTGTGTAGATATGTCAACGGAAATACCATACCAAGCGAAAGTCATTCAAGGGATATCCTTGACAAGATTAAAAGTAAGGAGTTTCTTTCCAAGTTTCTTGCAGACAAAATAATCAAATATGATGATGGATTTATTGATACCTCTAAAATGCTCTTTTACCCTAATCTATTAAAGCTTCTAATAGAAATGTTCTATCATAAATATTTTGGAAATAGAGACGAAATCGATAAAATTGTAACAGTTGCTGTAAACGGAATACCTTTCGCTGCCATAGCGTCGGAAGCTATAGCAAAACCATTAATAATAATAAAAAAACACAAAGATTCTGTTCACATAAGTTACATAGACGAGAATATTAAAGAATCGGAAGGAATGATTACTTCTATCTATTTGAGGAAAGATTTTGTATATAAAGGCGAGAAAGTGTTAGTTGTAGATGATGTAATAAGAAGTGGTAAAACAATATACTCAACATTTAGGTTAATCCAAAAAGCAGATGCAAAAGTAATAGGGGCGTTAGTATTAGTCGGTGTAGGAAAAGAATGGTCAAAAATAAGTAACACATTTAATATACCAATCATCCCTATCTTTTCACTATGATTATTAGACTACAGAATAACGTTTATGCTATAAAAGGAGTTTATTATATCTATCTGCTTGTAATAGATAATAAAAACCTTCTAATTATAGATTCAAGTAACGGTGAAGATATAGGAATAGTGTTGGATGGTATCCTTGAAATAAAGAGTAAAACGAATTACAACCCATCTTTTTTAGTACTCACCAGCTGCAAAAAAGAAGTTGCAGGAGGAGCTGCGAAAATTTCTAGCTTTTTAAACATACCTATACTCGCAAGTTATATAGATGCATCTAGTATTAGAAAAGGAGTGTGCCTAGATGAGGAATACGAACCTGCCGATGTAAGTATTGAAATTAAAGACATAAAAGTATTGATAAATGGGCTTAATAACCTAACATTTCTTAGAGCTAAAACACCATCAAAAGGAAGTTTAATAATAAAATATAATAACGCTTTATTTTCGGGAGCAACAAAAATTAGTGGTATAGTAGAAAAGATTGGGTACGTTTGTAACGCATTTGAATTTTCAAAGGTAGAAGAAGATTGGTTTTTAAGGACAAGAAAAGAGAATGAAAAAGCACTAGAATATAAATAAAAGAATTTTTATAAAAAATAACTATAGATTAGATTTTAACTAGATGTAAAATTCTTATATGTTTTCTTATAAAGTTCTCCTTGCTCCAATGTAGTTGCTACTCTCTTGTACTTCATTGCATCTCCTATACTGTTCTCTCCGTGTGTCTTTACCCATTTATCCATTGGTATTTGATACTCTTTAAGTACTTTATCCCTATATAAGTCATTTAGTACGTTATAAGTACAGAATGGAATTACTCTTCCGTCAGGTGCTACATAGTGTATATCACATCTCATAACCCTTTCTATATCATAGTCGTATAGATCCATGAAATGCATTGTTCCTAGGAATAATGTCCTATAGTGCCATTCTCCTAAAGCCTCATAATTATGATTTATCAGAATATTACGTAACATATCATATACATCGAAATCTCTAGGTCCCTTTTCCTTATCTATAAACTTCCTTAAACTATATAAAACTTTTATACCAATCCAATACTTATTTCCTCCTTCTTTTAACTCCTCAGTTTTATCTCTCAAATACTCTAGTAGTCCTTCTAAATCTATAAATCTTGAAAGAGGAATGAAGTGAGGTTCTCCATTTCTCCATTCTACGAAAACATAAGTACCTGCACCACAGGCTGGATGGTTAGCCATTTCGAATTGTTCCTTACCTGTTATAGCTTCAATCAACTTAGAAAACACAACTGAAGTTCCGATCGGATACCAACTATCCTTAGTTACTTCTCCATTTGTCTGCTCTTCGATATTCTTTAATATTTCTGGTATTGTTATTCTAAATTTGCTCCTCATATTTCTCTTCATCATTCCTGTTAAACTTACAGGCTGGAAATTAACTGCTCTAACTACATCCATATTATATGCAGCAAACCTCACAATATTTCCTAAATCATGATCATTCACAGTTTTAATCACAGTAGGAACTAAAACCACGCTGGTCATTCCTGCTTTTCTAAATGCCTCTAATGTATAGGGAATCTCCCAATGGTTCTTAGGATTTGTCTTTCTAGTGGTTCCATCAAAACTCATATAAATTGTGTTCACGCCAGCCTCTCTCAACTGCCTTGCATACTTTATTGCATATTCAGGATCTTCTAAATACATCCTACCAAAAGTTCCTCCCCAACTATTAAGTTGTATATGCTTTACTCCATTCTCCCTCAAGATCCTAACTATTTCTATTATATCCTCTCTTAAAGTTGGTTCTCCTCCAGTAACTTGAATTACTAATGTAACGTCTTGTCTCTTAAGCTGATCCACCATGAACTTTATTTGCTCTAAAGTTGGCTCAAATACATATCCGGCTTTCTCAGCATAGAAGAAACAATACCAACACGACAAATCGCATCTGTTGGTTATTACAAGATTTACCAAAGCAGAATGCTGATGATGCATGGGGCATAATCCACAATTAAATGGACAAGGTGATTTAAGGTCAACATATGGAACTTTAGGACCTTTACCTTCATACTCCCAATAATCAAATTTGTAATATAGATCTTTATCACCATAATACAAGTCCTCAAATTCGCCGTGCTCTGGGCATATCTTCCTTATGTATAGTTTGTCCTCTCTTTCAAAAATTACAGCTGGTAATATTCTATAACATGCTGGACATAAAGATGAAGTTACTCTAGTTAATTTCTCGTTATCACTAAGCTTTGGTAATGGTCCACCTACTTTAATCTCTCTATCTCCGAACTTTACTACTCCTTTTTCAAATTTAGATGGTGCTGGGAGTAGTCTAAATCCATGAGATCCTGGCTCTTGTACAGTTTCAGTCATACATATTCTGTCTTATCACTCTCGATTAAGAATATATAAACTATTTCACCATTTTTTACTCTAATTTGGTTAAAACCATCCTAAAAAATTGTCCCAACCTGTTTTTCTAATCAACTCACCATTAAAATACACTCCTTGCCTATCACTTATTTCCCCAAAAACTACTGGGTTAAGCCCTAATAGCTTCATTTGATTTATAATTTTCTGATAAAAATCTTTATCTACTACAAATATAGACTCGTATTCTTCTCCTGAAAATTTTAATAAATCAAGCAATTTTATTTTATAATTATTTGCTATATTTAGCACATCTTCTGAAACAGGCATTTTAGTAATTTCAATGCCTAACTTAGATCTCTCAACCAAATTATATAATGACACTATGAGACCATCACTTATATCTAGCGAATAATGAATACTATCGCAATTCTGGCTAAATATATCTTGTAAATGCGGATTTACTATAGGATGTTTATACTTTAGTTTATATTTTAATGGAATCGATATCTTCCAATTATTTACATAAGATATAAAGATTATTGAATTATAACCTATAGGCGATGTAATTATTACTTTGTCCCCTCTTTTTATATTGTCTACGCTTTTGTAACATAGTGCTTCTCCTATTCCAACTATATCAATCCATCCACTGTTATCACTAGAATTCGTATCGCCACCCACATAACTTCCTTTATAATAATTTACCGCGTCGCTTATCCCTTTCAATATATTTTCTATCTCTTTTAATCTATTTTTATTTAATCCTAGAGAGGCTAGGAAAAATTTTGGTAAACCTCCCTTAGACAATATATCACTTATTACTCCTATCACCGATCTCCAGCCTATATCATAAGACTCCAAAAAATTAAACTCATAAGATAATTGAAAGCCATCAATTTTATACATGTTTTTCCCTTCCACGTAAACATCGTCATTTGTAACATTATCACTCACGTATTTTGATACGAGATTCTTAATTATTTCATGTTCAGAATGCATTTATATAGCACCTGGGAAGCCGCCGCCGGGATTTGAACCCGGGACCACTGGCTGTCCTGGATCACTTCTTACTTAGGCCTTACGAGGCCAGCGCTCTGACCGTGCTGAGCTACGGCGGCATTCATAATTAATGAAGGTAAAATTATAAATTTATACGTATGTGTTAAGAATTTCTTCTGCATAAGAAATTGCTCTCTCTATTAATTTTTCATATTCTCCTAGATATTTTGAGGGATTTAGAACTTCTTTAATTTTATTTTCATCACCTATTATTTTCATAACCGTTTCGTTTTCTTTGGCAACTTCCAATAATGACTTTCCTGTATTTGAGGCTATTCGTGATAACTCCATAGTCAATTCATGAGCTTTATGTCTTGGCATACCATTTAATGTTAAATTTATCATTAAACTTTCCGCCATAGTGAGACCTTTGCTTAGCGAAAGATTCTTTTGCATCTGATCTTGATTCACGACCAAGTTCTTTAAAATTTTTAACATGCTATCTAGCATTTCATCTATAATTAAAAACGAATGCGATATTATTATCCTTTCAGAAGAACTATTAGTCAAATCCCTCTCGTGCCACAGGGGTATATTTTCCATCTCGGAGATTACTAAACCTCTAAGTACTTTAGCTAGACCACTTATTTTCTCTGCATTTACAGGATTCTCCTTCTGAGGCATTGTACTACTTCCGACTCTTTTTGAAGCGTCTCCTTCCGCTAACTCTCTAATTTCAGGTCTCATTAACTCTCTAAGTTCTAATGCAAACCTATCGAGTTGAGAACCAAGTATTGCCAAATCAGAAATAAGTTCAGCAAAACCATCTCTAGGCGTTACCTGAGTGGTTATTAGATGATTTGGTATTCCTAATCTTTCTGATACATATTTTTCTATAGTAGTTCCATGTCCCTTCCAAGCCGCCATAGTACCTACCGCACCAGCCATCTTTATTCTAACAACTCTTTTTTCTAGCTCATAAATTCTCTCTAACGACCTTGAATACTCATAAACATAATTAGCAAATTTAAATCCTAGAGTTATGGGCAATGCATGTTGTCCATGAGTTCTACCTACCATTATTGTATCTTTATATTTCCTACTATATTCGATAAGTATAACTATTATATCTCGTAGTTTTTTCTTTACAATTTTTAATGCTTTTTTTACAATTATTGCATTAGCAGTGTCAATAATGTCATTACTCGTAGCACCAAAATGTATGAAATCTCCAGCTTCTCCAGATAATTCTGCCATGTGAACTGTTAAAGCCATAACATCATGACCCAGCTTTCTCTCTAATTCATCAACTCTATTCAAGTCTATTTTATCTATTATATCTTCTACTTTTTTAACGTCAGTTTCTTTAATTAATCCTAGTTTACTTAATGCATATAATAGGGCTATTTCTACTTCAGCCATAGTTTTTACGATATTTTTTCTGCTAAATAATTGTCTCATTTCTTTACTACCATATCTCCATTCCAATACACAGATGTCGTGGTCCACGCATAATAAATTATATTTACAATAAATAAATATAAGCTGTTATGGATACAGTCCTAACTATAGGAAGTCATTCATCATTACAAATTTTACATGGAGCTAAAAAAGAAGGATTTAGGACAGTTCAAATTACACCCAAAAATAGAGTAAATTTTTACTCACAGTTCAGCTTCATAGATGAAATACTAGGATACAATAATCAAGATGAGGCTGTAGAATTTGTTAATAAATACTCGAATAGGGGAGCTCTAATTCCCCATGGTAGTTTGGTCGAGTATATGGGAAGTGAAAGAGTTAGTAAAATAACCACAAAAATTTTTGGAAATAGAAACCTATTTGCATGGGAATCAAATCAAAAGAAAAAAATGAGCTTACTTAGAAGATCAGGAATACAAATACCAGAAGAATTTGAAAACGTAGAAGATGTTGATAGACTAGTTATAGTAAAATTGCCTGGTGCAAAAGGGGGTAAGGGCTATTTTATAGCTAAAAGTAAAAGTGAGGTCAAAGAAGGTCTTAATAGACTCATTTCTTCTAAATTAATAAAAGATGTGAATGATGTAATAATTCAGGAGTACGTAATAGGAGTACCAATGTATTTTCAATTCTTTTATAGCCCAATCCTAAATAGATTGGAAATAACTGGAATTGATATTAGATATGAAACTAATGTTGACGGATTAAGGAGACTACCTGAGAATCTTGCAGATCCTACGTTTGTTGTAGTAGGAAACATACCTGCTGTTGCACGAGAAAGTTTATTGCCAAAAGTATATGACTATGGAATGTCTTTTGTTAATACAGTAAAGGAAGTTGTGCCTCCCGGAATGATTGGACCATTTTGCCTTGAATCTGTAGTAAAGGATGACGGTTCCATAATAGTTTTCGAATTCTCCGGGAGAATTGTTGCTGGGACTAACTTATACATAGCAGGAAGTCCATATAGTTGGCTTTACTGGGATGAACCAATGAGCGTAGGAAGAAGAATATCCAGAGAAATAAGATTAGGATTAAATAGTAACAAACTTGAGGCGATATTTACATGAGTTTGAAAATTGCAACATTAGCTAGTCATTCAGCATTGGACGTTTTTGATGGAGCTAAAGATGAAGGATTTGAAACTATAGCTTTATGTAAAAAAGGAAGGGAGAGAGCTTACCTGGAATTTAAGAGAATTGTAGATAGATGTATCTTGCTGGAGGATTTTAAAGAAATATCGTCAGAAAAAATAGACAATTTACTTGTAGAAAATAATGCAATTATGGTTCCAAATAGAAGTTTAGCAGTATATGTGGGTTATGATAACTTAGAAAAAATGAAAACAAAATTTTTTGGTAATAGAAAAATTCTGAGGTGGGAAGAAAGACTTGGAAATAAGAATTACTACAAGATATTAGATCATGCTAAGATAAAAAGACCTAAGATATTTAAAGCTGAAGAGGTTAACGTTCCTGTAATAGTTAAATTACCTGAAGCCAAAAGGCGCGTAGAAAGAGGATTCTTTATAGCGGCAAATAGGAAGGACTTTGAAGAGAAACTTAATACTCTGTTGAAAGTGGGAATAATAGACGATGAGGCAATAAAAAGCATGATAATAGAAGAATATATACTAGGTGCTCATTTTAATTTAAATTATTTCTACAGTCCTTTGCATGAAAGAGTAGAACTAATAAGTATTGATAGAAGAATACAAAGTGATCTTGATACCTTTTACCGATTACCTGCAGAAATACAGATAAAGCTATCAAGATTACCTAGATATATTGAGGTTGGTCATGAACCAGCCACAATTAGAGAAAGTTTATTGGAAAAAGTATTTGAAATAGGATATTCCTTTGTAAATGCTACAAAAACACTGGAACCGCCAGGCATAATTGGTCCCTTCACATTACAGGCAATGGCTACACCTGAACTCGATCTAGTAGTATTTGATGTTGCACCTAGAATAGGTGGAGGAACTAATGCATTTATGGGTATAGGAAGTCAATATTCTAAATTATATTTTGGAAGACCTGTAAGTTTAGGTAGAAGGATAGCAATGGAAATTAAAGAGGCTATAACTTGTAATAGTCTAGAATTGATAACGTCTTAGTATTTATAATTATGAATTAGCCTTTCCCTTTATATATAATTCATTAATAAAACAACGTATTTATAATTATGAATGCAGTTAGACAAAGTTTATATATTCACACTCAAGAGTAATCAAAACGGTGCCTGATGTTAAGCGTAGTAGTAGGCGGTTTTTTTGGAGATGAAGGAAAAGGTAAAATTGTTGCCTATTTAGGTCTTAAGGATTCTCCAAGTATTGGAGTAAGAACAGGTTCTATAAATGCGGGACATACTGTAACTTATAATGGGAGACAGTGGAAAGTAAGAATAATTCCCTCTCTATTTGTTAACAAGAATGTTAAATTATTTCTAGCTCCAGGTGCACTTACTTCTATCAATCTGCTGTTTAATGAGGCTAAAGAAACTGATAGTTTAGATAGATTATACATAGATCCACATGTAGGTATAATAACAGATGAAGAAATAAAGGAAGAGAGAAGTGACGAATATTTAATAAAAAATATAGGTAGTACAGGGCAGGGAGTAGGCTATGCTGAAGCAAAAAGAGTTTTGAGAAAATTAAAACTTGCCAAGGATTATAGAGAACTTGAGAAATATTTAATAAATGTGCCTGAGGAATTGTTACTAGGTATAGAAAGAGGAGATAACATACTGGTTGAAGGTACTCAGGGTACTTTTCTGAGCTTATATCATGGCGAATATCCTTATACCACAAGTAGAAATACTACTGCTTCAGGAATATTAAGTGAAGCAGGAATAGGACCAAAATACGTCGATGAAATAATTGTAGTTTTCAAATCTTATGTAACTAGAGTAGGAGAGGGACCACTAGAAGGTGAAATTAGCTGGGAGGAAGCCCAGAAAATGGGAATAGCTGAAGTTGCAACAGTAACCGGAAGAAAAAGAAGAAGTGCACCATTTAATGTAAAGCTTGCTAAGGAATCGCTTAAAATAAACTCTGCAACACAAATAGCAATAACTAAACTTGATACAATATTTAAGGATGCTAAAGGTGTAAGGGAATATCAAAAACTACCATCAAATGCAAAGAAATGGATTGAGGAATTAGAGATAGAGTTGAAAGTTCCTATTACACTAATAGGAACAGGTGAAGATGCCTTAGATGTAATAGATCTAAGGACCGAGAAAATAGGTGAGTGAACGTGTTATATGATGTAGTAATAATAGGAGCTGGTCCTGCTGGATTATTAGCCGCATATGAATTTACTACATTCAATACAAAAGAACGTCTGAAAGTGTTATTAGTAGATAAAGGACTTAGAGCATTGAGAAGAACTTGTCCGTTGTTAACACCAAAAGAGAAATGTACTTTCTGTGAACCATGTAATATAACCTACGGTATAGGTGGAGCAGGGGCTTACAGTAGCGGTATAATAAATCTAAGACCTGATGTAGGTGGAGAGCTTCATGAAATAATGAGAAGCTGGGATAAAGCACAAGAATTGATAAATTATGTTGACGATATACTAGTCAAGTTTGGAGCACCGAAAGATAGATTATTTGAACCAAATATGGAAAGAACTAGGGAAATTCAAAAAAGAGCTGCGAAAGTTGGAGCTGAATTTGTTCCAATAAGGCAAAGACATATAGGAACTGATAAGACTCCTATGGTTATAGAAAACATTCAAAAATACATAGAAAATAACGGCATAAATGTAGCAGAGTTAACAGAGGTTTTTGAAATACAGAAAAAAGCAGATCATTTTGTACTAAAAACGAATAGAAAAGAGGAAATTGAGGCTAAAACAATACTAGCTGCACCCGGTAGAGCAGGTGCTAAATGGTTCTTAGATCAGGCTAAAAAGTTAGGAGTCGACATGGCACCGGGACCCTTAGATATAGGAGTAAGAGTAGAAGTAGAGGCATTTGTTATGGAAGAACTAACAAGTGCGGTATGGGATCCAAAAGTAATTCTATATTCTAAGAAGTATGATGATAAAGTAAGAACATTTTGCGTAAACCCTAGAGGATTTATAATGAAAGAAGTATATGACGATAGAACAATAGGTGTTAATGGACAAACTTTTGCAGATAAGAAAAGTAACAACACTAATTTCGCCTTTCTAACCACAATTAAATTGTCAGATCCTTTAGAAGATACAGTAGAATATGGAAAAAGTATAGCAAGACTTATGACCAGATTAGGAGGAGAAAAACCGATAATACAACGATTAATAGACTTTGAAAAAGGCAGAAGAAGTACATGGGAAAGAATAAGCAGATCCACAGTAAAACCTACATTGAGAGAAGTAACCCCAGGTGATATTAGTATGGGTCTTCCTTATAGAGTAGTCAGTAACCTAATAGAGGGATTAGAGAGATTAGATAATATAGCTCCTGGAATGTACTCCTCGAATACATTGCTTTATGCACCTGAAATAAAATATTACAGTATGAAAGCCGTAGTAGATAGTAATATGGAAACCGTAGTAGACAATTTATTTGTGGCTGGAGACGGCGTGGGACTCTCAAGAGGTATTAATATTGCAGCAGCTACCGGCATTCTTGCAGCCAGAGGCATAGGAAGAAAACTAGGTTTATTATGAAAACTATTTTTTAGTTTCTTTACTCTGATGTATTATTATGAGTTTAGATAAAACAGATTTGCAACTTATAATGGAGCTAGAGTACAATTTTCCTGTAGACGAAAGACCATTTGCAAAAATTGGAGAAAAATTAGGTTTATCTGAAGAGCTTGTATTAGAAAGAATTAAAAGACTTAAGCATCTAGAAATTATAAAAAGAATTGGCATGTATATTAGTTTTAGAGCTAAAGGCATGGAGGGAGCATTAATAGCATCTAATATACCATTAGAACAGATAGAAAAATTTCGAAAAATTGCACTTGAAATAAAGGAACTGACTCATAACTTTGTAAGAAATCATCCTAGATATAATATATGGTACGTATTAAAGGCTGAAAATAAGGAAAAACTAAATGAAAAAATTCGTCTTTTAATGAATCAAGTTAATTGCAACGATTACGTAATATTGTATTCAAAGAAGACGCTTAAACTAAGCGTAAAATATGATGTATTAAGAGGAATCTCTTATAGTGAAAATGACAGTCTGAGAGAAAAAGTACCCACTGCAGATGAACTAGGAATACAAAAAGATCTACTTACTGATCTATCATACCCATTACCTATAGTAGAAAAACCTTTCGAAAAGATATCTAAGAAATTTAATCTAACAGAATCGGAAATAGTTGAGTTAATTAAAGAATTAAAAGAGAAAGGGGTAATAAAGGATTATGGAGCCACTGTAAATGGGGAAAGAATAGGAATAGTAGAAAATGCTATGTTTTTGTTAAATTCTGATGACATAGAGAGCTCTTGCTACAACATAGCTACAAAATTAAAAGAAGCTACTCATGTAGTGCTAAGAGAAGCAGACAAAGAATGGGATTACTTATGCTACGCTATGATACACGCTAGAAATAAGAACCTGATTTTTGAGACAGCAAAAAAAGCAATTGAAATTAGTAATGCAAAAAGCTATATGTTGCTATTTAGTCTGGACAATCTTAAACCGGGTATTGTAATTTAGACATAGACCCTTTAATCTTTACTGAAAGAGTTATCTGAGATATTTCCTTTATCGCACTATCTACTTTATCCTCGTCTAATCCTCCCTCAAATTCTACATAAAAATAATATTTCCATGGTTCTACTTTTAATGGTCTAGAATATATCATTGTAAGATTAATGTTATTTACATAAAATCTTTCTAATACTTTATACAAAGATCCAGGTTTGTGAGGTATAGTAAAGAATATCATCGTCTTTTCTCCAGATATTTTAAATCTGTTGGAAATTATTACAAATCTAGTTAAATTTACCCCATTTTCCACATTTTCTAATAAAATATTTAGATTATTTATCTGAGCAGCATACCTTGAACATATTGCAGCAGCATATTTATCTTCTGATGCATATTTTGCTGCAATAGATGTACTCTCGACAGGAATTATATTATGTAAGCCTAATTCCTCTAGTTTTTCTTTGGCTTCTTGAATCGCATGAGGATGAGAATAGACTTTTTTCACATCTTTGATAGAATTTATTGCTTGATTGGAAGCGATTACAAGATTTATGTTTTTCTCTACTTCATAATTGACATAAATATTCTCGTATCTGAATAAATTGTCTAATGACTCGTGTACTGGACCTTCTTTACTATTTTCGATAGGTACAACACCTATACTATTTGAGTTCTGATTAACACTTTTGAAAATTTCTGTTATCGTTCTTACGGCTATTTTTTCTCCACTAAAACTTTCTGCTACCTCATACGAAAAACTACCTTTAGGACCTAGATAGTAAATTCCATTTGGATCAACACTCTGAGTGAAGTTTGGTATAAAAACTTTACTCTACCAAGGTTGCTTCAATACCGTCTAATGCCAACGAATATAGAAATTCTGATAAACTTTCACTAACAGGGATCTCAAATACCACATGGATTTTCGTGAAACCAGGCTTAACATCAGTACTCATTCTATCATGAATTACGTCAATTACATTCCCTCTAATTTGTGCTACCCTACTTAATACTCTATTTAAATAACCAGGTTTATCTGGAACTAATACTTTAACTTTCACTACTCTTTTAGATTTGAAGAGCATTCTATCTATAATCCTAGCAAGCAATGACATGTCTATATTTCCTCCACTAATTATTGGAATTACCTTTTTACCATAGCCTACCTTTATCTTTCCTGAGATAATCGCAGCAACACTTGCAGCCCCAGCGCCCTCCGCTATGGTTTTATTTCTTTCTAATAGATATAGTATTGCGTTGGCTATATCTTCATCATCAACTAAAACTATATCGTCAACTAACTCACTTATCACTTCATAAGTTATCTTTGACGGATTTTTTACTAGAATTCCGTCAGCTATAGAAAAAGATGGCTCAATTTCTACTAATCTTCCTAACTCTACTGATACCTTCATAGATGGTGATGCAGAAGACTGTACACCTATAACTTTTAGATTGTTCCTTTTAGCTTTTAATGCAATAGATATACCAGATATTAGACCCCCTCCTCCTATTGGTACTACAACAACATCAGGTTCTGCTTCCAGTAATTCTAGTCCCAGAGTTCCTTGACCTAATATTACATTTAAATCATCATATGGATGAACTAAAACAGCATTAGTTTCCTTTATTATCTCTTCAGCTTTTTTCATACTTTCATGTAAAAACTTTCCATGAAGAATAACATTAGCTCCATAATTTTTCGTAGCTAAATATTTTGATATAGGAGCAGTTTCAGGCATAACAACAGTAGATTTAATCCCTAAGACGCTTGCAGCATATGCTACACCCTGTGCATGATTGCCCGCAGATACTGCTATTACTCCTCTTTCTCTTTCAGCTTGCGAAAGGCTAATTAGTTTAGAGAATGCACCTCTTACTTTAAATGAACCAGTCTTTTGCAAATTCTCCATCTTAAGATAAACTTTAGCTCCTGCAATATTAGAAAACGTGGAAGAATAATCTAGTGGAGTTTTATGAATATATTGTTTTATTGATTCATGAACTTTAACTATTTGATCAAAATAATTAAGATAGCTCATCAGGAAAACCCCTGCTCTCTTCATCACTCAGCGATCGAGGACCTCCTCATCCTTAGTATATTCTAAATATAACTTATTATAAGTATCTTCAAGAGATTCAGGCAATACTTTTGCATTTCCTATAACTGGCATAAAATTAGCATCACCATTCCATCTAGGCACAATATGTATATGCACATGTTGTTCTATTCCCGCCCCTGCAACCCTACCTATATTTATACCAATATTAAATCCATCAGGAGAGTACACTCTTCTTAATTTCTTTATACTTGTCCTTACCATCTTGAAAAGTTCAGTAAGTTCATTATCATCAAGTAATTCTACACTGCTAACATGTTTATATGGGACAATCATAATATGACCTGGATTATACGGAAATGTGTTTAGAACTATATACGTATAGGTAGCTCTAAAAACCACCATATTTTCTCTATCTCTTGATCTATCATATGCAAAATTACAAAATATGCAAGGTTCTTTCTCACTTTTTATTTTTGAAGCAGAAGTTACATATTTTGATCTCCAAGGAGCCCATAAAATATCCATAAAAGTAATAAGCTATGGGAATTAAAAATAAGTTTCTTCACTCTTCAGCGTCTCTAACTCCTTCTTCAGTTATAGCAAATACTACTTCTCCTTCTGGCAGATGTGGTGCATCGACTATTCTAGCTATCCTTTTATTTCCTCTACTTTTCTTAAGTTGTACTCTTATTCCGGGAACATGATATAGTGTATGTCCTCCTACAGCAGTGGTAGGATCACCATAAAACATATCTGGTCTAGCCATAACCTGATTGGTTATTATTACTGCTATATCATACATTTCAGCTAGTCTAACTAATTGATGTAAATGTTTGTTCAACTTTTGTTGCCTCACAGCAAGATTCTCTCTTCCAGGATATTCGGCTCTAAAGTGAGATGTTATTGAATCTACAATAATCAACTTAATAGCAGGATCTTTAGTGATCAATTCCTGAAGATCATCAACTATAGCCATTTGGTGATCACTATTTATAGCCCTCATATAGTAAATGTTATTCATAGCAACATCTGACTCTAATCCTGCTCCTTTTGCCATTGCTTCAATTCTCTCCCATCTAAAAGTACCTTCCGTATCTATATATACAGCCTTACCATTTAGTCCACCTTTCTCTTGGGGAAGTTGAACACTAATACTTATCTGATGGCATAACTGTGTTTTCCCTGAACCAAATTCACCAAAAAATTCAGTCATAGTTCTTGTCTCTATTCCACCACCCAACAAACCATCTAATGCCTGGCTGCCAGTAGTTATCTTCTTGGTATTCATTCTTTCTTTCTTCACTTCCAGCGCTGTCTTGAACCTTATATCTAAAGCTTCACGAGCTTCTTTAATTATTCTTTGTGCTGTAGTTTGTGGTATTCCAGCAGCAACACTAAGATCTTGAGGAGTTGCCACAGCAACGGCTTCTAACGACGAATAACCAGCTTCTACTAATTTATTAAGTATATTTTGACCTACCCCAGATAAATCTGAAAGACTCTTAACCTTTTTTCCATCATTAGACATAATTTCACCACATATCCAACTTATCTAAAGATTCATGTATGTTATTGTATCTAATAAATATTTAGCCACCCTTCCTTAAATACCAACCTATATCTAACTCAGGTATTATCTTAATGCCTTTCTTATCTATTTTAACATTTGAATAGCATATAAAATCATTATTCTCGTTATAGACTAAATATGAATCTTCTTCTATTTTTAAAGAACCTAGGCTTAGTCTTACAGTTTTTCCATACGTAATTTTCTCTGCCAATTTCGATTTTAGTATTAATTTATTTTTACATATCTGGGAGAGATATTTAGCTAGAGGAATTAATGGTCTTACGTTTTTACCCTTTTTTAAAATAATAGGCTCACCAATACTATATGGAAATAAGCCAATTTTTTCTAACTCATCCAAGACTTCTCTAACTTTAGAATTATTCTCTATAATTTCTATTTGCTCAAAGGAAGATTTAAATTTTATTATAAGCTTATTCTCTAGAAATGAATATTCTTCATTACAGTTATATTTTTTATATATTGGGTATAATAATTGTATTAATCTAGATTTGTCCAAAACAATAAAATTTAGTCTTTTTGAAGAGCGCAAACGAAGAACCCCTCTGTACCATGCTCATGGGGATAAAATCTAATACAATTATTAACATCATGACTAAACTTTACTCCCCTAAATTCATTAATTCCTTTATCTGCAGGATATCCGCTTATTTTAGTAGCTCTGAAACCAAGTTCTTCAATCCCATAGTTTACCACTAATTCATTCTCCTCGGGAGCTATACTACAAGTAGAATAGACTAGTATTCCATTCTTGTCCAATAAATCATATCCTATAGTTAGAAGACCCATTTGAGTTAAACTAAAGTTCTTTAAATCACTAAGCGAAGTCTTCTTCCTTCTCTCTGTATCCTTAAAGATAATCCCCTCCCCACTACATGGCGCATCTAAAAGAATCTTCGAAAATTTTATTCTTGTTTTAGATAATGTGCTGGCATCACTTCTTATTAAAATAATATTTCTTGCATGCATTCTATTAATATTAGAAATCAGACTTCGTGCTCTTCTTCTAGATTTTTCTGTTGCTATTATTAAGCCCTTATTTTTCATAAGTTGAGCCATTTGGGTGGTTTTACCACCTGGTGCAGCAGCCATATCAAGAACTGTATCCTCTTCACGGGGATTTAGGACATATGCAGGAACCATAGAAGCCAATCCCTGAATATAATAGTAACCGTTTAGATATTCTGTAGTTGCACCCAAGCTAGGTTTATTAGGTTTTTTAATAACTCTATACCCATGAGGTAGCCATTGGACTTTCTCCAGCTTGAAATTCTTTTCCTCTAATCTATGTTCCATCGTACTACATGTAGTTACTAGATCATTGCACCTTATACTTTCCTCTAATGGAACTGTACAGGATCTCATAAAACTTTCCGCGTCTTCGAGGCTGTTAAACATGTCTATATATCTCTCAACCATATAGTCCAGGAAGCCATACTTATTACTTAGTCTGACTGCTTGATAAGAAGGTGATAATGAAAATAACTTGTCATATTTTTTAATGTACTCTTTCAAATGTATATTCATGTCGTATATAGAAAGAGAGATTAAACTAAGGGTAATAAGTCCTTCTTTAGAAGAAATAGAAGAGAGAATTAGAAACAATTATACCTTTATGAGTGAAGAACATCAAATAGACATATATTATAATAACCCTATAAGGGACTTTAGAAAAAGTGATGAGGCGTTAAGATTAAGAAACACGAATGGGAAAGTCATTCTAACTTATAAGGGACCTAAACAGTCCAAAGAGACGAAGACTAGAGAAGAAATTGAAGTAGAGGTTACTGATCTCCATAAAATGGATCTAATTCTACGAAAGCTAGGTTTCATAAGATCTTTTCAAGTAGAAAAAATACGGAAAAATTATAAATATGCTGATTTCATAATTTCGTTAGATTCAATAAAGGAACTGGGAGAATTTATAGAAATAGAAGGGATTAATAAAACTGAAAAAGAACTGATTTCGTTTGTGGACGAATTTGTAAAAAAACATCAAATTCAATATGAAAAAACTATTAAATCTTACTTAGAATTACTAGTAGAACATGCTAAAAAGACGAACAATAGCGATACTCACTGACTATGGAGTTTCGGATAATTATAATGGAACCTTAGAGGGAGTAATTAAGAAAATAAATCCTGATATAGATATAACCTACATAACTCCTAACGCTAAGAACTTCAATATATTTACAGGAGCCTATTTACTTAATACATCGTATAGATATTTTAAGAAAAACACTATCTTTTTGATAATAGTAGACCCTGGTGTTGGAACCCAAAGAAATGCAATACTAGTTAAGACTAATAACTATTATTTTGTCGCTCCAGATAATGGTGTATTATATCCCACTATAATTGAAGATAATATAGAGAAAATCATACTAATATCAAACAAAAAATTCTACTTATCAAAATCCATATCAAATACTTTTCACGGTAGAGATATTTTTGCCCCAATCGCAAGTTATATTTCAGTTGGCGTAGATCTAAGTGTATTTGGAGAGGAGATTAGCAAATCTGAAATTGTAAAATTAGACTTTTCTTATACATTGGATAGAATAAATGAAAATAGAGTGAAAGCCTGTGGAAAAATAGTGTATATTGATCATTTTGGAAATATTGCTACAACTATTCGTAATGTTAAGTTAAGAACAGAGCAGAAGGCTTTAGTTTCGCTTAGAGACAAACAATTAGAACTAAGAGTTGTGAGAACGTTCGCAGAAGGAAAGGAAAATGAATTGGTTTTATACAGCAATGGTTACGGATTTATAGAGATTGGAATTAATATGAGCAGTGCTTCAAATATTTTGGGAGTAAAAGAAGGTGAAGATGTTTGCATAGAGGCTTATATCCAGGAAGATTCCAACCATTCCACATAGGTCACTTAGAGGTTGTAAAATGGTCAATGAAACATGTTGATGAATTAATCATAGTTATAGGAAGTGCTCAGGAGAGTCATACATTATCCAATCCATTTACGGCAGGAGAACGTATAGAAATGATAAGAAGAACCTTGGACAAAGAAAATTTAGATCTATCAAAAGTCTACATAATACCAATACCAGATATAATGATGAACAGCGTTTGGGTCTCACATATAAAAACATTTGCACCTAACTTTGACGTAATAATTTCTAGGAATCCATTAGTAAATAGATTGTTCAAAGAGGCAAATGTAGAGGTTTTACAGCCACCACCCTTTGATAGACATAAATATAATTCCACTCTTATTAGACGTTACATTATAGAAGGAAATGAAGAGTGGAAAAAACTTGTTCCAAAATCAGTATTGGATTATTTATTAGAGATACATGGTGATGAGAGACTTAGGTCGATTGCTGGTCTATAGAAAACTGAAGATACTTACATAGTTCTCCTCTTGAATATAAACTTTGATAAACTACTAGCTAGCTCATGAGATACTTTTATCGGAATAGGAGTAGAAGTGAACAACTGGTACCTCTCTATCAATTCTTTACAAAGACGCAGCTCCAGGTCTGTATTAATATATACTGTCCCTTGTCTCGTAGGTAACGCAGTTAAATTTTGTAAGAAGGGAATTATTTTGCCTCTCTTTAGAGGAAAATGCTTCATTAATGCTCTATCTATACTAGTAACGTTTGGCATCTTGGAGTAAAAGACGATATAATTTTTATCTGGAGTTATATAATTAAAACCTCCATATATCACACCATCTAAAAAAGTAACATTGCACCCTTTTGTTATACTCTTAAATATAGTATTTCCGTCCTCACCATCTACAGTGATATAATCAAAATCAATATCAATTAGGTTGAAACTTTGAAAGAATGAAGATAGTAAGATTGTTTTACCCTTACCACCTTTATATGATAAAGGAAAATAACCATCATCTACCCCACAAACTACCAATTCTCTCATCACTTTCTTTTATAGATTTAATAACTATATCTTTGCTTACAGCTAAACTAATCTCTTTAGTCTTACCATACCTTCCTCTGTTTACTACTCTCGCAGTAATTATTCCTACCATATCAAGCTCATTTATTATATCACTAACTCTTCTTTGCGTTATGCTTTCAACTCCTAATTTACCTGCTAATTTTATGTATATATCATAAACTTCTCCTGTGGTCAACATCGAGTTAGAGTTTAAACCTAAAACAATGGATATGAGAACCAGTTTAGAGTGAAAAGGCAAAGTCGATATAACTTCATAAACTCTATCCCTTTCTAGCTCTATTCTTGCCCTATTTACATCGTCAGCTGTAATTAAATCTCTTCCCTCCCTCTCTGCAATCTCCCCTGAAACTCTAAGCAGATCCAAAGCTCTCCTTGCATCTCCGTGGTCTCTCGCGGCTAAAGCTGCGCATAGTTTAATTACCTCCTCTGAAATCACTCCTTCATTCAAGGCAATTTTAGATCTCTGCTTTAGTATATCCTCTAACTGCTCTGCATTATAAGGTGGAAATATTATTTCCTCTTCCCCTAGGCTACTCTTTACCCTAGGATCTAAATTCTCAACCATCTTAACATCGTTTGTAATCCCAATAACAGAGACTTTACTTGTAGATAAATCATAATTGATTCTAGTCAATCTGTACAGTATATCATCACCATGTTTTTTCACAAGTGCGTCTATCTCATCCAAGGTGATTAAAACAATTGTTTGAAATGTATTGAGTCTTTTTACAAATCTTTTGAATAATTCTGCAGTCGACAGACCTGTAAATGGAACGCGGATCCCCAAAGCTTCTAATACGTCTGCTAATATCCTGTAAGGTGTATCATTCTGTCTTGTATTTATATATATAAATGTAAACTTTGATGCAAATTTTCTTTGTAGGTTACTTAACACAAACCTCGTTACAGCGGTTTTCCCAGTACCAGTAAGACCATATATGAAAACATTACTAGGTTTTTCAGATCTTGTAATTGGAGCTAAGATCTCTACTAGTTTTCTAATTTGATCTTCCCTATGAGGTAAGGCTTCAGGTATATAGTCAGGTAATAATAAATCACGTGACCTAAAAATCCTACCCTTTTTCAGGGTTGATAAAATACTATCTATGATGTCACTCATTGCTTATATTATAACGAGAGAATGTTTTATAACAATTAACCCCCCAGTAAATCACCCCTTTATTTCAACTGGAAAACTAATAGTATTATGAATACTACCTGCCCCTTTATTTCAACTGGAATTAAAGCTAGACCTAGTTATTACCTGGAAATAATGATTTGTATAATTGAGTTTTATTTATGTTACTAGATCATGTTTTATTTTTGTGTAAATAGATGATATACATAATTTATTTTGGATATATGTCTCCAGTGGAACTAAAGGGGTCTCTGGTTTTGGATTAAGGCGATAAAAAATTAATATCAGTGATCTACGTAGTATATTGTGGGCCGGTAGCTCAGCCTGGAAGAGTGTTCGGTTGGCATCCGAGAGGTCCCGGGTTCAAATCCCGGCCGGTCCACTGTGGGGTTAGGGGGTACCCCCTAACATCCCAAGTACACTTCCACGATCTTATCTAAGGGACCAATGTAATGTTCCTTTACGTCACCATCTTTACCCTTCTCTATGGAGTAAACATAATACTTGTTACCTCTCTGACGAATCTTATATTGTCCAGTGATGAAAGTCCTATAACCCATGATATTTGTTATACCATTTTAATAAAATAAGGTTTAACCGTACATGTATCTATAATGATTTATGAGATTGGAAGAAGAGGTTATAATCTCTGGTAATGTAAATTAAACTCCCCGGTTAATTCTTCTTAAAACTAAAAATTTTTAAAATATATTATTTTTTACCGTTTATATTAGGGCTCTTTGGCTTGTCATCTATGTTAGTTAAACAATCTCCAATGACTTCCTATGGATCCATGAATTTGTAACAACTTAACTTAGATTTTGATTAAATCCCAGGAAATAGTTAGGTTAAATTTTTCCAAGCATATCTTAAACATTCTTTTGTATTAGTAAAGGAAAATAGTAAGTTTTTAATTGACTATTGAAGTAATGCATCATTATGAGCGACAAACGATCTTTTTTGTACATCGCTTTAACGTTATCGTTAGTAGCCATAGCAAATAGGTCAACTAATAATATGGTGACGACTACATTAGCTCCTCTAACTAAATATGTGTTTGGGTTCAATAATTTTCTTGCAGGTGTTTTAGAGGGCTTGATATTTATGGCGACACTCATTTCAACTTCACTTATTAATCCAGTTTTATCATCTTCCTCTAGAAGGAAAGTATTTATTTCATGTAATTTCTTAATATTTGTCCTTCTAATAGGATTCTACCTATCTACTCCTTTAACAGTATGGATTTTTACCGCTATTGCCGGAGTCGCTTACGGTTTAATAATGCCTAACCTAGTAACCTCAGCATCTTTAGTAGAAAACAAAAGACTAGCGGAGAGGTTATTATCACTATATTCCACGAGTTTGAGCATTAGTCTCATAATCGGTCCACTATTAGAAAGTTATATTCTTTCGATTTTCAGCTATAAATCAGTCTTTCTAGCTTTTCTTCCATTTTCTATTTTGTCCTTTGTCCTATCATGGTTAATAAAATTCCCTGATGCGAAAAGAGAAATTCGTGGGATATCTGTTCTGCGAAATAAGGGACTTATCTCATCTATACTCTCTATTACAACTTATAATATCCCCTTTGCAGCTTTCACTACATTTATAACCATTTACGGAATAGACGAGTTAGGGCTTCCTAAGAACTTGGCTTACTTCTCATATATACCCTTCTTTATAACATCATTTTTGACCAGACTTTTCATGACAATCAGACCTTTTAGATCACTTCGATATCCGTTACTTATTTCAGTTGTAATAACTATTTTAGGAGTAATAGGAGTTGTATTTTCTCCGAATTTAGCCTTTTACCTAATCTTTATGGCTCTTCTGGGTATACCTCATGGATCAGTTTTTCCTATATCCACTATAATTATAGCTAGAGCGACTTCCAGTGAAGAGAGGAACGCAGTCAACTCATACTTCTTAGCCTATAATAACATTTTGTTTTTCATAGTTCCAATAGTGGTTGGTGCTTTATCTCAGTTTATAGGTCTAGGTTATGCTTTTGTTGCATTGATAATTCCGGTTATAATTACTGCTACAGTATTCTTCTTGAAATACTGGAATGATAGTGTTTTATCTCGGTAGAGCGGTCTGATGTAAGTATTGCCGTTAAGTTCTTGGTTCTTCCTCGTTTTACCTTACTGGAAAGGATATCAGTAGTTAGCAGAATATTTTATTTGAGCATTAGAACTAGGATTACTTTTGTGTTTTTATTATCATGAAATGAAATAAATAAGATATTAGATGAACTCAACATAAAAATTAACATATAATCAGTGATTATTTGGACAAGGTAGACATTCCGATTTGTTTTATGTGGCAGAATATACTAAAAGATCTGACGAAAGATTTTTGTTTGAATTTGTTGTAACTGAAAGCATATATAATGTTAAGAGATTATTACAAGCTAAAGAGAAGTAAACAGGCAATTATTGAAGATCGGATATTGAAATTAAAGGTAGGAAGTTCACTTGTTTCTGTGTTTGTCTTTCTAGGTAAAGATAAGGATTATCTAATGGTAAAGGATAAATATTGTACTTGTCCTTTCTTTTTCTTTAATAAACAGAAATTAAAATGCTATCATCTAATTTCTTTGGATTATGTGATAAATAAAGATGACATATTAGTCATAAATTTGGATGTGGATACGTTTAAGAAGATACTAGTAGAGTTATATACGTTTGAAAAGTCATTTATACTGAGAAGAATATTATCAAGATAAGAGGTAATAATATTGCTTTCAGCGCTTGAGACTGTTTATATAGGAGTTATTTCTGCGTTTGTGTTAGGTATATTGTATCTTATCTTTGTAGAAGTATTTAATAGCGGGTTTAGGCTAAAAATATCTGGTGCAGAAAGAGTTGGGAGGAAGAAAGAAAAGAAGAAAACTTCAACTTCAAAGGCCAAAACCAAAAATTCCTAGTGTTTTCGAATGTCCTAGATGTGGAAAGGTTACTATATCAATCACGGTTAAGGAGGGTAATGCTAAAGTGATGTGCGGTAATTGTAAGCTTGAGGATCAATTTGACGTTCCCCTTGTTTATGATGAGGCAAATGCATACGGTAAATTTATAGATAGATACTATGAAGGAAAGATTGAGCAGAATTTAAAAGATACAGAGGAGAAGGCTCAAGATGAAATTCAGGGGGAAGGTAGCTAGATATATTAGCGAAATATTAGAGGAAGGGAAAACTTTACATTTTTCCCTTTTTGATCCTGATAAGATATTTGATTTAGACTCATTGCATGATATTGCTAGTAAGCTTATTGAGGCAGGAACTGACGTTTTTCTAATAGGCGGAACTCTTGGTATATCGCAGGATAAGCTAGATAATATTTTATCTATTTTAGAAGAATTTAGTATTCCTTTGATAATATTTCCAAGTAATGTAAATTTAATTTCAAATAAGGCTGATGCGATATTATTTCTTTCGCTTTTAAATTCAGATGATTTATATTATATTGTTGGAGCTCAAATAGTGGCTGCTCCTATTATAAAGAGAATAGGATTAGAAGTTCTACCAACTGCCTATCTTATAATAGGACATGGTGGTACTGCTGGGCATATTGGAAGAGCAAGAGTTATTCCTTATGATAACATAGAACTTATAGTGAGTTACTCTTTAGCTGCAAATTACATGGGAATGAAATACATATATTTAGAAGCTGGATCTGGAGCAAGTGAAACAGTAAAGCCTGAGGCTATAAAGGTCGTAAAGAATACGGTAAAAGACGGTGTAGTAATTGTAGGCGGTGGTGTGACCAACGAAGAGAGGGCAAGAAACTTGGTACTAGCAGGAGCGGATATCATAGTTACAGGAAATGTGATAGAGAGAGATCATCAAAAAGCTTTAAAAATAATAAAAGAGATAAAGAGTATAAGGAGGACTAGTAATGCCATCAAGTAAAAAGAAAAAGGAAGACGTTCCAATAGCTTCAATGGCAGGTTTAGTAAGATATTATGAGACTGAAAAGGAAAAGGTAAAAATTTCGCCTAAAGTAGTGGTCGTTGCGAGTATTGTCTTAATAGCTGGTGTAATTATAGCATCTTTTATTATCCCGCCCCCGTTATAACATATTTTAGGGGAGCCTAACAGGGGGTTACGGGAATATCCTGAGGAAACTCCAGCCTCCAAGCCTCATGGGAGCAGTTAGATCTGCAGGGTTTAGTGCTCTGGCTACTGCACAGAAACGTAACCGGTATAATAGGATATGAAAATGAGTTTATATGTAGTCTAGGTAACTAGGCTACATAAATGAGACCTATTATACCGGCTGAAACGGCAGTCCTCCCAGGAGCAAGTAAGGAGGGGATGAGTTGAGGTTCAACCCTCCTAAGGACGCTTAGTAGAATCCCCCTAAATACAAAAGCTGGGTTATTGTTAGGCTCCCCTTATTTTATCTATAATTTCATTTTCTATTTCAATAATTTCGTCTCTTTTCTTGCCCTTGTACGACTCTAATATATCCTTATTCAGTTCATAGAAAGTTTTACCCCATTTTACAGTATTTAGGATTGAGAAGGAAAGTTCTGTTTGCTCTAGTATATATAGAGTAGCAGATATTGCTTCTAACGTGGAAAGCCTATATGCTAGTGCATAATTTGTGGGATTTCCTGCAAATAAGATTGGCAATCTCCTATGAAATCCTGTTGATTTGAATTCATTTATTGTCGTATTATTCCATGAAGTATCTACAGCCGTTAGTCCTTGTTTTATTAATATCTCAGAATCCTCTATTCCCAATACTGTCTCTGAAAATGGATCCAATACTATACCTATTCCCTTATTTGTAGGTTTTGCATAACCCAGTCTTATTAGTTTTTTCCCTGTACATTTCTTTGGATCATCTTTGTGATAATCTATAATATATATTTTCACTTATAATCATAAAGTTCTTATAACTTTATTTCTAATAAACCTTCTTGGGTTTAAAAATGGCTTCGGCTATAGTTCTAATTAACACTGATGCAGGTGGAGAAGAAGAGGTTTTTGAAAAACTTAAAAGTCTGAATGAAGTGACAGAAGTCCACATAGTATACGGCGTTTATGATATTGTAGCTAAAATAGAAGCTGATACGTTAGATAAGCTGAAGGATTTTGTGACAAATACAGTCAGAAAGTTACCTAGGGTGAGATCAACATTAACAATGATAGTGGTAGAGGGAAAGAGTCTAGTAAAGAAGTAAAATATATATTAGGAATAGACGATCATGACTCACCTGAAGCAGGCTGTACTACGCATTTTTCAGCACTGTTAATTAAACATTTAATCAAGGATAAGAACTTAAAGATTCTTGATTTGCCCTATTTGATTAGGTTAAATCCAAATATTCCCTGGAAAACTAGAGGAAATGCAAGTATCAAAATCATATTATCCAGTGAAAAAAACCTTGAAGAGTTAGCAGAAATAATATGGTCCGAGAGTACAGATTACGTTGAAAAAGTATCAAAAGCAATGAAGTATAATAGGAAGCCTGGTCTAGCAATAATAAAGAAAGATGACTATGAAGAATGCAGAAATTTTTTGTACAACTTTTATCAAAAAGCTGTAAAGGATATAGTTCCTTTCGACTATACCATAAGAATCTCAAAGAAATGTAATGTACTTACAAAGGGCGATAGGGGAATAATAGGGAGTATTGCTGCAATAGGCTATTTGCCAATGGGGGGGTTCACATACGAACTTATTACTTATAGGCATGATACCTCTAGCTATAGAATTGTGGATGTAAATAGTGTGATAAAATTTGAGGAAAGAAATTTTCCTAAAACGTTTAATAATTTTGATTACATCAAGAAAAGGTTACTTATCACACCTCAAGGAAAAGACCCTATATTATATGGTGTTAGAGGAAATACTCTCTCAGTTATGTTAGAGGCGTTGAAAGAGATAAGAAGTTCTAATAACGTTGAACTAGCTATGATATACAAGACTAATCAGGGATCAGATGCACATATTAGTAATGATGATGAAGAGTATTACTACAGAACAATAAAGAAAAAAATTAAAGTTAAAGAGGGAATAATTCTAGAGGGAGGAGACGTCTTATTACGTTCGGATGAAGGAGAAATAGTTATCTTTTACAAGGAAACTGGGGAGTTAAATTTAGCTTCAAAATTCCTTATGAATGGCGACGAGATAGAGATTATTGCCACAGTCAGACCTTCAGATAAATATGGGAAAATTTTCGAGGCAGAGAGAATGAGAGTTTTATCATTAAACTACTACGAATATAGTAACCCTAAATGCCCTAAATGCCATAGATCAGCAACTTCTTTAGGAGTTAAGAAAGGGTATAAGTGTAAAAAATGTGGCTATGAATTTAACGCGGAAAAGGTTGCAATAGAGATTCCTAGGTTTTTGTTAAAAGATGAATACCAATCTAGATATCACAGGCATTTAACTAGGCCGATATATTTGGAGCTTCAGACACATGAAGATTTAGATTTAATCAAGTTAGAAAATATTCTTAATATGTTGATATCTTAGAGTTTTAAGTTAAACAAAATATTCTTAATGCCTTAATGTTGTTTTACTGTATACTTGATAAAATTAGATGAAATTATTAAAGCATTCTAGGTCTAATCACAGAAAGTGAGAAACTAGATTTAGGATCGAGAAGTAGAGCTTTCCTAAGGGTACTACACAAGATCCCATTAAGTAAATAGTAAGTCATTATATAATAGACTGGAGAGGGATTATTGAAAAATGGAAGTGGGGTCCCCACATGGGCCCGCCGAGATTTGAACTCGGGACTTCTGCCGTGTGAGGGCAGCGTCCTAACCAGACTAGACTACGGGCCCAATAATTAGAATATAATGAGGATTTATATGCCTATCGCAATAACATAACCTTCTTTGAAGTCTCCTATATCAGGATCTAAGTTAATGGCTAATAGTCGATCTTCAATTTTGCTTAAATCTAGCATTTTTACAGATAAATCTTTAAAAATTCCCTTAAATTTTTCTGTAAGAATTTTAGCCTCCTCATAGTCTTTTGCATATCCTATTACTCCGGATATTTGCAAAATAGTTGACCCTAAAAAGGATTTCATCTCCATATTATTTCCTCCACTGGCTTATAAGTATAAACAGTAGTAGTAACATTTTAGTATGCTAAGACTGGTAGTTGGACAAGAGGATTACTTTGAAATTCCTAGCACTTTGATAGAATATCTGCGTGAGAACAAAGTGTATTTTGAAGTTGTGTTTGATACTTTGTATGACGGTTACCCTGAAATAGAATATAATGGTAAGAGAATAAAGGTTGATTCCAGCTCCGATATCGAGGCTCTTGTTAAGAGATTAGTTGCCGATACGAAGGATACAGTAAATGATACTGATAAAAGTTTTCCCAAATCCTACAAGTGGGATAGGATTTTATCTTCAGGAGCTTTAGTATAGTGTCAAATGGAAGTTATTTTAGGCGCAGGTATCTCAGGTTTATTGATCTCTTCTCGTAGACGAGACTCTATAGTTTTAGAGAATCAGAATAGAATAGGAGGAGTGTTTTCTTATGACGAAATATCTGGTTTTAATATTCCTCTACATCCTCCTTTAGTGAAAGAAAAATGTTTCACTAGCTTGTTAGATTTTGCTCAGATAGAGACAGATGTAATTTATGAAAAAGAGAACTACTTAAGTGCAAAACTAACGATAGATAAAATTCCAGATTGGTTACTTCCTGATAATAAAATGTATTATATAAAAAATCTGAGTGAGATAATACAAAATTTATCATTAAAAGCTAGAATTAGACTGATTGGTTCATATTTTATTAGAAATGATAAATTGGTATTAAATACGGGAGAGATAATCCTATGGGATAGAATATATTCCACCATACCAAGAAGAATATTTGATAATAGTAAAGTTTTTAGAAGTATTAGTATAGCTGAAGCTGTATTTACAACCAAGAAAAGACAAGGTTCTCAGATTGTAGTAAATGGGGACAAAGGTGTTTCTTTCTCTCATGTATTTTCGATTGATTGGTTAAATCCTTCATTTGATGTTGTATATGTTTTGGTTCCATTTTTAAATATAGTTCCATCATGGGATAAAGTGTACAGTGATCTCAAGAGGAAAAGGATATTGTTAAGGGATGAAATAATCTCTTTCAGGTATAGGGTTATTAAGGATGGTATATTAATAGATGAAGATAATAAGATAGGTGAAAAAGATGATAATATTACTTTTTGTGGAAGATTGGGAAAATGGAAAAATTTTAACCTATGTCAGACAATAGACGATAGCCTGAATTGCTGAACCATTCAGTAAATTTCCCTGCAAGATATGTACTTTTCTCAGGGTCTATTCCATTTAGTCTGTACATAAAATAAGATGCAAGAAGTACATCACCAGTACCTGTTTTGTAGGGACCTATATTTTCTGGCTTAAACTTATAAGAACTATTTCTAGATGTAAAGGTTATAAAGCCATCTTCGTCATATGATACTAGTACCTCTTTAAATCCAGTAGTAATTAAATCAGATACGGTATACATAGACTTACTTAGCTCATCATAGTTAGCATGTACAACTAAATAATTCCTATTATAAGGTAACTTAAACTGGTTACCCAAAATAACATATCTGTTTTCTTCACACATTCTAACGAATCCTTGAATATCTACAGCTATAGGAAAAGAGATATTTGATAATGTGTTAACATCTATTTCATTACATACTGGATTTATTATTAGACCATCGGACTTGTGATTCTCTATGCTTAATTTTCTTTCAGATATAGAAACTAGCAAGAGATCTCTTTTACCATTTTCCTTGTAAATTAATTTAAAAGTAGTCATATTGTTACTGTTGAAAATTTTATATTTGCTTAAAAATGGAGGTAAAATATTTTCATATGCGTTGCTAATTGAGGAGACTACATGCGGAATTCCTCCTAGCATGTATACAGCAAAACCTGAGTAAATTGGTGATCCTCCTATTTTTTTATTATCATTGTTAAAGATATCTATTGTGAAGTTGCCTACCATAATTATGTTTTTTTTCTTCTTCATTCTTCTTCCTCTTCTGCTTTTACTTTCTCCTCTTCCTCTTCTTCCTCTTCTGTCTTCCTCTTTTTTAGCCAGTAAGAGAAATTATGTGAGAGTATGTGCTCCTTTAAATCATCCAATGAAAAGAAGTAAGCTCCGTAGTTTGGCGTATTGCCTTTTTTACATTCCGGTGCGCATATTGGACATGCGTAAAGTTTAGTTATCTCATCAAAACAGATATCTATATCTTTATCATTTAGTTTTATTTTGACGGTTTTCCATTTTGGCGTCCAACGTGTAGTTGATGACATTTCTAACTATTTTTAATATTTGCATTTTGAAACGTATAAAAAATTCGCCGTCTTATGGATCTATGGAGAAGTAATGTTTTAAATTGGAATTAATGAGTTATAAATGGAGATTCAAATTGTCATCATCACCTACAAATACTTCCTTGTTTGAATCTCTTATCTCAATAAAAACGATGTATGATATAGCTGAATTCATCATGCGTGCTGTACGTATGTTAAAACCTGAGCAAGTTTCAAAAATGATTGAAGTTTTAGTTAATCATTATAATCAAAATAAAAACGGTAAGATTCTTGTAATGGGTGCAGGTAGAAGTGGATTAGTTGGTAAAGCTTTTGGAATGAGATTACTTCATTTAGGTTATAATGTTTATGTGCTGGGAGATACTATAGTTCCTGCAATCGGCGAAAGGGATATAGCCATTGCAATATCCGGTTCAGGCAGAACTAGGCTAATATTAACTGCAGCAGAGGCTGCAAAAGCTGCTAAGTCAACTTTAATTTCAATAACTAGTTATGCCGACAGCCCACTAGCAAAAATATCAGATGTAGTAGTAGAGATTCCAGGAAGAACTAAATACTCAACTAATGAGGATTACTTTGCAAGGCAAATTTTAGGCATAACAGAACCTTTAGCACCACTGGGTACTCTATTTGAGGACACTACTCAAATCTTTTTAGATGGACTGGTTGCAGAGCTTATGAAAAAATTAAATAAAACTGAAGAAGATTTACGGATGATTCATGCAAACATAGAGTTATGAGTAGTAGAATTATTAATTTATGATGTTGAATTAATTAGTTATTGCGGTTCACTCTGACTCTGAATATATTTTTAGATCATTTTAATGAACAAGGCGTTTATTGTAGTTACTGTGGTACTTCTAATATTAGGTATCATATCTTTTAATTTAGTCTTTATAATATTGGCAATTGTATCACTTTTTTTCGTAGATCCTCAAATAATGAGAAAATTTTATAAATTTTTCTTAGGAAGTAACATAAGTAAAATATTTGTTAAGAACCACAAAACAAATCAAAGTATAGTCATAGAAGATGGATATTTAAAAATAGAGGATAAGGTTAAAGCATTTTTAATAGTTGATGACATACCATTTGATTATAGAGATCTAAGTGATGAAAGTTTACGTGTAAAAATTTCCTCGTTTCATAAAGTTCTGGATATAGCTGGTCAGATAGATATTGTATTTAGAAAAAGTAGTGTTGATAAAAACAAATTTTTAAGCGATTTATTTCAAAAAGCTCAAAATATAAGAGTGATAATTGATGCTGACCCTTCAAATGAAAGAGCAAAAAACGAGTTAATGATGATTCAGCATATGATAAAGAAAATAAGTGAAGGAGAAATGCCTTTTAAGTATCTTATTTTCTTTATCATTAACTCTGATAGTAAAGAAAAAGCACTAGCAACGGCTGATGTTGTAAAGAAAGGATTAGAAGGTATAGGTGTGAAAAGCAGGTTAGCATATAAACATGAAATAGAGGATTTGTTAAATGACAAACTTAGCCTTAAGAAGATAGTGTTTCCTTCTCAAATTCCCTTTTTATCAGTATTTTCTCTACAAAAGCAACCAGATTACGAAATAATTACAGACGGCATATATCTAGGTCAGGAGATAAATGATAGAAGAGCCGTGTTTTGGAATATTAATAGAGTAATTAACCCTCATGCATTAATTATAGGTCCCACAGGTTCTGGTAAAACAGAGTTTTTATTATCTTTGGGAGTTAAGACAAACATTCTTTATAATATACCTATAGTGTTTTTTGATGTAAAGAAAGATATTTCTTTAAGGCTTAAGAAGTATGGTTATAAATATAAATACATAAATCCGCTTTTAAATAGTATTAATCTCCTTAAATTTTCTAATGTGAATAAGGATATTTATTTAATTCAGTTAGAAAACATTATTAGAAACTCATTTAAGTTAGACAGGTTTGTATCTGCATTATTATATAGGATCCTTTTAGAAAGTATCTCAGATAATTATTATGAGGTTAGTTGGGACTATATAATTGATAAAATAGAAAAGTATGATATAAATGAGGATGTGAAGGCATATTTGCTCAGAATAGTGTCTGCCATAAAGAGTTTGGATGCGGGACTTGAAGATATAGACCTAATATCTGCAATTTCAGAAGGTATAAATGTAGTTGATTTATCTAGTATAAAATCAGAGGAACTAAGAAGACTTGTAATGTATAGTATAATAATAAAATTTATTAATAAATATAATATAGCAGATGATAGATTAAAATTGGTTTTAGTTATAGATGAAGCATGGACTCTTCTTAGATCCGAGGACAGAGATTATCAAATAGTTGCAGATTTAATAAAAAGAGGAAGGGGATTTGGTATTGGAATTTTTATGGCTACTCAAAACTTCGATGATTTAGGAGAATTATCGGATGTATTTCTAGAAAATATAGGACTATTAGCATTTATGAATAATGGTGATAAGAAGTTCTGGAATGAAGTGATGAGGTTTGCTGATCTAAATATCGAAGAAAGTTTAAGGTCTTTAATATTTTTGGGTAAGGGAGAAATGTTGATAAGGTTTATTAATGATCCACGTCCTATAATGATTAAGACAGACGTATTAGTGAGAAATTCTTTCTAATACGGATTGTAGTGCTGCCTTTATTCTGTTGTAAAGTAGTTCATCTTTAATACTGTCTATAGTTATCTCTTTTAATTCGTCTTTCTCGAAAATGATATTATATTCTATTTTATTTTTGTTTTTTTCATTCTCAAGAATCTTATTAATTACGTTAGCATATATTCGATTAACAGTTATCTTACCCTTGAACACAACTCTAACTAAAGGTGGAGTATAGTATATCTCAGCTATTATTTCTCCCTTAGTATTTTTTATAATATCAGCAATTCCTCTGTTTACCTTGATTGTATTTTTATATCCTTCTGTTTCCAACAGACTTAAAAGATACTCATAATATTCTAATTCTTTTTTCAATTCACTTATTTTATTTTCTAGAAATTTTTTTAATTCTTCAATGTTTGTACTCACACTATTAATATTATTTAGGAGTAGAAATGTTTAAAACCAATATTACTTTTTGAGTTATGAATGATAAGAGTAGCAGTTATTGGTGGATCAGGGTATACAGGTGGAGAATTATTAAGGCTATTAGCTATGCATAACAAAGTAGAAGTAACCTATATAACATCCAGGGAATATGCAGGTAAACCAATATCAATTATTCATCCAAACCTAAGAGGATTTTATAATATCAATTTTTCACAGTTTTCATGGGATAAAATAGGAGAAAAAGCCGAAGCCGTATTTTTAGCCTTACCTCATAAAGTTTCTGTAGATTATGTACCTAAACTTTTGGAAATGGGATTACAGGTAGTGGATTTAAGTGCTGATTTCAGATTAAAAAATCCAGAATTGTATAAATTATGGTACGAGTTTGACCATCCGTATCCTGATTTATTAAAAAAAGCTGTCTATGGAATCCCAGAGATACACTATGAGGAATTAAAAGGAGCAAAATTAATAGCTTCACCTGGTTGCAATTCCACAGCTACTATACTTGCAGCAGCTCCGTTAGTATATAGTAATATATTAGATAACTATAGGTTGATTAGTGACGTAAAGGTTGGTAGTAGCGAAGGAGGGGCAAAACCTAACGAAGGAAGTCACCATCCAGAAAGACAGAATGCTATAAGACCCTATGAAGCTGAGGGACATAGACATGCTGCAGAAGTTGAGCAAGAGTTGCAGTATATATCGAAAAAAGAAGTAAAAATAAGTTTAGTACCTCACGCTGTTAGCACAATTAGAGGTGCACTTGCGTCTGTACATGGTTGGCTTATTTCGGACAATCTCAACGAAATTGAATTTTGGAAAAAAATTATTGAATTTTATAGAGGTAGAAAGTTCGTTAGAGTAATCAGAGGCAATATACATCCATACCCAGATCCAAAATATGTGATTGGAAGTAACTTTGTAGATATCGGATTTGCAGTAGAGAAAAGAGTAGGTAGAATAACTATGTTTTCAGCAATAGACAATCTTATGAAAGGAGCTGCAGGTCAGGCAGTTCAAGCTTTTAATGTTTCCAGAGGTTTCGAAGAAGACGAAGGTTTAAGAATTCCTCCATTGAGGCCTGCTTAATATGATAGTAGTAAAAACCGGCGGTAGGGTTTTAAAACAAAATTTGGATAGAGTGGTTCAAAGTATAATAAAGACAAATGACAAAATAATATATGTTCATGGAGGAGGGGATCAGGTAACAGAATTATCTAGTAAGCTGGGAATAGAACCTAAATTTGTTACCTCACCAGAAGGAATAAGAAGCAGATATACCACTAAGGAGGAGTTAGAAGTATTCATTATGGTTATGAGTTCGATCTCTAGGAATATATTGAGTAAGGTTTCTAGCTATCGTAATAGCATAGCCTTAACTGGTGCAGATGGAAAATTAGTGTTAGCAGAGAGAAAGAAAAAGATTATAATTATAGATGAAAGAGGAAGAAAGAGAATAGTCGACGGTGGATATACTGGAAAAATTAAAAACATAAACAAAGAATTATTAGTAACATTTAGTAATTTATTTGAGGTAATAATATTATCACCATTGGCATATGATCCTGACGAATCTACATTACTAAATGTGGATGGGGATCAGATGGCGTTTGCTCTTGCTACAGCATTGAGATCTGATAACCTAATATTATTAACTGATGTGGAAGGTGTGATGGTTGATAACAAAGTTGTTAATAAGTTAACAGTGGAAGAGGCTAAGGAATTATCTAAAAAAATAGGACCAGGTATGAATAGAAAAATATTAATGGCAGCAGAAGCAATAGAGAATGGAGTTAAGAAAGTGATAATATCATCTGGATTAGTAGAAGATCCAATTAAGAATGCATTAGAAGGAAAAGGTACGGTGATTGAATAATGGCAGATGTTGATGATAGCGATATTAAGATATTAGAGATGTTAAGGAAGAATGCGAGAACTCCTTTCACTATGATAGCCAAAGAATTAAAGATAAGTGAGGCTGCAGTAAGGAAAAGAGTAGAGAAGTTAATAAGATTGGGTGTAATAAAGAGATTTACAATTGATTATGAGTTGGAAAACGAGATAAAAGCAATAGTTATGGTTAAAACTAATCCTCAAATTCCTACTCCTGAAATTTCTAAAAAGATAATAAAGATACCTGGGGTAGAAGCCGTTTATGAAACAACAGGCGATTATGATGTTCTTGCATTGGTAAGAGGAATGAACATAATATCGATAAATAAGACGATAGATGATATAAGAAGTCTTCAAGGTGTTATAAGTACAAATAGTACTATAGTACTTAGAGTTTGGTACTAATTTCGAACCTTTTATTTCATAAAAGCTTTTCAACTGCTTACTTTATATTTCTATTCGATCCATCATGGTACTATTAAAATGTCCAATATGTGGTAACGATGTAAACGTACCAGACGACTCCTTACCAGGAGAAATAGTTGAGCATGAGTGCGGTGCTCAATTAGAAGTATTCAATTCTAATGGAAAACTAGCATTAAGGTTAGCAGAGCAAGTAGGAGAGGACTGGGGAGAGTGATAATAGGGGTATCATACGACCTGCTGAGATGGGAAGAGAAGGACATAATAACTGAAGCGAGAAAAAGTGGATTTAAGGCAATTCCTATATTTACAAAGGATTTTTATTCTATAGTAGGAGTAGGCGAAAATCATAACGAATTAGAGGCAGATGTTATAATACAGAGAAATACTAGTCATGCAAGGGCATTAACCACATCTTTAATTTTTGAGGGATGGAATTATAATGTAGTAAATGATGCGACAAGTTTGTTTAAATGCGGTAACAAACTGTATACATTATCTTTATTAGCTAAACATAATATTAAGACTCCTAGAACTGTTGTAACTTTTTCAAAAGATAAAGCTGTTGATTTAGCTAAAAAAATTGGATTTCCTGCCGTAATAAAACCAATAGAAGGTAGTTGGGGAAGAATGGTTGCGAAGGCTGTAGATGAAGACATTTTATATAGCTTTCTAGAATATCAGGAATATACAACAAGTCAATTTAGGCAGATCTATTTAGTACAAGAATTTGTTAAAAAACCAAATAGAGACATTAGAATATTTGTAATGGGAGATGAGGCGCCAGTTGGAATATATAGAGTTAATGAACATAACTGGAAAACAAATACGGCATTAGGTGCCAGAGCTTTACCGTTAAAAATAGATGACGAACTAAGGGATTTAGCTCTTAAAGTGAGAGATATAATGGGTGGATTCTTTTTGGGTATAGATATTTTTGAGGATCCTGAAAGGGGATATTTAGTGAATGAGATAAATGGTGTACCGGAATATAAAAATACTGTAAGAGTTAATAATTTCAATGTATCGTCATACCTTTTAAATAAACTTAGAGAGTGGATTAAGAAATGAAATTAATTCAACTGTATGGGGATAGAGGGTTAACGATTGTTAAAGGTGAGGCACAGTACGTCTGGGATATAGAAGGAAGAAGATATTTGGATTTTCACACAGGAATAGGTGTAGCATTCCTTGGGCATAGAAATCCAATAATTTTAGAATATTTAAAAAACCAGTTAGAAAATATTAGTATTTTATCAACTTCATTTTCTACTCCAATTAAGGACGAGATGTTGCAGGCACTAGATAGGGTGAAACCAGATAAAATGGATAATGCTATGTTACTTAACAGTGGAACTGAAGCAGTGGAGGCAGCATTAAAAACAGCAAGAAAGATAACTGGAAGAAAAAAGATAATTGCATTTAAGAACGCATTTCATGGAAGAACAGCAGGTTCACTTTCAGTAACTTGGAATAAAAAATATAGAGAACCATTTGAACCTTTAGTTGGACCAGTCGAATTTTTAACCTTTAATAATATCGAGGATCTTTCTAAGATAGATAATGAGACAGCTGCAGTAATAGTTGAGCCTATACAGGGAGAATCTGGAGTTATTCCTGCTAATATTGAATTTATGAAAGCATTAAAAGAAAAGACAGAGAACACTGGCTCTTTACTTATTTTTGATGAAATTCAAACAGGATTCGGAAGAACAGGAAAGCTTTGGGCTTATAAGCATTATAATATTGTACCAGATATTCTCACAGCAGGTAAAGCTATTGGAGGAGGATTTCCTGTAAGTGTGGTCTTTCTTCCAGACCATATTGCAAATAAATTAGAAGAAGGAGATCACGGAAGTACTTATGGTGGTAATCCAATGGCAATGGCAGCAGTAACAGCTGCATGCAAAGTAATTGAAAAAGAAAATGTAGTTGAACAGGCTAACCAGAAGGGTCAACAATTTTCTAACATATTGGTAAAGAACTTAGCTGATTTAAAGGTTGTTAGGGAGGTTAGAGGTAAAGGTTTAATGATTGGCATCGATATAAGGTTTCAGCCAGGTCAAGTCTTAAAATATCTGCAAGAAAAGGGTATATTAGCAGTGAAAGCAGGATCTACGGTTATTAGATTTTTGCCATCATATCTGATAACTTATGAAAATATGGAGGAAGCGTCAAATGTTCTTAGAGAAGGATTACTTAAAATTGAAAATAAAGCAGTTTCTTCTTGAATTTTTATCGATATATACACCTTCCGGAGAAGAGTATAAGGCTAAAGATTTTTTTGAGAAGATAGCCAGTGAGTTAGATTTAAGCCTTAAAATAACTAGCACAAATTCCTATCTGTTGGGAGATGGTAATATATTATTAGTAGGACATGTAGATACAGTTCCAGGCTTTATTAATCCTAAAGAGGAAGGAGAGATTATATATGGCAGAGGAGCTGTAGACGATAAAGGTCCATTAATTTCCATGATTATCGCAGCTTCCATATTGAATAAAAATGGTTACAAGGTTACTGTTAGCGCATTATCTGATGAGGAAAATAAGAGTAAAGGAGCACGAGAGATATTACGTATTGGTAAGAAATATGATTACATAATAGTAGGTGAACCAACAAACACTTTTGGTGTAGTCGTGGAGTATAGAGGCGTTATACACCTAGATATTTTATGCAGAGCAAGATCAGAGCATTCGTCCTCGGCTACTTCCAATTTAATTTTAGAAATTTCAAAGAAGATCATTAACACAACCAGAATAAACACCGGATACGATGATGTGTCCATAGTTCCAACCATATTTAAGTCGGGAGAATATTTGAATGTAACACCTTCTAGTGCAGTAGTTCACTTCGATATACGATATTCAGTTAAAAATTCTAAAGATCAAATAATGTCAGAGATATACAGAGAATTTGAAGGTTGCGAGATACATGAAGTTGAAGATATAAGCCCGGTAAAAGTGGACGTTAACAGTGATATAGTTAAAGTCTTTATGAGAAGTATCATAAAAGAAAATTATAAACCAACAATTCTAAGAAAGAGGGGAACTAGTGATATGAACATATTGAAAGAGCTAGCATTAAAAGGGATATTAGCTTATGGTCCTGGAAATTCTAGTTTAGAGCACACAGATCATGAAAAAATTTCATTGGATGAAATATTTATAGCAACTAAAGTATATATTAACGCGATTGAAGCCTTATGGCCAAAGATATGATAACTAGAGCATTACTACGCCCAATCTATAAGATATATGAGAAGATATTATGGTCTCAGATAAAAGATGGTCCTTTCCCATTTCATGTTGGGATAATACCTGATGGTAACAGAAGATGGGCTAGAAATAACAGACTTCCTTTAGATCAGGGTTACTACACGGGATATGTGAAATTGAGAGACGTTTTGACATGGATACTTGAAATAGGTATAAGTACAGTTACAGTTTTCGCACTCTCAGCTGAAAATTGTGAAAAAAGAACTCAGCAAGAACTTTCTATGATATTTAAGTATTTAAAAATAGGATTAGATGAATTATTAACAAGCGATTTAGTACATAAGTATCAGGTCAGAGTAAAGGCAATTGGAATGCTAGATAAATTACCAGAAGATCTAAAGAAATTAGTAGTTGACCTGGAAAGTACTACTGAGAAATATAACAAGAAGAAACTTATACTGGCGATCTGTTATGGAGGCAGGCAAGAAATATTGGACGCTATAAGGAAAATCATGAATGATTATAAATTAGGTATAATAGATTCAAAATCCATAGATGAGTCTACATTTAGAAAATATTTATATGATCAAGAGTTATCCGATATTGATTTACTCATAAGATCATCAGGCGAGATAAGGATCAGCAATTTCTTACTTTGGCACTTAGCATATTCAGAACTATTCTTTGTGGATGTATATTGGCCTGATTTTCGAAAAATAGATTTATGGAGAGCAATAAGGTCATTTCAGAAAAGGAAAAGAAACTTTGGGGCTTAATTTTATATTCTAAATGAGTTAGTAATTTTCGTATGAGTTATTATCAAGGTAGTGATTCACGTAAAATAACAGGAGGTCAAAAAGGTAAAAATAGAGATAAGCGCAAGTATGAATTAGGCTCTCCGCCAACAGAGACTAAAATTAGCGACAAAGATATCAAAGAGAAAGATAGAGTTGCAGGCGGAAATTTTAAACTAAGGCTTAGATATGCTAGTTACGCAAATGTATATGATCCACAATCTAAAACAGCTAAGAAAGTAAAGATTATAAGTGTACTCGAATCGCCAGCTAACAGAGAATATGCCAGAAGAGGTATTATAGTTAAAGGAACTTTAATACAGACAGAGCTAGGCAAAGCCAAAGTCATGTCAAGACCTGGACAAGATGGAATTATAAACGCTCTGCTTCTGAGAGAATGAGCTTAAGAGATTATAAAGAAAAAAAGATAGCTATTTGGGTAGCTTATTTTATTGCTGATAGTAGAGAACAAGGCAGGAAAATTAGAAAAATAAGTAGAAAAATAGATATAAATATTTTATATCAAGTATCTAATTCTTTAGGGTTAAATCCACTAATTATTTCTGATAAAATTCATCCCAGATCTGGTATACAAGGAATGATTCTGGTTGATAAAAAAGCTGGTAAGCATCACATAATAAAAATGATTAGAGATGAGTTAGAAAAGAATAAATAGCGCGGGCCCGCCGGGATTTGAACCCGGGACCTACGGGTCGCTTCCCGCGCGACCCGCGGTTAAAAGCCCGCCGCTCTACCTGGCTGAGCTACGGGCCCAGCTAAAAATGATGATATATGGGAAGTATAAAAAGTAATCGGACAGTTTGGAAATAGAGCTTCAATCTTTTCTCCTTTCATAATTACTGGATATCATTAAATATCCAACATATGCAACATAGATTGATACGCCTAAAATAATAGAAAAATTAATTATTTTAATAAATATATCAGAAATCTTAAACGAGCCAAATGTTATCTGTAGATTTAAAAAAATAATAGCGAACGACAATGAAACAATTACAATAGAAACCGCTATCAGAACTAAACCTATAACTTTTATCTTAATTCTTTGCCATGCCATTCTCGATATAATCCCTCACTGCAAGTCTCACTGCTTCTTTTGAAGAATATTTAGGTTTCCATCCTAACTTCTTCAACTTGGTTATATCTAATAACATATATCTGGCGTCACCTGGCCATCCTCTACCTTCTCCTACATCAACGTATTCATGAACGGGAGTAAGTTTTAATTGCTCCTCAACAATACGAGCTATCTCATCCACAGATATCCAATCCTCATTTCCCAGATTATATACAGAAGCTTGATCAGTAGTAGATTTCTCCATAACCTGAAATCCATCTATTACATCTGTAATATATATGTAACTTTTACGTTGTTTCCCATTTCCCAGTATCTGTAATCTATTCGGGTCAGATCTCAATTTATTGATAAAATCTTTAATTACCCCATGTGTAACTCTTCCTCCTATAACATTAGCTAGCCTAACTATAATACTCTTGATTCCATATACCCTTGAATAATAATTCACTAACTGTTCTCCCAGTAGCTTAAAAATACCATAATTAGATATGGGATTCGTTTGCTCTTCTTCAGGAGTAGGAATCTTTGATGGTTCCCCATAAACTGTTGAGGATGAAGCAAAAATAAAGAGACATACGTCATTTTTTCTCGCAACCTCTAATATATTTAGTGTGGCTTTTACATCCATCTCAAAGTGATCTATTGTATTTGTCATTGAATCTCTTACATCTGGATTTGCTGCTAAGTGGTATAATATACTCTCTTTTGGAACTTTCAAACCTAGAATATTATTACCTCTTAAATCTAAATTTAAATACAGTGCTTTATTGTTAATGTATCTACCATTCATGAAATTATCTATAACTATAGTTTCTTTATTCTGGTTTACTAAAGTATCGACTAGATGACCACCTATATATCCTGCTCCTCCAGTAACAACGTACAACATGATTCATTTATATCATACTTAATTACCAGATATAAATGTAATATCTTAATACAAAGACGTACTAGAATTTTAGCATTATATAAACCTTGTCTAAAAATACCATATCCATATATGATAACTCATTTCTAAGCCGAAACAGATAACAGTAAAATAGTATATTTTGGTTAGGGAATTTTTTCATCTAAGCTATTTATGATCAAATGACTAGCCTAATATTTACGATCTAAAGCTATTACAGTTTGCTTGTACCTCAAAGATGTTAAGTTACAATTCCCCGATTACTTTTTATACTTCCCATATATCATCATTTTTAGCTGGGCCCGTAGCTCAGCCAGGTAGAGCGGCGGGCTCTTAATCTAAGCCGTATCAAGGTAGAGGGGATACCCGTAGGTCCCGGGTTCAAATCCCGGCGGGCCCGCGCTATTTTGTATTTTTCATTTAAACAACACGGATTCAAAATTAGGATCAATTTTTACGTTAATGACCTTAAGATTTCCTGTATTTTCATTTATGGCTTTTTTGAGCTCTTCTATATTTGATACATTCACTGCATTAAACATTCTGCTTAATACTTCATCAAATCGCTCTATCTGTCCGGTTTTAACTATAGATGGTATATCCGACGTGACGACATCTAATATGCTGGATTTTCCATCATTAAGTACGAGAATTTTACCCTTAGCTTTATTCATTCTGGCAGCTAATATGCTAGCATTATCTAGAACACCTTTTATATCAGTTACGGCTATAACATTTTCGTCATTAGATCTTGATATACCGCCAACTCCTATACTTCTATTAATTAAAGATTCACTTGTAAACCAAGTGTTTGGCTTTTCAACTGGTATTCTAACCAGATCTAGTGTAGTGGACGAGATATCTACAAATATCTTACTGAAGTTATAGTTTTCTAGTGCCATCACAACATCATAGGGCCATATTTCTGAATGAGTGGGTAACGAGACAGCTTTTTTAAATTTCTTTATCTTCTCAGCTGTACCTCTTTTTATTGGTTCTTTAATCTTAGTCTTTATTGTATTTAATAATTCTCTCAGGAAAAGTCCTGCATCAGCTACTACAGGAACATGAGGCATGTATACTTTTGATATATCTTCTCCATCTACGTTGACGTTTACTAGGTATCCTTTAATTTTCATTGACCATCCAGCTGTTGATAATTGGTTAAATTTCGTTCCTAACCCTATTATTAGGTCACTCTCTTCTATTATATGCCTACCCTCTTCTGTTGCAAATAGCCCTAAACCCTCACCTGCAAATAATGGATGAGAACTAGGAATAGAGCCTTTGGCTCTGAAGGTTAATATAACAGGGATGTCAAGTAATTCCGCGAGTTCTAATAGTTCTTTATGAGTGCCTGAAGCTAAAATACCATATCCTGCTATTATAACAGGATTTTTAGAATTATTTAATAACTCTGCAACTTTTGCAACTGTATTCTTATCAGGGGCTTTCTTTTCAGGTTTTTGTTCTGCAGGTGTTAATGGATAAGCTTTTAGTTTAAATAGGTCTTCTGGTACTTCCACATATGCAGGTCTATTTCTGTTACTTAATGCCTCTTTATATCCTTTCTCTATAGTAAAAATAAGCTCCTCTATGTTAAGAACTCTCTCAGCCATTTTTGTGATAGGTTTAAAAATTTCCATTAAATCATCAGGTGTTCTTAATTCGCCAACCCTACTCTTTCCTGTATCCCTGTATGATCTTAGGGACGAAATGATTAGTAGTGGTTGCGAATCAACATATGCTTGTGATACTATATCAGTTGCTTCTAATAATTTTACACCGGGAATTTGTATGATAGTTCCAACTGTGTTGTTTTCCCTAGAGTAGGAGTCTGCTAAAATAACTGCTTCTCTCGTAGAGTTGCATAAATTTGGTTTAATTTCATATTTAATAAGTTGATCTAACAATAAACTTGGTGTATCATATGTCAAGAATACTTCCTTTATTCCTATATCCTTCAAAGTATAAGCTATGGCCTCTTCTCCCTTCATTTCTTTACCTACAGTCTCTTCTTTCCTTTTAGGCTGACTCATGAGATGACAAATATCATATATCCTTATATTTTTTTAAGAAGCCGGGGGCGGGATTTGAACCCGCGAAAATAACGGGTCTCAGCGTGTTATACTCTGCGGCCCGCCGCCTTAGACCGCTCGGCCACCCCGGCATCTAGCTATTGATTAATAATTCCTTGAAAGTATTTTAATGTTTTCACTTCCATATCATACTGATGTGATTTGATACATTTTAGTAAGGTAGGGGAAATTCTCAGTGAAATAAGGGAATTAACAGATTTTGTAATCATTGGGGATACAATTGTGGATATATCATTGGGTAAAAAGGGAATAGAGAGTGATGTAGATCTATTTGTACTTTCAATAAGTACAGTGATTGATGAGGATAAAATTAGAGATTTTGCATTTGAAAGGGGTTGGGATTTTGGAAAGACACCTATAGATACTCCTAGGCTAATAGTGGGACTTGATGCTGAGTCACTTCAGGTAGATATGTATGAAAACATTCAAGACTTTTTTGTACCAGAACAGATAATCAATAGTGCTAAAGAGATTAAGATAGGAAAAGAATACTTTAAAATAATTACCCTTGAAGATTACCTACTTCTAAAGGCTAACGCTTTCAGGGAAGAAGACGAAGACGAATTAAGGGGAATAGTAAGTATGATAGGTGAAGGTAAATTAAGTATAAATAAGGAATATATACGAAAACATATTGACTTATTTGAAGAAAATTCAAAAAGTATTGCAGAGAGATTAAGATCAGTCGGAATAATGTTTTAGCTCTTCTTTGCAGGCAGTTCTTTCTTTTTAGCTCTCAAATTTGAACTGTGGCATCTTCTGCATTTTGTTGCTCTAATTGAGTTTAATGCTCCACAATCTCTACAAATTTTTTTCAAAAATACTCTTTGTTGCACAATTTGTAGTTTTACTGGATCAGTGAGTGGCATTTTTAACCCCTTATGACATATAACAGTTTCAGTGTTCAAAAAATTATTGTAACAACGGAGTGAAAAAAGATGAAGATACCACTAGATTATATCTGTGTTAAAAGCGGTTTATTATGTAACCGTTGTCAGTCCCTAGTAGAAAAAGGAGAAGTAGAAAATTTTGAAGTAGATCTTTTGAAACAATTAATAGAATTAGAGGAAACTCAGTTTAGAGAGCTTAAAGACTCTACTTATCATAAATCGTACAAAGTCGGCAATTTGTTGATACTTATAGTTACCAGCGGTTCACAGATGTCTTATCAAAAATGGATAAAGGTTGCTAAAGCATTACAAGAAAAGATAGGTCTTAGAGTAAGAGTATTAGAGAAGTCAAACAGCATAAAATCGACTGCAGTACAACTTCTCACCCCAGCAAGAGTATTAGGAGTAAATACAGTGTGGTTACCTGATGGAACTGTACAATATGTGGTTAGAATATCAAAACAAGAGAAAAGATTTTTACCCGCCGACGAAACTTCTCTTGAAGAAGCATTATCTAAAATTCATTCTACACAAGTTAGAATAAGGGTGGAATGAGAATTGATGAAAGACTACTATATTAAAAATGTGACCCAAGATCTTGATGGAAAAGAAGTTACTTTAGCGGGTTGGGTGCATAACATAAGGGATTTAGGAGGCAAGAAATTTTTATTACTTAGAGATAAGACTGGCATAGGACAAATTGTAGTTGATAAATCAAGTCCCTCATTTCAAGAAATATCAGATATAAGCCAAGAAAGCGTAATAATGGTAAAAGGAGTTGTTAAAGCAGATAATAGAGCACCTAATGGTGTTGAAGTTCATGCTAAAGAGATTAAAATCTTAAGCAAAGCCAAATCTCCTTTACCGTTAGATGTAAGTGGAAAAGTTAAAGCAGATATAGATACAAGGCTTAAGGAGAGAGTATTAGATCTTAGAAGGCAGGAGATGCAATCTATATTAAAAATACAAAATATTACTCTGAAATCGTTTAGAGAAACTTTATATAAAGAGGGTTTCGTGGAAGTATTTACACCGAAAATAATAGCCTCAGCCACAGAGGGCGGTGCTCAGCTCTTTTCTGTTATTTATTTTGGAGAGACTGCATTTTTAGCTCAAAGTCCACAGTTATACAAAGAGCTATTAGCTGGCGTAGTTGAAAAGGTGTTTGAGATTGCTCCTGCATGGAGAGCTGAAGATTCAGACACACCATATCATTTAGCAGAGTTCATAAGTATGGATGTAGAAATGGCATTTGGAAATTATGAAGACACGATGAAACTTCTAGAGAAACTAATTTATAACATAGTTAATTCTGTAAAAAGTGAGGCCTCAGACGAATTGAAGATATTATCTCATAACTTACCTGATGTAAAAATTCCTATAAAACGTCTCACATATAAGGATGCAATAGAAATACTACAGAGTAAGGGTTACAATATAAAATTTGGAGACGATATAGGAACACCTGAGTCTAGAGTGTTATATAACGAGTTAAAGGAAGACTTATACTTCATTACAGATTGGCCTACTCTGTCTAGACCGTTCTATACGAAGTCTAAAGATACCGATCCGAATGTAAGTGAAAGTTTTGATTTAATATACAGGTGGTTAGAGATAGCTTCAGGTAGCACCAGAAACCATAAGAGAGAAGTGCTAGAAGATTCCTTACGAAAGAGAGGATTAAAGCCTGAGAACTTTGAATTCTTCTTAAGATGGTTCGACTATGGTATGCCTCCCCACACAGGATTTGGAATGGGTTTTGCTAGACTTTTAGTGATGTTAACTGGAATTCATAACGTTAAAGAAATAGTGCCATTCCCAAGAGATAAAAAGAGACTCGTACCTTAAGTGTAAGATTTTGGATCATATCTTGATATTTCCCTCAATACTGTTGTAGCATACATGCCTCTGTCTAATGAAAAGGAAATTTTGTTTTGTTTTATTTTAATATTTCTTAGTTTCATAAAAGGACTTCTAGTAAAATCTCTGAGTCTTATCTTTAATTCCTTTACATTAAATCTTGTATTTTCTATGTTTTCCTCATGTACAATTTCCTTTAAATTGTCATCACTAACGTTAGATAAATCTGACGGAATTCTTATCATTAAATCCTCAGACTCTTTTCCTCTTAATCTATCTGCAATTTTCGACAAATATTTATTATATAAAAAAGATTGATAAGCCTCTACAAAAAATGCATGTGGAGTTACAATTTTTTTAATTGCTGCAAGGCAGTCATCTCCATTCATTAGAGACTTCAATATGTTTATCTCGTCCTTAAATTTGCGGGGAAATAGTTGCAATGATGTTTCAAAGTCTTTTTGTTCATACGCTCTTCTAGCATAAATCAAATTTTCATTTTCAGTGGAGAATGGATGTCCTACTATCCAATCTACCGCTTGGCACCAATCTTTAAGTAATAAATATTTTCCGACTATATGTGTTACAGGTCTTTTTGTTCCAAATCTTTGATAGCCTATGTACGCAAAGAGAAATTTTGTAGTTGATAATTTATGCAATCTCTTCTGTAACTCATTTTGGTCTGTTGTGCTTAATTCAATTTCAAATCTATTACCTGTGTGATTTAATTGACGAGAAAAATGTCCTACAAATCGAATTTCAAATTTTCCGCTATCGTAAGAAGTAATTGGTGGATTTCCCTTTACGTAAATTATTTGTTGAGTTATGGCATTCGCATCTTTTATGCCTAGATAATGGATTTTTCTCTTCATAAGTTTTTTTAGCATATTGATTACAGAAAAATGATCTATTCCTTTTTTTGTTAAAAGATAAGCTGAATAAGTTCCGTTACTTTCTCCTTTCCATTCATTTACGGGAGTTTCAGATATTTCTTCTATAACCTTAAACCCTTCAGGTCTATTTATGGATATTTGTAATGGTTCCCACTCCTCTTGAATGTAGTATTTCTCTAGACCTAAGAAGGAGTCCAGATCAGAGTAATTCATAGTAATTTCAGATCACCAGTTATATTGTCAATCATTTCTTCTGGTCCTGGTCCTATACCTATACATGTAATAGTTCCGGGTTCAATTTGAGTTTTTCCTGCATCTTGTATTATAATAGCTGGAAGTCCACTTTGTAATGCCTTATTATACCTTTCTAACAATTCGTCCAAATTTTTTACCTTTAAGACTATTTTCGGTTGCCCTTGACTTATCCACGTTTCTAACCATTTTTTCCACTCCAGTTTGGATCTATTTTGAACAATATCTAGTACTAATGAAACCGCTGCATGAGCCACTTGCGCTGCAATTTTCCCTTTTCCCATATCTAGGTCTGTTCTAACGAGCACAGCCATTTTCATAGTATCGTAAAGAGTGAATTTTTAAGCTAATTTAAAAATATGTATGCGATGGGTGTAAGTTTTAGGTTAAGCTTAAAAGAAGAGATAGAACCGATTGTATGCTCAAGCTGTGGAAAGATTTTGCATCCCAGAGAGAAGGGTGATGAGTTCTACTGTCCTAATTGTGGGCAAGTTCTAATAAGGCGTTGCTATTACTGTAGAAAACAAGTAGTGGTATATGTCTGCCCGAAATGTGGGTTTGAAGGTCCATAAGGTGATTAAAGTGGCAGATGTACTTGTAATACTTAAAGTATTTCCGGAAAGTGATGAAATTAATTTGACACAATTAAGTGAAGAAATAAAGAAAAGATTGCCAGAAGGATATAGGTTGGTAAAGAATGAGACAGAGCCTATAGCCTATGGATTAAAAGCATTGATAGCGTATATACAAATGCCTGAAAACACAGAAGGTGGAACGGATAAATTAGAAGAATTGGTAAATGGGATTGAAGGAGTAAGTCATGCCGAAGTAGTTAATGTGACTAGATTAGGTTTTTAATAAGAAATAATATTTTCTCAAAAGTAGTTGTAAACAAAATCGTTAGATACATTTAGGCTCAAGTTCTTATACCTCAATAAAGTAATATTTTTTGGAGATAGAGTTGAGTGCAGGTGCTGAAGTTTCTCCTTCAGGTAAGAAGGAGCTTGTATTAAGAGTAGTTGAAGCTAAACAAAAGGATGTAGGGAGAGGTAAGGTAAGAATAGACATAGACCTTCTTTCCCAAATAGGTGTGAATCCTGGAGAAGTTGTAGAATTAGAAGGTCAAAGAAAGACCGCAGCTATAGCATGGCCTTTGGCACCAGAGGATGTATTGAATGATGAAGATAAATATATCATAAGAATGGATGGCATTACACGTAAAAATGCAGGTGTTTCAATAGGAGACAAGGTGATAGTAAGAAAATCTAATCCTAAAGTAGCTACAAGTGTGAGATTAGCACCATCTAATTTTTCCATTACTGTTGATCCGGGCTTCATATCTTATGTTAAGAAAAAATTAAAGGATACACCTTTAGTGGAGGGTGATACTGTTTTAATTCCTGTATTGGGACAGGCAATTCCGTTTACAGTAGTTCAAGTAAGACCACAAGGAATAGTTATAGTATCAGACGAGACCAGCATTACGATATCAGAGAAGCCAGTTGAACAGACCAGATATCCTAGAGTTACGTATGAAGACATAGGTGGAATGAAAGAGATAATACAAAAAATTAGAGAATTAGTAGAACTACCATTAAGACATCCAGAGCTATTTAAGAGGTTAGGAATAGAGCCTCCTAAGGGTATTTTACTCTATGGTCCTCCAGGTGTCGGTAAGACCTTATTAGCTAAGGCTGTAGCAAATGAAACTGATGCGTATTTTACATCTATAAACGGTCCAGAAATAATGAGTAAATTTTATGGTGAAAGTGAACAGAGGTTAAGAGAGATCTTTGAAGACGCTAAGAAACACGCACCTGCTATAATTTTTATCGACGAGATAGATGCTATAGCGCCTAAAAGAGATGAAGTTATAGGAGAAGTTGAAAGAAGGGTAGTAGCTCAATTATTAACACTCATGGATGGTCTTGAGAATAGAGGAAATGTAATAGTTATTGCTGCTACTAACAGACCTAATGCTGTAGATCCAGCGTTAAGAAGACCAGGTAGGTTCGATAGAGAAATTGAAATACCCCTACCTGATAAGCAGGGTAGGTTAGAGATTCTACAGATACATACTAGGAATATGCCGCTATCTAAAGATGTGGATTTACATAAATTAGCAGAGATGACTCATGGATACACTGGTGCTGATTTATCTGCACTTGTTCGAGAGGCAGCAATGAATGCGCTTAGAAGGTACATACAGATGATCGATCTTAGCCAAGATAAGATTCCGCCAGAGATACTAGAAAAGATGGAAGTAAGAATGGATGACTTTCTCAAAGCATTTAAAGATATAGTTCCTAGCGGACTTAGAGAGATATACATAGAGGTACCTGAAGTACATTGGTTTGACATAGGTGGCTTAGAAGAGGTCAAGGAAGAACTTAGGGAGGTAGTTGAATATCCTTTGAAATACAGAGAAGTTTATGAGAACATGAGTATAGAGCCTCCTAAGGGTATTTTGTTGTTTGGTCCTCCTGGTACTGGTAAGACTATGCTTGCAAAGGCTGTTGCAACAGAGAGTGGTGCAAACTTCATAGCAGTAAGGGGACCAGAAATACTATCAAAATGGGTTGGGGAAAGTGAAAAAGCAATAAGAGAAATATTCAGAAAAGCAAGACAAGCAGCACCAACAGTAATATTCTTCGACGAAATAGACTCAATAGCACCAATAAGAGGACTATCAACAGACAGCGGAGTAACAGAAAGAATAGTAAACCAACTACTAGCAGAAATGGACGGAATAGAAAAACTGGAAAATGTAGTAGTTATCGCTGCTACTAATAGGCCTGATATTTTGGATCCTGCTTTGCTTAGGCCTGGTAGGTTTGATAGGTTGATTTATGTTCCTCCGCCTGATAAGACTGCAAGGTTTGAGATTTTGAAGGTTCACACTAAAAATGTGCCATTGGCTGAAGATGTGTCACTTGAGGATATCGCAGAAAAAGCAGAAGGATATACAGGAGCAGACCTGGCAGCTGTAGTGAGGGAAGCAGCGTTAAGAGCTATAAGAGAGCAAATGGCTGAATGTATGGGAGAGGCAAATAATGAGTGCAAGAAGAGCGATATAGAGTGCAGAGAAAAGAAAATAAGAGATTGCATGGCTGAAAAAGGGAGGATAGTAGAGAGAAAGCATTTTGATGTAGCACTTAAGAAGGTCAGACCATCAGTGACCCAGGATATGATACAGTTCTATCAGAACTGGTTAGAGAAAGCAAGACAACAGTTGCCAAGAACTAATATAAAGCCAAGTACCTTTACGTGAGATTATGTCTTGGAGGGAAATTCCTTTACATTATGTAATCCTAGAAAGAGTGAAGAAACGTTCGCCTGTGACTGATCAAGAACTATATCAGGAAGTTAAAAAAAGCGTAGGATATGAAGTTTCTTTTTCTGATTTTTTAAAGGCTTTAATGAAGCTTGAAATGAGAGGATATTTACATGTCGTATTAGTTAAGGAGAATGTTAGAATGGTTAGTATTTCTCAAGGGTGATTTATAATAGGTGTAGATTTAGGCGAAATAGTTGAAGATGTTAAGAGAGAGATTAACTTAAATGAGATGAAAGGAAAGAAAATTAGTATAGATGCTTACAACACAATTTATCAGTTTTTAGCTGCAATAAGACAGCCTGATGGGACACCTTTAATTGACAGTAAAGGCAGAATAACGAGCCATTTAAATGGGCTATTTTATAGGACTATAAGCATAATAGAAAGTGGAATAATCCCCATTTTTGTATTTGATGGAAAGCCACCTGAAAAAAAGAGTGAAGAAATTGAAAGAAGGAAAAGAGCTAAGGAGGAGGCAGAAAAGAAATTAGAGAAAGCTAAGTTAGAGGGGGAGTATAGAGAAATTAGAAAATATGCGCAGGCTGCTGTTAGATTAAGCAATGAAATGGTAGAGGAAAGTAAAAAACTATTAGATGCTATGGGTATACCTGTAGTTCAAGCTCCAGGAGAAGGAGAGGCTGAGGCAGCTTATATAAATTCAATTGATCTCTCCTGGGCTGCTGCCAGCCAAGATTATGATTCCTTATTATTTGGCGCTAAAAGATTAGTCAGAAACATAACAATTTCAGGTAAAAGAAAGCTTCCAAATAAGGATGTTTATGTAGAAATAAAGCCTGAGTTGATAGAACTAGAGAGTTTATTAAAAAAACTCGGCATTAGTAGAGAACAGTTAATAGACATCGCGATTCTTATAGGCACAGATTACAATCCAGACGGAGTTAAAGGAGTTGGTGTAAAGACGGCATTAAGGATTATAAAGAAATATAATAATATCGAGAACGCAATAGAAAAAGGCGAAATTCAATTATCTAAAATAAACTTTGATATACGAGAGATAAGAAAATTATTCATTACACCTGACGTTAAAAAGCCTACTGAACGACTAGAATTAGCAGAATGTGATGAGAGGGAAATAGTAGAACTTTTGGTTAAAAATCATGATTTTAATGAAGATCGTGTAAATAACGGAATAGAGAGATTAAAGAAGGCTATAAAAGAAGCTAAGTCAGTCGAAAAACAGACAGGTCTTGATCAGTGGTTTTAATTATTTTGAATAAATTTACCCGTTGAGTTTAAATTTATTGTTTTACTTTAAATGATTGTGTCAAATTTATCATCATATTTACCATTATTCATAAACGTTGAAGGATTAAAGGTTCTAGTAGTAGGTGGTGGAAAGGTTGGTACTAAAAGGGCATTGAAATTTGCTGAGTCAAAGGCTATTGTATATGTTGTAAGTTTAGAATTTAAGGATGAAAATGAGTTAAGGCTATTTGATAACATTCATTTAATAAAGAATGACGCGCGTTATCTTCCAGAGAACTTTCTATCAAGGTTTAACATTATAGTAGTTGCGACTAATGATAAAGAATTAAATGAAAGAATTTGTGAGACTTGTAAAAAATTAGGAAAGTTATGTAATAATCCGACAAATCCTGACTCATCTAACTTTATAGTACCTATATATGGAATAGAGAAAGGTGTGGGTATAGCAATTACTACCTTTGGTAAATCTAGTCTTACTTCGAAATATATATTAGATTTAATAAGGAGTAATATATTAAATGAAAACATATTTAGCTTAGTAGATACAATGGGTAAAGTCAAAGAAATTCTTAAGTTGAATGTAACTGAACCCTCTATACGTTTTATGTTTTATTCAAAAATTTTTTATGACGATAAGTTCAGGTATTATGTGGATCGAGGAGAAATAGACCTAGCAATACAGAGGGCGAGGGAGATTATCTATGGTAGATAACATAATTGACACTGATAATTATTATGCGATAGTATACACTTACAAGACAATTGGATTAAGCAAGTTATACGAGCATTATATACCAGAAAAAGATCTGATTAATATTCGTTTTTCAGATACACAAGTATCTTTGCTTCAAACCTGTAATCGCGTAGAATTATATTTATATACCAAAGATAGAAATAAAATAAACGATATTCTAAGCAAATTAAACGAAACTCATGGTAAGGACATTAGTAGTAATGCAATTATACTAAGAGGTAAGGATGCCATAAATCATTTATATCAGGTAGCCTCAGGACTAGATTCATTAGCTATAGGCGAATATGAGATTTTAGGTCAAATCAAGGAAGCCTTAACCAGTTGTAAAAAACATTCTCTGTGTAATGAAGAAATTGAGTTACTATTTAATGCAGCAATTAAGGTAGGAAGAAAGGTAAGATCACTGACTAATATTTCTAAGGGAAAAGTAGGAATTTACTCTATTGCAATACAGAAATCATTAGAAGTTATGGGCGATTTAAGTGACATAAAAATAGCAATAGTAGGAGCGGGAGAAATAGGATCAAAGTTATCCTTCATGTTAAAAAATAATGGCGCAAGAAATTTAACTATCTTTAATAGGAACCTGGACAGAGCATTGGAGCTTTCAAATAAATTTGGTTATAATGCAGAACTTTTAGATTTTCAAAAGGTAAATGGATACGATTTAGTATTTATAGCTATAAATAACTCTAACCCGTCTCAATTGCGTTTAGATAAACCTAAACTAGTAATAGATTTATCTGTCCCTCCAGTTGTATATAAAACTTCAAATGTTATTTATTTGGATGATTTGAGAGTTATTTCAGATAATATTGTATTAAATAAAAGAGAGGATATTAAGAAAGCTGAAGCAATAATTAATGAAGAGATTCAGAAATTCGAGTTGTTATTAAATAATTATAATATAAATAGATTAGTCTCTAGATTTATGAGTGAAATAGAATGGATGAGAGAGAAAGAAGTGGACAGAGCATTTAACGAGATACTTAAAAATTACGCTGATAAAGATAATATTAAAGAAATCATTGACAAAATGACATATTCGCTAATTAAAAAGGTCTTTTCTCCCATATTAGAAGATTTAAGAAAAGATCCAAATAATAAGAAACAAATAGTTGAATATTTGATCGAGGTGTTTCAGAATGGTCAATTTTCCGATACTAAGACCCAGAAGATTGAGAAGCAATAAGTTGTTGAGAGATTTTGTTGCACAAACTCACTTAAACGCAGCTAATCTTATATTGCCAATTTTTGTAAAAGATGGAATAAATGAGCCTGAGCAAATACAGAGTATGCCTGATGTTTATAGGTATCCTCCAAACGATAAACTAATAAAATACGTTGAAAACGTCAAGGAAAAAGGAATAAAAAATATAATTTTATTTGGGATTCCCGCCTATAAGGATGAAGTAGCTTCCTCCGCATACGCGAAAGATGGTGTAATTCAAAGAGCTTTGAAGATGCTTAGAGAATCCTTTAAAGACCAAATTCTACTTATAGCTGATGAATGTACAGATGAATACATAAGCCATGGACATTGTGGTATAGTACTAAGAAGAAACGGTAACTTAGTTATTGATAATGATGAGAGTTTGCGTATTCACTCTAAGATAGCTGTAAGTCAAGCTGAAGCAGGTGCAGACGTTATAGCACCCTCGTCGATGATGGATGGAGTAGTAGGTGCAATAAGACGAGATCTAGATGAGGCTGGCTATAAAGATGTAGCTATAATGGCGTATAGTGCAAAATACGCATCGACTTTTTATTCACCGTTTAGAGACGCTGCATATTCTAAGCCCTCTTTTGGAGATAGAAGAGGATATCAGATGGATCCAAGAAATTCTTATGAAGCTATAAAGGAAGTGAAATTAGATATAGAGGAAGGTGCAGATATCGTAATGGTGAAACCTGCTCATACATACTTAGATGTAATAAGGATAGTTAAAGATGAATTTCCTGAGTATCCATTGGCTGCCTATCACGTTAGTGGCGAATATAGTATGATAAAAGCCGCTGCCATAAATGGTTGGATAGATGAAAAGACTGCCGTTCTAGAGATAACTACAGCGATAAAGAGAGCAGGAGCTGATCTAATAATAACCTACTATGCCGAAAAAATAGCTGAGTGGATAAGAGAAGGTGTTCCATTTTGAGTGAAAAATATTGGAATATAGCTAGTCATTTTTTTGCAGGGGGAGTAAACAGTCCAGTAAGAGCCGCAGTAAAACCTTATCCTTTTTATGTGGAAAAGGCAGAAGGAGCATACCTGTATACAGCTGATAATAAACAATTAATAGATTATGTGTTAGGTTACGGCCCTCTAATACTTGGGCATGCTAATGAATATGTAAGTAAAAAAATTATAGAACAAGTTAATAAAGGTTGGTTATATGGTACACCAAGCCCTATTGAAATAGAATTGGCAAGAAAGATATCCCATCATCTTCCATCAGCTCAAAAAATAAGATTTGTGAATAGTGGAACTGAAGCTACAATGTTAGCGTTAAGGCTTGCCAGGGCGTATACAGGAAGAGAAAAAATAATAAAATTTCATGGAAATTATCATGGCGCACATGACTATCTTCTGTTAGATGCAGGAAGTGCATTTACCGAATTTAACGTGAATGTTTATAATGGAATTCCTAAGAGTATAGTTAATACAATTAGAATTTGTGAGTATAATGACGCCGAATGTGTAGAAAAATTATCCAAAAGTGAAGATATAGCTGGAGTAATCGTAGAACCAGTTATGGGAAATATGGGGGTTATCCTACCCGATGAGGATTTTTTAGAGAGGCTAAGGGAAATTACACTAACTTATAATTCTGTTTTAATATTTGACGAAGTTATAACTGGATTTAGATTAGGTTTAGGTGGTGCCCAAGGTACGTTTAATGTTACCCCAGATTTAACCACATTAGGAAAGATAATTGGTGGCGGTTTGCCTATAGGAGCAGTAGCTGGAAAAAAGGAAATAATTGATATGTTAACACCAGCCGGTAAGGTATTCAATGCAGGTACATTTAATGCAAATCCGTTAACTATGACAGCTGGATTAGCTACTATAGAAGTTTTAGAGCGAGAAAATGTTCATGAAGTAGCTAATAGAGCTGTGAATGTAATATTAGAAGAATTAATTAATGCATTAGATAAGAAAATTCCAAATAATTTCGTCATAAATCATATAGGAAGTATGTTTCAGGTGTTCTTTGGAGTCAAAAAGGTTTCGAATGCAACAGAAGCGAAATTAGCTAATAAAGAAATGTATCAAAAATTCCATAACTTGTTACTTCAAAGAGGCGTATTTATTCCACCAAGTCAATTTGAAACCATATTCACATCATATGCACACAAAGATGCAGTAGTAAATACTACATTGGAAATACTGAGAAAAGTGGTTCAGGAGTTATGAGAATAAGAATAGCTGCACGTGGGAGCCTTTTAAGTAGAATTCAAGTTAAGATTGTAGAGGAAAAACTTAGGAATCTGGGCATAGAGACAGAACTTATAGTCGTGAAAACAAAAGCTGATTTATTTCAAGATAAACCATTAAATAGCCTTGGTAAAGGTGTCTTTGAGAAAGAAGTTAATGAAGCAGTAATAAACGGAGAAGCTGATATTGCTGTACATAGTATGAAAGACATGCTAAGTGATATGAACGAGAAATTAGTTTTGTATGGGGTTTTGCCTAGGGATTCCCCATATGATTCCTTAGTTGCTGAAAAAGATTTGTTTAATATCGAATCTGGCAAAGTAATAGGCACAAGTAGTATTAGAAGAAGAAGTATGATCTCTTTCTACAGAAGAGATCTAGTTGTAAAAGATCTTAGAGGAAACATTGATACTAGGTTGAAAAAATATAGATCGAAGGAATATGACGGAATAGTGATTGCTGAAGCAGCAATTAAAAGGCTAAACGCTGATGTTAGGTATTATAAAATAGATCCAAAAATAATAACGCCTGAGGCTAATCAAGGGATAATAGCTATAGTAGGCAGAGTAAATGAAGAACTGAATGCTCTATTTAGAGAATTGAATGACGAGAGAACTCTTAAAGAAGCGCTAGTGGAGAGAGCCGTAGTGAAGCTTTTAGGAGGTGGTTGTCATTCGCCCATAGGGATTTTAGCTTCGATGATATCTGATAACGAGTTTAATGTTATATCTACATATGTTATCGATAACAAGAAAAAAATTACTATAGAAGGAATATACAGGGGAGATCCAACTACTGTAGGCGAAAAAGTAGTTAAGGATATGATAAAGGTGCTTAAACATGAAAATTCTTCTGTTACGACCTGAAAATTCTAAGATACCCACTATAAATAACGTAGAAATTATAAATATTCCTATTTTCGAGATTCGTTGTGTGAAATATGATAATGAGATTCTTGATCAAATTGACGGAATTGGATTTACTAGTGTAAATGGCGTTATGTGTTTTAAGGATTTTGATCGTATTCGCCTCAGTAAAATTTACGCTGTGGGTAGATCGACTGCAATGGCAATAACGAATAAGGGGTTTTCTGATGTAAAGGTTCCCTCAGAATTTACAGTGAATAGCATGATTCAGCTGATGTTGAATGATGGGTTAAAAAACCCTGTAGTTGTGAGAAGTAAGGTAGGATATGAAAGAGATCGAGAATTGATAAGGAATGTTGTTTTTCTTGTTGACTATGACCTTGAAGTAATTGAGCATAATCTTGAACGTGCAAAATCACTCATTAAAGAATGTAGAGTAGATATTGTGGTAGTTACTAGTTCCAAGATAGCAAGTTTGATAAAAGATTCTATATCTAATTGTGTTAAAATAGTAAGTATAGGACCAATTACTTCATCTGCTTTAGAAGGAGTAAATAATATATATGAAGCAAAGCAACATGATATAAACGGAGTTTTAAATATAATATCTGACTTGCTGAGGGATAGTAATGGATGAAGGTGAATTGAAAAAATTAATTCTTTCAATTTTAAGAAAGAATGTTGGAGAAATAGATGAGAAAACTTTTGAAATTAGGTTTTCTCAAAGTTTTAGGGATAAAATTTCCACATATGGAAGGTTTGAAACTAATAATGGTGTTTATGAGTTTGCTGTAATGGTGGATAAGAAGGGAAAAGTTCTAAGAGACCATGTAAATTTGATAATGCCTAAAAATGTAAAGAACGAAATAGAAGATAAGATAAGAAACAGGGAATAAATTTGAAAGTATTATTAGTAGTAATAGATGGATTATCTTTCTCTGTATTTGAGCGTATTAAGGATAAGTTACCTGTAATGAAAGATTTGATTGAAAAGGGATTCTACAGTAAATTAGAATCTGTGTTTCCATCTTTAACACCAGTTGCACTTGCATCTCTAGCTACAGGATTTAACCCAAAAAATAATGGTGTAAACTCGTCTAAAATTTATTTAAAAAATTCATCATTAGATAAACCTTTGTCTGCATATAATAGTAAAGCCCTAAAAGTAAATCCGATATGGGTTTATCTTGCCAAAGAGGGATATAATGTTTTAGTGGCTTCTTTTCCTCAAGCTTTACCCGACAGGTGGAATATGGAAGGATTAGTTCTTTTAGATCCTTATAGAAGTAGAATTAGAAAATGTAGTGATGGTAAAGTAATTAGAAGTGGTGAAAATAAAGTCCTAGGAAAAATATGGTTAGTGGAGAGCAGACAGAGTAACGGTTATTACGTATCATATAGTTCTCCATCGGGAGAAAAGAGTATTGAAATATCGAAGGGAGATTGGTATGGACCTATAGAAATACACGGTAAATGTGGCAAGAATGAGTTAACAGGTATATCATTTCTTCATGCAAGAGAAGATAGCATATACTTAAGTCCTGTAAGCTTCTATAATAAAGAATGGTGTAATAAACCCTCTATAATGGAAAATGTATGGAATTATGTAAGTTTAAAATATGGAATGATGCTAGATGGAGACTATCCGTCATTAAGTAAAGGAATAATAACATTTGAAGAATATATGAAAACCATAGATCTAACATTCAATTTTTTTAAAAATTACACCAAATATTTACTAGATAATATAAACTGGGATTTAGCTATAACTTATCTACCTATAGTAGACAATTTACAGCATCTATTATACGGAATAGATGATGATAAAGCGTATGAATACATTCTTAAAGGTTATTTGATGGCCGACGAATTCATAAAATTACAACTAGATTATGCTCCTCTAATTTTCATAGTGTCTGATCATGGAATAGAGAAAATAAAAAAGAGGGTTTATGTAAATAAACTCCTTGAAAAAATGAATATTTTAAAATTAAGGTCGGAAGATGAGATTGATTGGTCTAAAACTAAAGCCTATTATGTTGGTGGTGGTCAAATTAGGATTAATTTGCGTGGTCGTGAAAATAGAGGTATAGTTTCTATTAAGGAGTTTCCTAAATTAGTAAAAAGAATTGTTAAAAACTTGGAGAATTTAAAAGATGAAAATGAACAAATTTTTACGTCTATTTACGCAAACGAAGTACCTTCGTCAGATCGAGAAGGAGATATTACAATTATGGGAGTTAGGAGATATTATGGAATTAGTAGTATGGTTAAAGCTAATCAGGAAGTACTAGAAAACGTTAAACCTTATGTTACAGCTACAGGCGAGCATGGATATTTTAGAGAGAACGATTTGTATGGTATAGTTATAATTTATAGCAAAAATAATAATTTTAAGAATACATTGCGTATTAATAGCCTGAGAATTATAGATATAGCACCTACAATTCTGAGTCTCTTCAGGATAAATAATGTTAAATTTGATGGTGCCCCAATTTCAAAATTGATAGAAATTTATGAGTATTCCCGCAACAATATCGAAAAAGGCTAGAAAGCTAATTGGCATAAGTTATGAAGAACAAGGTATGCCTTACGTCGAACAAGTAGATTCTGAAGGAAATAGAGTCAACGTATTTGAACAAAAGATTAATGTTAAAAAACCCTTCATGACGATTCCGAGTAGTCTCAGGCTTATTCACACTAACAGGCTTCTTAGAACACCTAGTTTATTACCTATAATCTCGAATTTGCAAGATTTACCGTATAAATATAAGCCAATTAATAACGGGAAAAATAAAGAGATTAGAGACGTGACTGTTGAGAGATTAATAATAGGTGGTGGAACTTCTGGTCTAGCAAGTATGAGGGAAAATTCCTTATTAATAACTAGAGAAGAGTTAGGTGATATCCTATTTGACGAATATACTTTAGAAAGGTTGTTTATAATCGAAGAATTAAAAAAATTATACAAGTATTATCAGAATCACATTATAAGCGGAAAATTTTTAGGAAAATTTGACGAAGGGCTGGTATTCGATACGGCAGATCAGATCTTGATTGTAAAAGCTAATGAAATCGTTCTAGCCGGGGGAGGCAGGTGTCTTAAGCCCATATTTCCAGGAAATAATACACCTGGCATAGTTTCGAGGGAATTTTATCTTAAAAGGCTTAAAAACAAATTTCAGAAAATTCTTGTATTAGGTTATAGCGATCTAGCAGCTAGGACCGCATTACACGCAAAAAAATCTACTATTCTTGTTCCTAATAATATTGCTATTTCCCTATCACCTTATTATAAGGAACAATTAGATAAAAAAGGAGTTGAGATTTCTAATGGAAATATCTATAATATAGAGAGTAATAACGGAAAACTTATAGTTCAGACAGATAAAACTACTTTAGAGGCAGATTTGATTGTATTTTCGGTTTCTAAACAACCCAGACTGGAAATTACTTCAAGTATAGGAATTGGATATATATATGATGCTGGTAGGCATTTATATGTTCCTGTTCATGATCAATTAGGCAGAAATAAGAATCTATTCATAGTAGGAGGAATGAGAGGAATAGATAATGAATACTTAAGTTATTTGAGTGGGAAAGCCTCTAAGGGAGAGGAAATCGATAGATTTTTAGAAGAATTGAAAAAATATAATTTTAATCAGCAAAATGAATCTCCGTATAATTATGGAAATGATGGAATCGTATGTGAATGTGAAGATATAACCATGGAGGATATCAATTTTGCTCTTTCATTGGGAATCGAAAAGGACGTAGAAAGGCTCAAAAGAATAACTGGTTTAGGAACTGGTCATTGTCAAGGAAAGGCATGTACTATTAACCTTGGCGACTACTTAAAAAGTTCCAGACTAATCTCTTATAGATCACCCATATATCCGGTGATATTATGATCATAATAGTAGGAGCAGGTTCACATGGATTAAGCCTAGCTTATCATCTGTATAAGGAAGGAATTAAAGACGTAAGTATAATTGAAGCAAAGAATGTTGGATACGGTAGTAGCAGTAGAAATGCGTCAAGATATAGGTATCATTTTAACAGTAAGGAAAATATTGAGTTTGCAAAGAGTGCAATACCTTATTTATGGTCTCAGTACAAAGAACTTATTCTAAACGTTTTTATGTTTAATACAGGTTATTTATGGATTTTAAGGACCGATGAGGAAATTAGAACAATAAATAAATTAGATAGTATATGGAGGGAAGAAGGAATAAGTGGTAAGTTTATTAGGTGTAATGAATTTGAGTTTCTAAAATTTGATGGTGAATGCTACTTTGCACCTCAAAACGGATCATTTCATCATGATTATCTTCTGTATAGCTACTACCTTAAAATAAAGGATAAGTATCAGTTCATCTATAGAGAAGCTGATAAAATAATAATAGAAAATTCCAGGGTTAAAGGGGTAAAACTTTCCACTGGCGAAGTAGTGAATGGTGATACTGTTGTTATAACAGCAGGAGCATGGAGTGGCGAACTTATGAAGAAAAATAATTTTAATGTCCCCATTTTTCCTGAAAAAAAGGAGATATTTATAACAGAAAGTCTACGATATATGGTAAAACCATTAGTGATAGATGAAACTAACCAGGTATACTTCTCACATACCTTGAAGGGAGAGATAATTGGAGGAACTTCAACACCACATGAATATGGATTTTATGAATTTTCTAATTCTATTCAGGAACTGTCTAAGTTTTTAAGAGGAGTCAGAAGTCTGGTAAAAGGTGCAGAAGGCATAGGAATTATGAGAGGCTGGAGTGGATATTATGAAATGACTCCTGATAATTCACATATTATGGGATTTTCTAATGAGTGGCCTGAAGGTCTTTATATAGACGCAGGATATAGTGGCCACGGAATGATGTTTTCTCCTTATTCTGGGAAAATATTATCTAAGCTTATTTTAGATGGATATGTTGACAACCAAATAACGAGATTTTCGCCAGACAGGTTTAAAGAAGGCAAATTAATAGGAGAAAAACTTGTTATCTAGGTAAGACAAGCGCTTTCTTTTTCATGTGCGTGTTTATATATGAAGCTAAATCTTTCGCGTACTGACTTCTGCTTCCATCAACAACAATCAAATCTGCTGATGTACTATCAATATAGTATACAGTTTCTTCAAAATCCGCATGACTACTCATACCTATAACAAAAGAATTCTGATCTAGTGTTTTTATTATGTTATCTATCAACCATCCATCTAACAGGAAATTAGCATGAAATTTATCCCTTTTCTTAAACTGTGTAGCATGCTCAAAGGCTACATACCAATTATTCTTTAATGCTTCTCTACCTTCCGGTGTATTTAAGCTAAATATGTTTTTTAAATCCCCTTCATACTTAGTAAAGATACGTGTTAGTTTCTCTATCTTATTATCTACCAAGAAAGGTGCTTCAACACCATATTTTCTCAGTATTTTCATTGCTTCTTGAATCTTCCCATAATAACCATAAATTTTAACAGGTCTTTTCAGAAGTTCATCCGAAACATAATCAGCAAACAGCATGTCAATATCTTGCTTAAATTGCCTTACTAACCTTGGATTTCCATAAGTCGCATCGATAATTAGGATATCTGGATTTAATATTTTAGTTCCTTTTCCAGGTTCTCTGAAATCTCCTGTATATGCAATTTCCGTTTCGTCTGTTTTAATTAGTACTTGAGCAGCTCCTAGTATATGCTCAGCCTTTTCCAGTTTTATTCTCTCACCTGAAAGTTCTATTTCTATGCCATACTCTAAAGGAAACTTCTTATGTTTAGGTACTGTATACCCAAGTACATCCAATGCTTCAATAGTCGCAGGCGTACCTATAATACTAGTACATTCTTTAAGACTTTTCTCTAATTCCGTTAAGTGGTCAGAATGAAAATGTGTTATAGCCCTGAATAGCCTTTTATAATGCCCATCTACAGTAAAATTCTTACCTATCAAAATCGCTCCATTCTTCAGTATATCATACATTTACTCTATGTCATCCTAAAAGTTTATGAAGTTTTATCATATAATATTAGCTTCTATGTCTCTGTTATATCTTCAACTTTCTTTTTCAGTCTACTCTGATACATCTCTAATATCTCATTTGGCGTTGTGGCTTCTTCAACGCTTTTATCATCTCTCCATCTTATGAAGCGTGGAAATCTTATGGATAAACCAGCTTCCTCTGAAACAACACCTTTGCAACAAGTATGTAATGGAGATAACGTTATTTCGGCGCCAATGATTTCAGCTACGTATTTTGGTTTTACCCATATATCTGGTTGTATTTCAGATTCCACTCTAGGATCTTTTTTATCTAGTTTAGCGTCAGATAACATCTTTTGTACTTCCTCTAATTCAGCATCACTGAAGCCTGATGCTACTTTACACACGGTATAGAAAGTATCTTTATCTGGATCATATGCTGCCATTAATAAGGAACTCAGTTTACCTCCCCTTTTACCCCTGCCATAAAAAGCTCCCACAATAACCAGATCAACGCTATCAGCCATTTCACTTTGATAGTCTTTCTTTAATTTTATCCATAAAAATCCCCTGGCTCCTGCTTGATATATTGAGTCTTTACCTACAGATTTTACTATAACACCTTCTGTACCATCGCTAATAGCCTGATGGAAATACTCTACCAACTCATTGACTTTATCAATATATTTGTGATCTGCAACCTTAACTATATCGTTCTGTGTTACAATTTCCTCTAATTTTTCTCTTCTGTCTGGTAAGGGTTTTTGCGTATAATCTTCACCGTCATTATACATGAGATCAAATAAGTATACATTGATCGGATACTCCTTTATAGCCTCACCTATATCATTCTTTCTTTTCCTATGCATTAGGTTCTGGAAGGGAAGAATCTCTCCACTTTCTTTATCTATCGCAACTATTTCTCCTTCCAGAATAACTTCATTACTCTTGATACAATTTTTAATGTATTCAACAACGTCTGGGTACTGTTTGGTTATATTCTCTAATCGTCTAGAGAAGATATAAACTTTCTCACCTTTTTTGTGAATTTGAGCTCTCTCTCCATCATACTTATAGTCTACTATTCCTTTACCGCCAACTTTGGCTAATATTTCTGATGGGTCTGTTAATCTTTCAGCAAGCATAGGTCTAATCGGTATTCCAACCTCTGGTTTAATCGACTTTATAGCTTCTATGCCATTTTCTGCTAAAAGCTTAGCTATATTTCCTAGATCAGCTCTCAAATTATATGCGCGTTCTATTAATGGCCGTGCCGCAGTTCCACCACCAAATACATTTGCTAACGCGTCCATGATTGTGGCATCACCTATGCCAACTCTCAATCTACCATCAATGAATCTAATTATGTATTTAGCCTCCAATGGATCAGCTTTTTTGAGGAGCCCTGCTAGGGAACGTATTTTCATATCTCTACTTCCTTCTCCCTCAGACAATGCTATCTTACTCAGTGATTCATAAACCTCTTCTACAGTTAGCTTAGTTACCTTAGTGGAACCTAAATACGATAGGACATTTTGTGATGAATTAGTTCTCTTAAGTTTGTAAGCTACCTCTCCTAGGTCACCTAGAATTCGTAATTGCTTTTCAATTTCATCTTCTTTTATGTTAGTTGAAACCGAGAGTGCTTTAATCATAAGTTTTTCTCCAAGTCCGATTTCAGGCTTTTCAAAGAAATCTGGCCACAATTTACCTTGAGTAATATATATTACTTTATCTATTATTTCCTTATCTGATTTCTTTAACAAATCCGTTAAGAGAGCTGTGAGTTGAATTCTTGATGAAATTTTTTCCAATCTGTCAAAATATTCAGCAATTAATTTAAACTCCACATAAATTATTTACCCTGAACATAAATAAAAATGATGACATAAAATAGCTGATCAGTGAAGACTCAGAGTTACTCTGATATATTTGTTTTGTGTAATACTGATTAATAACATTTAATAATGTAACAAGGAATAAGAGGAATTTCAATATGATTCTTGGTGATAGGGATTTAAAATATTATTTAGAAAAGGGTTGGATTAAGGTTGAGCCTATTTATGGTGACTCTGTGAGGGAGAATGGTATAGACCTCAGGGTAGGTAATGAGATTGCTAGGTTTAAGAAGACAGATAAGGTCTTTGACCCAGACAACCCGGACTACTCATTCTTTTACAAGGAAAGGGGAGAGGAATTCATCATAAGTCCACATGAGCATGTACTACTGGTTACAGAAGAGTATATGAAATTACCAAATGATGTTATGGCGTTTGTGAACTTACGCTCAACCTTCGCTAGACTTGGGCTATTCATCCCACCAACAATTGTTGACGCAGGATTTGAAGGTCAACTAACAATAGAGGTGGTCGGTTCATCATTTCCTGTGAAAATAAGGAGAGGAACCCGTTTCCTCCACTTAATCTTTGCTAGGACATTAACGCCTGTAGAGAACCCCTACCAAGGTAAATATCAAGGACAGAAAGGAGTAACCATACCAAGATTTAAGCTATAAGAATTTCCCATCCTTTTATTTCTGAATTATAGATTGCTAATCCTTCTTCCACAAGTTTTCTAAATAATTTGGCTTCTCTTGTTTCCAGTTTGCTCGCAGTTTCCTCTTTATCAGATGAATGTATCTCTTTTACTTTGTTTTGAAATTCCTCAAAGAACTCTCTACTCAATGCAATTCTTTCCTTCTGTGTATTTATTATCATTGCTCCTTCTCTTTCTAATTTATTAAAGAAGGCATCTGGATCTCTAAGCTTTACCTCAGATTCAAATATAACTCCTTGTTCATTAAGTATTTCGATTGCAGTTTTTTTGGGAGACTGTTGCTGAATCTGTTTATCATCCTTTTTACTCTGTTGCTGTCTAGCTTCTAAAGGTTTATTGGAGATCTGATCTTGTTTTTCAATCTTCTTGTCTTCTAGTTCTTCTATTCTTTCTGATAATTCAGCTATCTTTTTTTTGAGTTCTTCTAGTTGAGCAGTGAATGGGTTAATAAAGTCAATAACTTTTTTCTCTAACCTTGACATTAGTTGGTTTATTAGGTCATTGCTAGCCTCTGCTCTCGTAATTGTTCTCTGACTTTCATTACTCAAAAGAATTGACCTTATGTATTCAGAAACCAGAACATAACCTTCTTTCCTAGCCCTTTCCTCTAACTGCTTATATTCTTCTTCAGATAACTTTATATAAATGGTCTTCATTCACTAACTACTCTTCTCCTCTGTATTAAAAAATTAGTTATAATTGAGGCCTGTTATTGTTTCTCAGATTGTTTCTCAAGTATGGTATTTATGAAGTTCTCTTCATAAGGTACTCCTATAAACTCCACTGAATCATTTATTGCGATTGTTGGTACAGACATAACTTGATATTTTTCAGCTATATCCTGGTTTTCATATGCCTCTACAACTTCTGATATTACATTGCATTTACCTACTTTACAAGCTTCAAAAGCAACCATATGTGCTAGTAATGCTGCGTAAGGACAGTAAGGACAGGAGGGAGTAACAACTGTAGTTATCCTTGTAAAACCATTTAGTTTCTCCTTTATTGCATTCACAGTTTCCTTACTTAGACCACTTTCACCCTGAGAAAGCCTTACTATAGTTTCTACTAATGCTCTTATTTCCTCTCCTAATGGTGCACCAGTCCATCTTAATTTACCTCCAAGAAAGGCCACTGTAGGAACCCTAGTAACCTCGAATTCTTCGAATGTCTTAGCTTGGTCGGGGTTAGCCTTATCCACAACAGTGACTTCTAGTAAGGATTTTCCAGCACTATCTTTTGGTGACGCGTCCTTCACAAAGTTTAGAAATTTTTCTGTCACTTCGCAGTAGTGGCAGTGGGGATCCTTTGAATCAATAAATAAATGAACCTGAACTGTTGACTTCATATCCTTTAAGGCGTCAATTAATGCTTGTCTTATTTCATCTGTAAATAATTCTGCAAATTCTCCTTCCATCATGTTCACACTAAAGATAATCATTTATTTGGTTGAATAAAAATGTATCTATTGTAAATTCGAATGCTGAGACTTTTTACATTTAATGTCGCTGGGTCTAAGAACTATGATTTCATCAGTGTTTTTGTTAATCTCGCGGTATATCAATCCATTAAATTTCTTTATTTTCACCCTTTTATTTAACCAACAATCAGGTTTCAAGCCTGCTTTTATACATGTTTCAGCTAGAAATGTTTCAGAATCCCAACAATATTCTGAAGCAACTTGCGGTAATAAAAGTCCACTGTACATTATTCCATATTCTACTATAAGTCCATCTTCTCCCACATTTATAAATGATGGTAATTTCCATCTATCCTCAACACTGATTTCTTCCGGTTTAGTCAGTATGGTAACTTCTATTAAGATATCATTTAACTCACTTTTTGACAAAGGTGGAAATCTAGGATCAGAAAATGCTGCAGCTACTGCTGCCTTAGAAACTATTTCCTTTAATGGAGCCACAGCCTCCACATATCCTATACAACCCCTTAATGATGTTCTCTCCTCTTCAATTTTTTCTATAGTGACAAAAGCTAAACCTCTTTTATTCAAAACAGGATTTTTATACTCATCTAAGTTTAAATCAGCTAATTTAAATCTATTCTTTATAGAATCACGAGCAATTTTAATAAGTTGTTTTCCAATATCCACGTTAAGGTCATTAATTGTTACTAGTTGTTCTAAACTCATATTTTTCACTTATACTTTTAGCCTTAATAATTATATTTTGAATGCTCTTCCAATGCATCCCCTTCCAATACTCTTTTTTACATCTAGTACATTTCCATCTATTCTCATCAACCTTCTTTAAGATACCATTGCATTTAGTACATCTTGAATAATTCGGATCTGCATTTAAATCAATCTTGTATTTTATAGCAAGCATGGCTAGTATCTCTTCTATGTTCAATTCAGTATTTACGTAAAAACATTCTAGATCATTCTTTTTAGCTCTGTAACATAGTCCTCTATCCATCGTTAGTATAATTCTACTATCATTTTTAGCTATCTTTATTATTTGCCAGTCTTCGAAGTCCTTACTATACAAAGTATCGTATCCTAATATTCTAAGCCATCTAGAAAGTTTACCTAGCATCGCATCTGCAATAAACTTTTGCCCCTGCACTATACGTTATATAATGCCAGAAATATTAAAAGCCATGCAGAAAACAGTATTGCAACTCCTCTTCCAAAAAGATCCCATTTACTTTTACTTACATTTCGAAAAAGAATGTTAACGATAAGAATAGATAGTAAGTATGAGGCTATGGGAGTAATTAGTGAAGCCAATATGTTTTGTATTAAGAAAAACGATATTATACCTGCGCAAATACCTATTATGCCTCTAACAATTACTATTTTATCTTCTTTCTCCACGACTAATAATTAGAGTAATAAGGGGTAAAAAAGTGAACAAAAAAAATTCAATGTCTTATATAGATCTTTTAGCGTGGATAACAGAAAATAAAAGTATAATAGAAGGTAGTAGGATAGATAATGTATATAAGATTACTGGAATAAAAGCCTATTTATTTAAATTACACTCTAAGAATACGGATAAATTTCTAATAGTGGAGCCAGGCAAGAGAATTCATTTTACGAGATACGATAGAGAAAAGTCAAGTGAAGGAGAAGTAAGATTAATTAGAGAATTAATAAAAGAAAAAATAATAAAATCTATCGATATATTGGGCAATGAAAGGATTGCTAAAATTGATCTTATTGACAGAAAGATATACATAGAATTACTACCGAGAGGGCTTCTGGTTATAACAGATGGGAATAATAAAGTCCTCTTTTCCACTGAATATAAGGAATTTAGAGATAGAATTATAAGATTAGGAATTGAATATTTACCTCCCCCACAACCAGCCTCTTTAACAAGCGACGAAATAGAGAAATTGATTAATAAGGGTAATTTAACCAGAATATTAGGTGTTCCCCAGGAAATTTTAGAAGCTTTAAATATAAAAATTAACAGTTTAGAAGAGTTAGATGGGGTAAAAAATAGGATAAATGATCTTCTAAACACCATACGAGGAGGAAAATTCTTCAATTGTCTTATTAGAAACGTAACAGTACTACCAATTAAAACAGATGAATGTGTAGAGTACAACTCATATAATGACGCATTAGACGATTATTTCACACAACTGGAAAAGGATATCGTAAAAACAGAGGTAGACAAGAATTTAGAGAAGGAAAAGGGCAACCTAGAAAAAACCATAGAGGAATTGAAGAGTCAAATAGAGGAGTATGCTAAAAAAGAGTCTGAGATGAGACAAATTGCAGAAACAATTATCACTAATTATGAATTGGTAGAGAACACTATTAAAAATAGTAATAAGAAAAATAGTGTAACCTTAAAAATAAACAATATCTCGATAGACATAGATCCTAAATTAACAGTTTATAAGAATGCCTCTAAATATTATGATCTAGCTAAGGAATATTCTGAAAAGACAAAGAAAGCGAGAGAAGTCCTAGAAGAATTAAGGAAAAAACTTTCAGAATTACAATTTAAAATAGACGAAAGGAAAGAAGAGATAAGAATATCGCTTAGGAAAAAGGAGTGGTATGAAAAATATCATTGGGGTATGACAAGAAATGGTCATATTGTTATTGCAGGAAGAGACTCAGATCAGAACGAGAGCATAGTTAGAAAACTACTTGATGAAAAGGATATTTTTCTTCATGCCGATATTCAAGGTGCAGCTGCTACGGTGTTAAAAGCAAATTCAGGACAAGTATCTGAAGACGATATATTAGACGCTGCATATATAGCTGCGTGTTATTCTAGAGCTTGGAAGACAGGTTTAGGTAGTGTAGATGTTTTCTGGGTTTATGGTAATCAAGTTAGTAAGTCTCCCCCTAGTGGTGAATATTTGGCTAAAGGCTCTTTTATGATCTATGGAAGAAAGAATTTCATAAAAAATGTGAAACTTGAATTAGCAATTGGTATAATGAATCAGAACGACGAAGTAGGTCTCCTTTATGGTAGTGTGTACAGTGTAGAAACAAGGACTAAAAACTATGTTGTAATAGGACCTGGAGATGAGGATTTAGAAGAGATATCTGAAAAGATATTGAGGTATCTATCACAATCGAGTGGAGTTAAGGGGCTTAGAATTTTAAAAGAAGAAATTATAAGGCAATTGCCTGGAAAATCTAGGTTAATTTCAAGAAAGACATAAAGCTATTCGATTTGATAAAAATATAGTTAAGAAATGCCTAATCTCACTTTAGCGGAAAGAGTATCATTAATAGGACCTATGGACTATAGGCTTCTCAAGTTTCTATACGAGAAAACTGCAACTCATGACTGGATAAAATTAAGTCAAATCTCAGATGAGTTGGGGATAAGTAAGAGAGAAACTTTGTCTTCCCTATATAAACTATATGATTTAAGGCTCGTATCAAAAGAGTCGGTTCTAGGTGAAAATGCATATAAAATAACATTCACAGGTCTTAATGTAATTTCGACCAAGAATTTGTACGTAAATAAAATTCTAAATAAATTAGGAATTATGATAGGAACAGGGAAGGAAAGTGAAGTTTATATTGGCTATAATTTTGACGGGGATCCTATCATAGTCAAGTATCATAAACTTGGAAGAAGTTATAGAAATTATAAAAAATATAGAGAAGATACAGATTCTAGTTGGATAAGAAGGGCTGTACATAACGCAGAAAAAGAATATAACGCTTTGAAATGTGTTAAAAGTAATTATGGGCAAGTGCCCTCTCCCTTAGGATCTTCACTTAATGCTATAGCTATGGAATATATTTATGGAAAAGAGTTGTATAAAATCGAGATTTCGGATCCAGAGAATGCTTTAAATGACATTCTGTCCACTGTGAGGATAGCGTATAAGGAGTGTAATATTATACATGGAGATTTAAGTGAATATAACATTTTATATTCTCTCGATAACGACAGATCTTACGTTATTGATTGGCCTCAAAGTACAAATATACAGAATGAGGAGATCTTACTTAGGGATATAACCAATATCCTTTATTATTTCTCAAAGAAATATAATATAATAAAGGGAGTGCAAGAAACCTTAAACTATGTTAAGGGGTAGTTATGAAAATTATAGGTGTAGATATTGAAGCTGGGAGTAGTCCTCTTTCATCTAGGCTTCCCCTTTATGCAATTGTAGTATTAAATGACAAAGGCGAAATTGAGTATAAGCAAGAAGGGATAAACATAGGAAAACTACTAAGACTAGTTTGGGAAATAAGACCTTCCAAAATAGCGTTAGATAATATTTATGAATTAGCTCCGAATGAGAGAAAATTAATTAAGATTATATCAATGTTGCCTGATAATGTAGAGTTAGTTCAGGTAACGTATATAGAAGGAGAATTCAAAGACCTAAGGGAAATTCTAAGAAGTTTAGGTATAGAGGTTCAAGGTAAACTAAATCCGATCAAGACTGCTTATTATAATGCGTTACTAGCCTTTAAAAATGTAGGTACTGCAATCTCCCTAAGGGAAAGTAAGACTAAAATTATCGTATCAAGAGGTAGAGCCATAGGACCAGGGGGGATGAGTAGTAATAGATACAAAAGGAATTTAAGGGGACTAGTTCTACGAGCTACAAAAAAGATTAAAGAAGAATTGAATAAACATGGTTTTGATTATGATTACGTTGTAAAAAGAAGTAAAATGGGAATTGAAAGAGCTGTATTTATAGTATATGCTCCGAGAGAGAGTCTATACGGTATAGTAAAGAAAATGAGGGGCCATGATCTTAAGGTAGAAATTAAATCGATATACAAAAACAAGATTGAGTTTAAGGATAGTAAAAGGCTACTGAAACCTGTAATAGTAGGTGTGGATCCAGGAATAGAAGTTGGAATATCAATTATCGATATTTATTCAAATCCTATCTATTTAGATAGCAAAAGAAATATAGACAGAGAGGAAATAATAGAAATAATAAAAAAATACGGAAAACCAGTTCTTATAGCTACTGATGTAAATCCGGCTTCAGATACGGTGAAAAAGATCTCAGCACAACTGAGATGCAGATTATTTATCCCTCAAAATTCTTTAAGTATTGATGAAAAAACAGAATTAGTTTCCAGATTTTCGGAGAATCATGGAATTAAAATAAATGATCCTCACGTTAGAGACTCTTTAGCAGCAGCGCTCAAAGCATATCATGAAGTGTCTCAAAAATTAAGGCAAGCGGAAGGAATTCTGAGAAGAATGGACTTAGATATCGAGGAGCACGAGATCTTAGAGTGTATAATAAAAGGTAGTACAATAAATGAGTGTATAGAGAATGAAATAGAGAAAGAGATCGGGAAATCTGATGAAGAGATCAAAATAGTTCAAGATAAAAACAGTACTCAAACAGTTCCTGATACTTATGTGAAAGCTGAAGAATTGATGGAATATAAAAAAGAAATAGAAAGATTAAAACGCAGAATAAGGGAACTTGTATTCCAAAATAGTATATTACAGCATAAGTTAGACGAAATTAGGGTTGAATTTAACGCAGAAGTTGAACGTGATAGAAAAATCTATGAACTAAAGTTAGAAATTCAGAATATGCAAAAAGTTATTGAAAATCTAAATTTTGCTATAGTAAATAAACAGAAGATGATAGAAAATATGGCTGAAATACTTGATAAGGTTATCAAAAATGAGTATATAGTCCTTAAGAAGGATAATTTTCCCATATATATGAGATTGCTGAACAAGAAAATTTTCTTATTTGATGAGCAGATTTCAGATGATATGATAAAGTATGTAGGAGACGACTATATAATAATTCCAGAATCTTTACTTAAAGACTTGAATATTTTATATAGGGAAAGACTTAGCCAAGAGTCGTCTAAAATAGATCTTAAGAAACTAATAGATAATTATAGAAAGTCTAGGTTAAAATAGCATTGTTTTACTTTCAAGTATTAGTTCTGATAATTTTGTCACAGAGCTTAACAGTTCATCTGTTATTCCTTCTACTTCTCTTTTGATTTCGGTAGTAATGTTTTCAGCTGCAAGTTGGACATTTGCTATTAGTGGATCATTTATAGGTCTACCAATTTGTCCTAATATTTCAACTTGTACTCCGTTTATTCCTTTAACATCCTTATGTACTTTTTGTGCTATAAGATTCGCCAATACATTATACAATTTTCCTACATGATTTACTGGATTCTTACCCGCTGTGGCTTCAAGAGACATTGGTCTCATTGGTGTTATCAGACCTGTAGCTCTATTTCCACGTCCTGTCATACCGTCATCTCCATGTTCAGCAGAAGTTCCTGTCACAGTTAAGTATACGATCCCTTTATCAATCTTGTCACCTGTGTTAATATTTACCTTTACACTGTATTCAGGAGCAAGCTTTGATGCAAGATCTAGTATTTTCTGTTTAGCCTCCTCTTTTACCTGTAAATAATGATTTAAGTCATCTATTAATTGACTAATTGTAGCCATAGCTACAGTTAACTCTATTTCCTTGCCTTTTCTTAGTCCCATCACTTTTATATCTTCGCCTATCTCAGGTATTTTAGATCTTATCTCTTTGGAATTTAACAATCTTTCAGTGCTTAAAACCAAATTTTCAAGTGTTGAATAAGGTGCAAATCCAACTCCAAAGCTCGTATCATTAGAAAGTGGAACTTGCTTGTTAGCCTCGAATAGTCCCACCAAATCAGTCGAACCCTTACCTATTTTATAATCAACAACTACATGCTTTTCCACATCAAGATATCTGAAATTCTCCTTTATCCAGTCCTTTACACTTTCAATTATAATTGTTCCGATAGGTATATTTTCAACTCCACTAGGTGTCTTAACCTCTGTTGTAGCTCTTCCAGATACAATTACGTAAATCGGTTGAACCACATCTCCTCCTTTATATTTAGGAGTTGCTTGTCCTCCTACTACTAGTGTTTTGTCCAAGTTGTGGTGTAATATTGTACCAAATGCTTTTAGATAATAAAGAGATAGTTTCCTACTAGCTTCCTCAGATGCCGAGTCAGCAATATAATCTGGGTGTCCTACTCCTTTTCTTTCTGCTAATTCAACTTCTAATTTATCAGGATTAGCCCAGTGACTTTGTTGTACATTTATATTTTTTGTCATTAGGACTCCTCTTCTCATGAGTTTATTATAAAATTATTTTTCCTTACCCATTATTGATTCATAGTCTATGCTTATAAATAGAATGTTACTTCCCCTAATAAGTACCCTTCCATATTTGGCAACTGGATCGCTAGTTCCTTCCCTATATTCAGTACAGTCCTTTAATACTAAGTTCATTGTTCCATCGCTTTGTTCTAATCTCCCAACATATTCCTCGCCATTTTTGAGTTTAACTAGCACGATTTTATTCAACGCTGTTTTCAAACTCTTTAAAGGATTTTCTATCTTGGCTTGCACAGTAAGTCTCCTCACTTTCTTTTTCTGATAATGTCTAATATAAAAGAGTTCTTATTTTTTCCTGTTCACGTTAACTTACATAGTTTTACGATGAATAGTATCGCTTATAAATTTTTACAAATAATATAGCAGATATGGAATTAATATTGACTGAACCAGAGGACATAATTAAAGTATCTAAGGCTCTCAGTGTAATGAGCAGAGTAAATATACTCAAGTTGGTTGCAGAAAAGCCAATGAGCGTAACCGAGTTAAGTGAGTTTCTTCATATGACAAAAGGGAATATAAGTAGCCAGTTAGCTGAACTAGAAGATGCAGGGCTAATTGAAATAAAATACGAAAATGGCATGAAAGGTATAAAGAAAATAGTGAAATCAAAATATACTACTATTGTCATATCTTTAAGCACTGGCGACACTAAGGAAGTTTAGGAAAACAGGAGAAGGTGATAAAGGTCTACTCTTGTACTCTGGATGTGCTTGAGTACCTAGGAAGAACTTATGGTTTTTCAATTCTATAATCTCAACCAATCCATTTTCACTTACACCTGATATTATCATACCGTATTTCTGAAGAAGATCAACATATTCAGGGTTCACCTCATATCTATGTCTATGTCTCTCATATATGTGTGGAGAATTGTATACAGAATATGCTAAAGTGCCCTCCTTTAGTATAATTTTTTGGGCTCCTAATCTCATGGTACCACCTACCTGAACTATTTTCTTTTGATTATCCAAGAGAGTTATAATCGGATACTTCGTAGTTGGATTTACTTCGGTCGTATTAGCCTCTTTTAATCCCAACACATTTCTAGCATATTCTACAATGGCTAGTTGCATTCCAAAACAAATGCCAAGAAATGGTATGTTATTTTCTCTAGCAAATTTTATGGCTTGTATTTTTCCTTCCACGCCTCTGGATCCAAAGCCAGGTAAAACAATAATACCGTTAACGTCCTTAAGTTTATTAATTTCATCTTCTGATTTTTCTAGGTCTGAAGACTCTACCCATACCAATGTGGGCTTTACTCTAAGTTTTGCAGCAGCGTGATAAATCGCTTCTTTAATACTGATGTAACTGTCCTTAAGTTTAGTATATTTTCCTACTAAAGCTATTTTAACTTCTTTTGAAGGGTTCTTCATATTTTCCACAAATTCTAACCATTCAGCAACGTTTGGTTCCTTTGGTTCCAATCCTAATTTATTAAATATCTTTTTTGTTATATTTTGCTTCTCTAAAATAAGAGGGACTTCATAGGTTAACTCTACATCGTAATTAGACAGTATATAATCTGGTTTTACATTGGTAAATAATGCGATCTTCTTCTTCGTTTCGTCATCAAGAGGTAATATGGATCTTGCTATTATCATGTCAGGCTGGATTCCAATTCTTCTCAGCTCTTGTACACTATGCTGTAATGGCTTTGTCTTTAATTCACCTGTAACCCTTAAGTATTCAACGAGTGCTACATGAATAAACATAAGGTTCTCTTCCTCTTCTAGCTTCATTTGTCTAACTGCTTCCAAGAAAGGCAAACCCTCTATATCACCTACAGTGCCTCCTATTTCGATTATGGCAATTTCCGCATTAGTATCATCAACTGCTTTCTTAACTAATCCCTTTATTTCGTCTGTCACATGAGGTATAATTTGAACTGTTTGTCCTAAATACTTCCCTTCTCTTTCTTTCCTTATAACCTCAAAGTAAACCCTACCTGCAGTTATATTGTTATAACGTGTCGTATTTATCCCAATAAACCTTTCATAATGCCCCAAATCCAGATCTGTTTCAGCTCCATCATCTGTCACAAAGACTTCGCCGTGCATATATGGATTCATTGTCCCTGCATCTACATTTAGATATGGATCAACTTTTATCGCAGTTACATTATAACCACTAGATTTTAAGAGAAAACCTATTGAAGCAACTATAGTACCCTTTCCTACACTAGATAGAACTCCTCCTGTAACTATAATGTACTTAGTCAAGGGAAATCACAGCTATAATTTTATGAACACCAGTTTTAAAAGTCAATTGTTTAGTTTAAGAGTATGAGTTATGTATGAGGCGATTATGATGAGACTTATCTCTAATCTAAAAAATGCGAAGCTTATACAAGTTGCTTTAGATTTTATAAATATTCAAGATGCTGAGAAAGTTGCTATTCAGGCAATTAAAGCTGGTGCTGGTATAATAGAAGCAGGAACCCCTCTTGTAAAAGCAGAAGGGATAAGGGGTTTAAAGAGATTGAGAGAATTGAATCCAAATGGTATAATTCTTGCTGATACGAAAACTGCTGATGCTGGAGACGTTGAAGTTGAAATAGCAAAAGCAGGAGATGCTAATATTATGACAGTTCTAGGGATAATGGACGATGCTACAATAGAAAGCGCAGTTAAAAGGGCTCATGAGTTAGGTCTTCTAGTACAGGCAGATCTTATAAATGTAAGAGATGTTATAGGAAGAGCTCAAGAACTAAAGAAATTGCAAGTTGATATAATCGGTCTACACGTTGGGCTAGACGTTCAGAAAAAGAGAGGTATAAGTATAGTAGATTTAAAGAATGAAATAGTGGAAATAAGTAATTTGAATGTGATTATCTCTGTTGCAGGTGGATTAAATAAAGATAGAATAAAAGAGCTAGCGAATTTACCTGTAAATATATTCGTGGTAGGCGGTGCTATTACGAGGGCTTATGATCCATTCAAGGCAACTGAAGAAATAGTTAAAATAATTAATGCCTAATTAGTATATGAATTATCGAGGTGTTGTTTTGTCTCAACCCGGTCAGACTAAATCAAAAGATGTTAAGATGGTTAATAGACAAGTGATAACTCCTGACGCATTAAAAGAAGATAAGAAGAAAGTATTATTATTATATTTCCTAAAAACTGTAGGTGGAGTATCTGAAAAAGCACTAGTTGCAGCTCTTAATGATTTGAAGCAAAAGGGGCTAGATCTAGGATATCAATTTAATGTCCTTGGGAATAACGTGTATAGTCCGGTACTAAAGGAAGACCTAACCACATTATTGTACTTAGGTTTCATCGAGACTGATCCACAAAGTAAGAAACTTAAATTAACCAATAATGGTATAGAATTTCTAGACTCTCAACAGATAGAGGAAGATTTTAAGAATAATTTAACACAAAAAATAAATGATATTAAATCTAAGATAACTGCAATAGATGAAGAAAATAGATTAAGGTCAAGGAGAAGATATTAATTTTTAAATTAGAATACAATAATTTTTGATAAATTTTCACTAAAAGTTAGATTAATTTTACATTGGCATAAATCCTCTTCTAGTCTGCTGAGGTTGCTGTCCTTCTTCTACTGGTCTGCTCCATATTAATGGATCTAGTTTTCCTTCCTTGCTTAATTTGACTACTAAGTCCTTAAATTCACTGGTATGTCTTATATCAAGTTCTAAAAGATTCTCTAGTAACTCCCAAGTTGTTTTCATTACATCTTCGAGCATCTCTTTGGGCATGTGTTTTATTATCTGGGGATCCTGTAGCCATTGATCGAAAGCTTTTATTGTCCTTAATATATGTTGAAAGGCTACTCTAGTTGCAAGTATTAAGTCTAATCTGTCAGAACTAGAATTTTGATACTTCTTCTCCAACTCCTTTAATGTTGCAAGAAGGTTTTTCTGCATTTTTATCCATTCGTCAAGGTTTGAGAGATAATTACTACTTTCCACCTATTACACCAATAAATCATATGTGATTGCAGATTAATAAACATATGTTAGGGTTATTTTTCTTTCAGATTAAATGGCAGTCCTTCCTCAACTATATTTGTTGGTATCTTATCCTTATACTTCTTAAGAAAATCTATTTCTTCTTCTTTTTTCCTAAGTTTATCAGGTAACATTCTAGGTATTTCATCTATAACTGGATACCATCTTTTGCAATTTGGACAATAGAGCAGGGCATCTACGATCTCATATTGGTAACATTCATCACATGGTAGATCTGATGATTTAGTTTCACTAATATTTATGTTCTTAAATGAGCAGAAAATTTCGCATAATGGTTTCTTTTCATCCTTTATCTCTCTTTGTATTTTCTTGTACGAAAAAATGTGATATTCTAAGGGAAAGTGTTTACAAATAGGGCATGCTAATAGGTCTAACAGCCTATACTTCATTTGCTTTCTACAAATTTTTTTAATTCTTCAGCTAAAAGCATTGCTTTACTTTCGTCTTTAGCCTCTACTAGTATCCTAATGATAGGTTCTGTACCACTCTTTCTGACCAGGAACCAAAAGTCTTCTCCTATTATTTTAACACCATCAATAGTAATCACTTTTCTCCTATTACCATAGGACTTTATAAGATCTCCATATAACCGCTGTATGTCATATTGTGGTTTTAAATTTACCTTAGTTTTAACTAGATAATATTTAGGTAATCTATCAAATAATTGGGCTGAAGATAAATTCTCACTTGCCATAAATTCTAGCATTAAGGCAAAGCTCATTGCACCATCTCTAACGTATTGATGTGGTGGATATATGAAACCACCGTTTTCCTCAAAACCTGCTAATCCTTTCTCGTCCTGCAGTTTATGTGCAATGTCAACACTACCTACTTTTGTCCATAAAACCTCAAGACCGTATTTTACTAAATACTCCTCTGTGAGACTAGAGCTGGATACCGCAGTAACAATTACTCTACTACCCTTAGGGTTCTTCACATGACTCCAATATGATAATAAGGTCCCGCTTCTGTCTCCCCACTGAACTCTGCCTTCGGAGTCAAGAAAAATTGCTCTGTCAGCATCTCCATCATGGGCTATCGATAGATCGGCTTTTAGTGTTAATGCAATTTTTGCGGTTTCTTCTAGAGATTCAAATGTGGGTTCAGGCATTCTAGCTGGAAATAACGGATCTAAATTTCCATTTATGGTATATACTTTACATCCTAACTCTTTTGCTACTAATGGACTTGTTAACCCTCCTACACTATTTGCAGAATCAATTAATACAGTATATCCTTTTTTAGATATCTTCTCAGTATCTACATGCTGTAATATCCCTTTCACATAGGTCGGAATCACTCTATCTTCTTTTTTCACGTCATTAGTAAGAGCTTTCCATTCAATACTATTAAACCTCTCACTAAACAAAATTTCCTCTATTTCATTTTCTTTCTCTCTTCTTATTTCAACTCCGTCCTTATCTATTACTTTGATTCCATTATACTCTGGCGGATTATGACTTGCAGTAACAATTACACCTGCATCATATCCTAACGTTTTTACAGCATACTGTAAAGTAGGAGTAGGTGCCAGTCCGCCATAAAAAACATCTACTCCTGTACTTAATAGTCCCGCTTCAACTAGTTTAACATACATATCTCCTCCGGCTCTAACATCTCTCCCTACCAATAGTTTACTGCCCTTACCGAAGAACGAGCCTATGGCTCGTGAAAGTTTAAGGACAAGCTCTGGAGACAGATCCCTATTTATCAAGCCTCTAACTCCATCAGTGCCGAATAATTTACCCATACTTTTAACTAGCTTACCAAATTATATAAACGTAATTCTTCTATTAATTTTAAGGGTCAAAAATCCTTCATAAATTTGGTACAACGAAGACTATTTAGATAACAATTATGTTATGAAAAACTACGTGTTTTTTTAAGTTAGCATTCAAATACATGGAAATCAGAAATGCGTAATCTTAGTTGCCTAAGTCTTTATGCTAATGGCTAAAATTTGTCTTGTGATATCATCTTGTCATGGACAAGATTTTTAGCTTAAACTCTTGTAGAGCTCAAGCACCCTTAAAGCTACGTTCCTCCATCTCCATTCCCTAGAAATAGAGATGTTATTCTCCCCTATCTCTTTCCTTATTTTAGGGTCTCTAAGCTTCTCCACAGCATCCTTCAGGTCCTGGCAACTGGAAATCATGAACCCGTTTACCCCATCCTTCACTATCGTTGATAGAACCTTAGCTCTATTACCAACTATCACCGGGACTCCCCTGGCCATAGCCTCCTTTATGACGATACCTTCTGCCTCTATATCTGAAGTAAGAATAACAGCCAACGACTTATCCATCAGGGAGTACTTTTCCTCCTCACTGGCTACGCCTAAATATTTCACTTTATCTTCAAGACCCAATTCACTGACTCTTGTCATAATCTTCTCTAGATAGTCCTTATCCCTAACTTGTCCTATCAGGATAAGCTTCACGTTCAGATTTTTAATACATTCAATCGCAAAGAGCTGGTTTTTCTCGGGACTTATTCTACCAATGTAAAGTAAATAGTCTTCACGACCTTCAGATTTGGGATAATTAAATGCCATATCATCAACTCCGTTTGGGATTACGACTATCTTAGAGCCGTCATACCCAAGGTTTATCATCTCCTCCTTCTCCCATTCACTTACTGCAATTAATTTATCGACTCTCTTTCCTATGTCTCTCTTTAACCAGTTTATGACTCTACCCTGATCACTTACAAAAATGTGGTGTGGGGTCATTACCAATGGAGCTTCTCCTAACGGTAAAGAGAAAAAGAGAAAAGTGTAAAGGTTCCAGGTACTTAACTTCCTCCCTAAGTTATGAAAGTGGAGAACTGAAGGAGAATCTCTATAGATCCACGTTCTTTTATGTCTTACTACCTTTATTCCATCTATGATCTCAAATGGAAGGAGCTTCCCTCTCTCCGTGTAAGTATCTCTCGTTGTATGAACTTCAACGTCGATAGACATTTTAACTAATTCCCTGCTTAAATTGAACACATGAACTTCTGTACCTCCTCTCACTGGAAGAAAGAGTGGAGTCAACATCCAGACCTTATACATGAATCATCCTTTCCTTATCAATAACATGAAGTATAACATTAAAACCCTTACAGTATTTCAAAAATCTTTTCAATTCTGACCTGTATCTTTCCGATAAATTAACAGAGAACAACGATTTAAAGTGACTTGAACTGATTTTTATGCATAATATCTAATAAAAATTCAATAATTTTATGTTAATCAATATTTTGTCGTCTTGTTTCAACTAAGCGCATATTTCCATTTCAAAAATTAATGGTTTACATAGCCTATAACTGCTAATTGTAATTGTAGTATTGGGTGTGGAGATGGCGAAAAATAAGACGCGTTGCAAATACGGTGACTATATTATACGCGAGAGGAAAGGGCGGATTATGTATATAAGATAGAGAATGTGAACTGTGGGACAAGGGAAACTTACGTTGGTTCCTTAATTGACGTAGTTGAGACTTACCTAAAATTGAAAAATAGCAACGGGGGAGTGGGGGGTGTCCCCCACAGCGCCGGGGGTGGGATTTGAACCCACGCAGGGATAACCCTACTGGCTCTCAAGGCCAGCCCCTTGGACCGCTCGGGCACCCCGGCAGCATTATATAGATACTTTTTCACCCTTTAATACTTAACCGCTAGAACTAGTGAATAACCCTTAGCTCTCTTATAAACCTTCACCTCATTTAGAAACTTAGAAAATTCCATAACAACATTTGCTTCTCCCTTATATACCACTACCTCTATTATTCCTCCGATTTCAAGACGTCTTCCTGCTTCTTCAGAAAGTCTTTCTATGAATTCTTTTCCTGCTTTTAAGGGAGGATTAGAATAAATTCCAGTAAATTTTAGATCATTTGGTACGTTTTCAAATAGATTACTTTTAATCACTGTTATTCTATTACTAAGATTGTATTTATTAACATTTTTCGATGTAAAGTGTATTGCTTTCTTATCGACATCGATCATGTAGACTTTAAGGTTCTGATTTACAAGAGCAATGTATATACCTATTGGTCCATATCCACATCCTATATCGGCTACAATTCCATGATTAGGCAAAACTAAGTTCTCTAGTAAAATTCTTGTACCTAGATCTAGCTTATCTTTGGAAAATAAACCTCTACTACTTTCCAGGCTTAGAGGTATTCCGTTCACTACATCATTCACTATTATCTTTTCGCTCATCTCATTTCCAACTTTTTGGGTATATGTCTCTTTCCATAAAAATTCTTTTAGGCCTTATAACTTCGCCTTTTTTACCAGATTCTAATTGCTTACTTTCTACAATACTCTCTCCTATAGCCACAAGTTCACCTTTAAGAGTTAGAATCGCTACGTCTTGATTTTTACGAAAGTTCTGATAAGCCAGTATACCAGGTAGGTTTAATTTAGCTCCATACGTTATTGCGTTTACTGCCGTATCGCTCACTATAACTTTTGGAATTCCGCATACCCCGTACTCCATAGGGAGTAGAATTCTCCTCAAATCACTCTCATCTTTACAGTTTCTGTATAGGTATAATGATTCTGAAACTTCTTGGAGTGTAACCATATTAGTTTTTTCTGTAAATATACCAGACCTAATTCTTCTTAACTCTCTCATATGTGAACCACAGCCTGCTATAACACCTACATCATGACACAATTTTCTCATATAAGTTCCTGCGTCAGACTCGACTCTTAGTAGTATTAATTTATCCTGAATATCTAAAATATCGATGGCGTAAATTCTCCTTTTTCTTATCCTTCTTTTTACTGAGGATCTTACTGGCGGTTTCTGATATATTTCGCCTACGAATTGGCTTATTATTTCTTTTAACTCCTTTGGGTCTACATTACAGTGCATTTGTAATAAGCAAATGTATTCCTTTCCACTCTTGCTAATGTAATTCATTAATTTTGTTGCATTCTGTAATCCTATCGGTAATACTCCGGTAACCTTGGGATTTCCCCACCCGTTATACGGGTTCTAGGGTTCCTCCATGTCCTGCCTTGGTAATGTTAAAAAGCTTTTTTACCCAATAAGCTACCTCATGGCTTGTTGGACCAGGTGGTTTATCTAGATTGATTATGGAGTTTTTTATCAAAGATTCGATTGGTCTCTTATCTGCATAAAAGCCAAATTTCTCCTCAGTGTCTTCTTCTCTCAAGATTTTCCATCTATTTTCATAACTACAAAAAGAATCTATCTTGTTTATAAATTCATAAATCATACTAAATCACAGGTATTTTCGGTTTAACTGCCTCTTTTATAAAATCAGTCAAACCTGATTGCTCTATAGCCTGTTTTACTTCTTGATCTGTTGCTCCTTTATTTATTTCTACTTTCTTGTCTGTTGGTTCAATATGAAGTATATTAACTCTTCTCCTTTTGACTCCATTAATCTCTTTTGGTCCTGTTACTAGGACAAAATTACTATCTATGATATCTACAATTACACATTTTTTACCAGCTTCTCTGCCTCTAGTTTTTACACAAATCCTACCAATCTCTATCGCAGGCATATTCTACCTAACCTAAAAAACAAGAGTTGTATAAAAATATAAACTTACTGCCAGTACTTGCGTGTTCTTAAAAACTTTCTTTCCTCCTCAAGTAGACTCTCAAAAAACCTGTCCTCTCCATCACTGAGCTTATTAAGAACTTTCCCAATGTTATTTATTCCTACTCCTCTTGCACTTAATCCTATGGCGACATATTTTTTGTAAGTTGAAAACATTGATGAGATATTCTGAAGTATTTCAAATCTCTTTTTTTCGTTCTTCGAGATCTTTGAACCTTTAATGACCTTTTTAACAATTTCGACACTTTCTTTATCATCCTCATCAGTTACGGTTAGGAATATTGAGCCACACTTGGTACATCTATCCGGTACCTCAGCAGCATAATATATATTATTCCACCCGCACACCATACAAATTATTTTAACCTTATTATTTAACAATTTACGTTTAAAGATCTCTATCATTACTCCTTTTTCATCTGAATGTGCTGCAACAAATAGTTTGTTAAGGAATTCTTTAGCTAGTGGGGAGAAGCCTGGTACTTCTATACATTCCCAAGTAAGTCGAGTTAGGAATTCCTTAAGTGTTACATCGTAGTTTTTATACATAAGTTCTTTCACTGCTTCTTCTCCAACTAAGGTATCAGTATAAGCTTTAAGGAGAGTCTGCGAGAATGTTATATCGGTTTTTTGTTTGTCTATAAGACCGAATCTTTCCGCTTCAATCAAGAGTTTCCATTTATATTGTGGACTTTCTTTTATAGCCCTCTTTAGAAGGTCTTCAAATTCACTAGAACTTAAACTATTTAGTATTTTTATTGCTTTTGTAAATTCCTCCTTTGATACTGGAACTAAAGAGGCTATTGCTATATGATAGGGATCACACCTATATGTAGTTCTCACTCCTTTTACTTGGGTTAATAAAAGTGATAGTAACGCACCTAGGGTGTTATTACCTCTACTTCCTAATCCTGCATGTAAAACTATTAGATCATTGTTTATTTCTACAAGGATTTTACTTTTAGTTGGAACAGGGTATCCTCGTCTTTTTTGCTCTTCTAGTAACGAAGAGATCTTTTCGAGTATTTCTTTTGGTAGGTCTATTTGCTCTCCTCTTTCTATTCTTTCGATATAATCATAGACCTTAATGGAAATTTCTCTTTCAACTGGTATTGATTCACCAAACCAGCTTGGCAAGACTCCGCTTTTTAGTTGTGCGTTTTCGACATAAATACGATTTTCCTCTATTGATACTACTCTCCAAATTTTTCCTCCCAGTATGAATACGGTATTTTCGTCCAGTGTAGCCACGAATTCATAGTCTAACGTTCCTATTTTAGTGTTAGAAATATGGTCTATGACTATGTAGTCTTTTATAGAATCCGGTATCATATTTGTACTGTAATAATACCTCCATAATCTTCCTGCCGGTGATATCTTATCTTTATTATTTCTAATTATTCTTGCAGATTCAAGTATACTTAATGTTTCTTCAAATTCCTCTTCTGTTAAGTCATTGTATTGAAATGATGATTTGATTAAGTTAAAGATTTCTTTCTTATCTGTAATGCCTTCTAGTACTAGACCTGCTATTTCGTGGGCCATAACATCATAAGGTTTAGGTTCTACTATTGGTTTTTCTAGGTATCCTTCCTTTAAATTGTCAATTATACTTTTGCATTCTAATATGTCAAAAATATCATGAGAAGGTAATAGAAAACCACTAGAAACTTTATTTATTGAATGCCCACTTCTTCCGATTCTTTGTACAAGTCTTATAACTTGCTTTGGAGAGGTATATTGAATTACTCCATTTATTGCTCCTATATCTATTCCAAGTTCTAAGCTTGAAGTGGCTATTAATGCATCAAGATTGCCAGTCTTAAATTCTTTTTCAGCTTCTAATCTTATTTCTCTTGATAGAGATCCATGATGTGTTCTCACTTTTAGTTGAGACAATTTTGATAATTCAGAGGCTAGAAATTCTGTACTCTCTCTAACGTTAGTGAAAACAAGAACTGGTCTATTCTCTCTTATCAATCTTTCAAGTTCTCTTATTCTAGCCAGCGTATCTGGATGTAAGCCTGTCTTATATGATAACTCAGCAAGATCCTTTGAAACTGTTGGTATGACCAGCTCTATTTTTACATCTTTTCTGGTATTGTATTCAGCGACCTCTACATTCCTTCCAATAAACCTCTTCGCTAATTCGATATCGCCTATTGTTGCTGAGAGTCCAATTAGTTGAATTTCATGCTTACTTAACCTCTTTAATCTTTGAATAGCTAAAAGTAATTCATAACCCCGTTTCTCATCAAGCATTTCTTGTAATTCATCTATAATGATCCATCTTATATTTCCTAGTAATTCTCTTATTTTCTGGTTTACTAGTAAATAGAGTAATGTTTCAGGTGTTGTGAGAAGTAAATCAGGTGGATCTTCTAAGATCCTTTTTCTTTGCCTCTCCGTCGAATCTCCGTGTCGAATCGCTATTTTTATTCCTAATACACTACCTATCTTACTTAATCTATCTTCAAGATCTCTATTTAATGCTCTTAACGGAGTGATATATATAGTAGAAATTTTCTCAGTATTTGAGCTTAGTATTTTATAAAAAACTGGGAAAATAGCAGTTTCTGTTTTTCCAAAGCCAGTTGGTGCAATAACAATAGTGTTCTTACCCTTAAGTATAATTGGTATTCCTATTTTTTGTATAGGGGTAAGACTCTTATAGCCAAGTTCGTTCAACTTATTGATAAATGTCTGAGAAACACTTATCATAAACTACATAATAACCTTATTTCTGAGACTAATATAAGATATGTTGAGAAAACACATTATAATAATAGTCTTTTTAGTCCTTGAATTTCTCATATTTACGTATTTAGTTAATACTGGATATTTGAATATTTCAAATATAAATCTATATATATTCACTTTATATCTCATAAGTGTTATTATAGCTATAAATGGAGTAATAATCTTTATTTTGACTGGTTCCTTAATTATTTCATTTTCCTATTTTCCTGTTCAATTATTCATTTATCAACTTATAGCAGGTAATATTACAATTTCATTCCTAACAAATGTTCTATTGCCAAGTCTAATAGGATATTTTTATCTTTTATTTTTCATTTCAATAATTACGTGGATTATAAGAAGGAATATATCAGATTCATGGTTGGATCAGATAAGAACTTACGGTCATAAGTTTTCTATCAAGAGACTCGCTATTTCTTTAGTCATAAGTGTAGTTGAATTAATTCTTCTTAAAAATTATTATTTATTTTTTGGTTCACTTCTTTCTTCTATCGGTCTTTCATTTTTTGGAGAGGTTACAGATGTTCCGTTGGTTCTTCTTTCATGGATAATCTTTCCTTATTCGATTTCTCCAAAAATTCACACTGAAAATAAGGGTATATGCATAGGTAAAATAGTTGGAGTTTTATCTAAGGGTAGCATTCTAGATTCTTCTTTAGACAATATCATCACAACTTCTAAGTACAAGTGGATAAAATTAAATCAGGATTTTTGTGTTAACTTTAGTAATTCTAAAAATTTCAACTCAATAATTATAGGTACAAGCGGATCGGGCAAGTCCAGTTTGGCTACTCTGATTTCAAAAAAGCTTAACGTCTCATTTACCATATTTGATCTTCATGGAGAATATTCTATTCCTAATGCAGTTAAAATTGATATGTCAAAAGTTACCATAAATCCACTAAGTCTATTTGGTCGAAGTCCAAAGGAAAGAGCATTAGAAGTAAGTTACATGCTCAAGAGTCTCTTTAATCTGGGCAATATCCAGACAATTGAGCTATCTAACCTAATACTTGAGGCTTATATGGAGAAAGGAATAGATCCTGATGATATAGACACATGGAAGAATCCTACGCCAAATTTTAGGGATTTGCTTCTCTTGCTCGAACGTAAGAAAAAAGCCGCCATAACTTCACAGGATATATCCAAATACCAGTCAATAGAACCTTATTTGATATTTCTTTCCTCTACAATATTTACCCAAAATAACGTCAATATTACTGATATCCTAGAAAAGAATTATGTACTTGATTTTTCTACTATACCAACCAATGAGGTTAAACACATAGTAATGGAGACTATTCTTAAGGCAATACAGAGCTACATGTACTTGGAGAAGTTTCCTGACGTAAGGAAAATGATAATCATAGATGAAGCACCATTTCTACTGAGTAAGGATTCATCAAGGGAGTTGGTTAAAAGATTATTTTCAGAAGGGAGAAAGTTCGGGTTTGGTTTTGTGGTAATTTCGCAGACAGTAGATTATGTCAAAGATCTGTTTGGAAATGCATATCTTACTTTTGTATTAAATGTATTGGAACCTAGAGAATCGGAATATTTGAGTAGATATTTTGGTGGACAAGATAATGACATGTACTTAGCTGTATATGAGACTTTACAAAAATTACCCAGAGGATTTTTTATTGTAAGGGATTTATTAGGTAGATTTATATATTTAGTTCAGGCTGACATTGGTGAGTAATTATGTCTGAGGACGATTCTAAAAAGGAGCCTGAGCCGGAAGAAACTGAGGCAGAATTAAAGCACGAAGAAATTAGCAGAGAAGAGGATGATGAGGGGGGAGAGTTTTCTACAGTCACTATTTCAGATATTGAGATGTTACTAAAAGATACAGAAATATGGGACAAACTATTAAGGAACGAATTAAGTATCGAGGAAGCTAAAAAAATGTTTGATGACGTAGCTAGATCGTACTCAAAAGCCGATAAGAAGAAAAGAAGAGTAGAGAAAAAGCCTAAAAAAGGAAAAGTGACTAAGAAATCTGATGAGGAAGAAGAATGATTAAAGCAATATATGGCAGTGCTAAAGATTTTTATGATATTATTCAAGGCGTATCTAATGTAACCGATTCTATAACTTTATACTTTACCGAAGAGGAAGTAATATCAAGATACTTAACTGAAGATAAAACATTGATGGTTTTACTTAAAATATCCAAGGAGTACATGGAAGAATATATTATAGAAAAACCACTAGGGATAAAAATACAGTTAAATGAATTGAAGAAAGTTCTTAATAAAGCTAAGAGTAAGAGCGCAGTAATAAATATAGAGGAGACAGATGCTGGGATGAAGATAACAGTAAGAGACGAAAAAACTGGACTTAAGAGTTCTATTTACCTCAAGGGCGAGAAAATAACTAATATAGAAAATATAGTTGAACCAAAAGTTGGCTTAACTATATCTTTTACTTGCAGTGGAAATATAATAAAAAATGTTGTGGATGAAGCCAGCAGTATAAGTGAGCAGATTCAGATTGAAGGTAATGATAACCAAATAATCTTTAGCACAGAAGAAAGTGGAAGAGGATACAAAGCTTATTTGGTAATGGATAAGCCTCTAAAGGGGCTTGAAATACAATCAAGTGGAAAATCATCATATGGTGTTGAGGTACTAAAAACTGCACTTAGGGCTTCTGCATTCTCTGAAAACTTAACAGTTAGATTTGGAAATAATATTCCGATGAAAATAGAAGCTCCAGTGCAGTCTGGTGGTCAGCTTATATTTTGGATAGCACCCAGATTATCGTAGATGAGATTACCAGAAGCTCTCTTAATAATAGCAATATGTTTGTTTACAGCATTAAATATTGTATTTCCACTTATAAGTACAAACTTCGCTTCTTTTCCCTCTTCTATACCCCAATTTAAGTTAAATTGTTTATACGCATTATATGTAGCTCCTCTCAAAATTTCTTTTGAATAATCGGACATTGGTTCTTGAATCCTAGTTATTAATAGACCTAATTCTAGGTCTAGCCATAAGTTTGGAGAAAGGAGACCTGCATTATCTGTACCAAAAAGGATATTTATGTTTGCATTTATTGCGTCTACTATTCTAGGAACTCCCACACCAAACCACATGTTGCTCCTTGGGCAAAATACCACTGACGTTCCTAATTCCCGAAAGTCAGGATATTTAAAATGAGTTGCATGAATTAAGAGATTAGGCTTATAGGATTCAGTGATGTATCTAAAGTCATCCAAAAGATACTGTTTTAAGGTCTCAGAAATATGAACTGCTCTTATCTTGGTTGAAAAAGCATTAAAAATCTCAAGTAATTCCTGTTTACTATTTGAGGAAATTGAAGGGAGTCCATAGCCGTCTGTAATTTTAGACAACTCATTCAATTCATAAGTATCAAAGAAATCCAATCTTCCTAAGATAATGTACTTAATATCATTTCGTCTTCTGAGCTCACTGACCAATTTGGCACCATTTATACCTTGTTCTCTAAAATCTACTATTGCTAAGACACCAAACTTCTGTGAATCTATTATAAAATTCTCTATGCCATTGCGTATAATACTTGGATCTATTGACTTAAAATAAGTGTATTTTTGACTTAATGGGTCACCTACGACTTCCTTAATGCTTTGTCTAATACCGTACTCAGGGAATGAATAATCGGCTGTATGTGTATGTGAGTTTACTAATGGGGGAAATAGAATGAAATTTCTAAAATCTTTTGCATTAGTGTCATATCCGTGACCTATGTGAGATATTATTCCATCAGAAATTTCAACGTTTACCTTTTCAACGTAATCAAATTCAGACCCTAAAAAAGCAGCACCTACATTTATTCTAAAATTTTCCATTTTATTTCCCTATTTTTTCTTACGTATTCCAATGCAGTAGTTGCTTTCATTAAGGCTTTTCTGGGATTCTCTGCTATTCCAATTCCAGTCTTTACGTTATCATATAAATTAGTAATAGTAAGCATTGAATCTAAATCTTTCTTGCTGGCAAAGAGACCTACATTATCTCCACCAAAATAATAAGCTATCCCGCCAACTTTTTCCGACAAAGAAAATACATTACCCTTTAGTTCTTCAATTTCTTGCATAGCTGTTCTTTTATCTAATCTTGTTATACCATTGATATCATAATGTGCTACAACTATTTTATCATCAGGCTTATCATCTAATGTATCTACGCAATTGAATATTGATTCATAGATTGTTTCACCATATCCTTTACAAATTTGCATTTTCGTTGGTGAATATTTTTCACTCACTTCTCTAATTACATGAAGCACTTCCTTCTCCTTTACACCATCCACTAATACAATGTAAGAGTCATATCTAATTGGTATGGGGAAAGCATTAACCTCAGCTAATTTACTATATAGAATGGATGCAAAATAATGCTGAAAAGCTTGTATTCTCCATTCCCTATCGCATCCCAGACTTTCTGTCCATTCCTTATATCCCACTAAATCTAATATTATAGTTTTCATTCTATGCTCACGTTAGTTTCCTTTGTAAGGTCTATTTCTCTTAGCTTTTTTAATCTTTTAATTAATTTAACAGCGCTTTCTACTGCCCTCATGGAGTATTCTTCTATTCTTTCAACAGCCTGCTCATGGGTAACTCCATGCCCTATTATTCCTAAAGTGACAGGTTTACCATATTCTACTGATAAATCCATTAGTTTTCTTGCAGTCTGCGTTGCAACTATTTCATCGTGTTTAGTTTCACCTTTAATTACAGCTCCTAAAGTTACTACTCCGTCTATTTCATCTCTCTTTAGCAGTTCTTTAACTATTACAGCCATATCATAGCTTCCAGGAACTTTCACTACGACTTTCACTGTAACTCCAAGAAACTCTGCATGAGATAAGGCTCTCTGCAACATTAAAGATGTTATATCATAATTAAATTCACTTACTACTATACCTAAATTAATCTTCAATTGGTCCTGCATTTCCATAACCCTGTCTTAAACCTTTTCCTGCAAAAGGTGTTAGTGAATTTTTACCATCTCTTATTAACTTAACTAAGTTTATTGAGTGCTTGGTTACTCTGTCTATTGCTATATTTTTAAGTTGCTCCTCGTCCTCGGCTTCATCTTCATGGATTGTAACGTCTATTACGTGCTTACTTGTAATTATTTGAGTTGTTATCAAACCTATACTTGCTGCTAAATAACTATATTTATCTAACATACTTTTTCCAACCCACCCAAGTGTAATTACCCCCTCACAGCCGCTATCCAGTAATCTCTTTGCAGCGACAGGTAAATCTTTGATTCCTGGTACCGTATATCTTACTATTTCTGCTTCAGGGTCTTCCTTTGTAATAGTCTTAATTGCAATTGCGCCCATATCTATTCTAGAAAATGTAGTATCTGCTACGCCATATTTTCTCCTCATAGTCCTACCACCTCCTTAATAATCTCTTTCCCATCTATCAAAGGAAACCCATTATTTCGGGAATAAATGAGCGATTTTTCTTTCGATAAACTTATATTGTTATCTAGCATCTCTGCTATTATAGCGCTTTTCTTTAATCCTAAATAACTGAATAAAGCCATTGTCAGTTCAGTATGTCCTTTTCTTGTCGATAAACCCCTAGAAAGTAAAATTGGTACATGACCTGGTGAATAAAATTCATTGTAGAATTTTTGAATTGCTTCATCTATGTTATTATTCTCAATTAATTCTATGACTGTATGTAATTCTCTTATAGTTTTAGCCCTATCTTCATCACTTATTCCTGTCTTTGTATCGATGTGGTTTACCCATAACGAGAATGCCGGCTCATCCCCATATTTTGGTCTTTTGTAAAGTTTTGGATAATTATTTTTTATTATTTCGGAGATAAAAGTAATGCCGATCTGTTGTCCTATATCCTTGCTGGTGACATAACATATTAATCCGCCTGCCTGTGTCCTTAGAGTATTAATTACTTTCCATGTCACTTTCTCTCCGTAGAAAACCATATCTGTTTCCTCTTCTCTTCCATCAAAATCATATATTAAAATAGGAAGACCTTGCTCTAAATGCCTTCTTAAAGTGATCCTATCCAGCATTGTTTAATACATAATAATCTAAAATATTTAAGCGTATGTACTATCTGTTTTTATATCTTCTTAATGTTAAAAATACTATTATGCCAATTACAGCTATAATAATAAAAATATAATCTGTATTTAATATGCCACCACTTTCTATATTGTGTGTAGTTTCGTTTCCCTGCTGAAAATTAGAACTATTATATTCACTTTCGCTACCGGTAAAATAAATAATAATAGTAGCGTTCTGAGGGTTACTTACGATATCTATATTTGTTTCATTATTTTGACTGAAATAATTTATTATTGCATTACCAGTTAATACAATGCTCAAAGTTGAATTCTGGCTATTGATAATTAAAGTTAGATTTTTAGGGTAGATGATACGCAATGGAGATACGTTATTAGAAATTGACAACACTATACTTCCAGACTGGGCTATGGAGTAGTTTATATCTAGTGGTTTATAAGTGAAATTTTGAATTATCTTTATCTCGAATTCAGGTAATCCAGGATAAGATATCGTGTTCGAGTATAATGACGTATACCCAAATAGGATATCACATCTCAATGGCAATATGACTATGATTAAGAGTATTAGCGGAAGGATTTTTTTGCTCATTTATAGTTCAGTTTATTTTAACGTATATTTTATTAGCTTTGATAAATAGTGTATAGTTGATATGTCTAATCAAAATCAGCCTTACAATCCATACAACTGGAAAATGATTTTACTATCACAAACTTCTATAGTTATAATATCTTTTGTACTGTCTCTTTATTCGAAATATTTCTTGCCAGTGTATATTGCATATTTGATAATTTACTTCATAATAATGACTACTTTAATGGCTAGAAGTAATCCTATGCTATCTGAGAGGAAATACCTTTCAGAGATAGTTAATGCACGAACTATACTTGAGGAGAAGAAGGCTGGTGAGTTAATACAAAATGATGAGGAGTATATTAAAAAGTTCCAAGCAATAACTAGTGCTAATCTAAAATCATTTGGAATAATGTTTGTTTACTTGATAGTCATACTAATATTCTATAATTTTGTAGTTCTCAGATATGTTAGTAATGTGACGCAGATACAAAAATTGATAGTATTCCTAGTCTATTCAGAAGCATTATTCCTATTTGGTATGTTTGTTAACAGAAGAATAATGAGGGTTCAAATGATGGAAATAATGGCACCATTTACATACAAGATAACTGAAAAAGGTATAGTTTCAACTGATAGAAGTGCAGTATTTTTACACTCTAGACATCTCGTAAATGCATCTATATTAGAGAACAGGGATAAGAAGTACGTTGAAATATCTCCTACTACTCTAAAACTTCCATATAAATTAAGACTATATAGTAATGATATAGATAGGATATTGGACGCAATAAACAGAGTAAAGAGATTAGAGTTAAAAAGACAACAATCTTCTAGTTCTTGAAAAGTGGAAGTGTGAGTAAGATCCTAAACTATTCTCCACGTAAACTCCATCTTTTCCATTCCATATGCCCTTTCCATGTTTATTTTTGAAGGCAAAATTTACATCTCCAACACTTATAGCTTTCGATACATGAAATTCATGTCCTCTTATACTTTCTCCATTGATGGAAAGTAAGTTATCCTTTTCCGTCTCAAGTTCGGTATAGCCAATAGTCAGTTTATCCTTTGCCTTTATCTGTATATCGTATAGTCCTATCATTCTGTAACTTTTTTCATTTATTATTTCGTTTGACAAAAACATGAATCCACCACATTCCGCTAAAAGCTTTACTCCTTTCTCCACGTTTCTCTTTATCCAATCCTTAGTTCTAGTAGAATTTTCGAGTTCCTCTAAATGTAACTCTGGATATCCACCACCTATGTAAATAAAGGAGGGTTGGTCAGCTGGGGCATCATTATTAAGTGGACTAAAGAATTCCACGTCATACCTCTTTTTTAAAATATCTATATTCTCGTTATAATAAAACGAGAACGCTGAATCATACGCCACATAAGCCTTACCTACTATATTTCGTTCCTCAATTTCATTTGAGTCCTGTAGTTCATTTGCTTCCTCTGCAATTTCCACTATTTTGTCAACATCTACATTCATTTCAATCAAGTTAGCTGTTGCATTAATGACATCCTTTGCGTTCTTAAAATCCTCCGTGGTATAAAGACCTAGATGTCTACTGGGTATAGAAAGACTCTTATCTATAGGGAGATACCCAAGTACTTCAACGTTTTCAGGTATCGATTTTTTGCAGTAGTCTAAATGTTTCTCAGACGCAATGTAGTTGAATATTACACCTCTCACGTTAGCGTTTCTGTATTCTTTCAATCCTTTAACTATAGCTCCAACTGTAGAAGATAGATTGCTACAGTTGATCACAAGGATCAGAGGTGTATGAGTCAATTCAGATAATTTATATGTACTATAATCTTCGTATAATCCATCATAAAGACCCATTACTCCTTCTATGATTCCAACGTCAAAGTGCTTACCATATTTTGTGAGACTTGAATATACCCCTGATTCTCCCATTAACCATAAATCTAGGTTTATCACTGGGTGTCCACTAGCTATTTTATGATACATAGGGTCGATAAAATCTGGACCTACTTTATATCCTCTTACCTTATATCTATTCGATAATACTTTGATTAGCCCGGCTGTAACTAACGTTTTACCTGAGTTACTTCTATCAGAGGAAATAATAATACGGGGAAACCTCATGATAAAAAATAAAGTTATGTCAGATAAATTGTTAATTATGCGTATAGTTTATGATGACGTAAGAGACTTGAAAAACATAGTGGAGACTTTGACTAAGTTTATAGATGAGGGTTTGTTTGAAATAGGTCAAGACGGCATAAGACTAGTGGCTGTAGACAAGGCGCATGTATCCTTAATTAATATTGAATTGTATAAAGAACTATTCAAGGAGTATGAAGTAGAAGACGAATTTAAATTTGGTTTTAACAGCCAGTACTTAGCTAAAATTTTGAGTGTCGCCAAAAGAAAAGAGGAAATTTCAATAGAGTCTGATTCTCCTGAAAGGGTTAAAATAACATTAGGCGGTGCCTTAAATAGAGTGTTTATAATAAATAATATTCAGGTATCCCCGCCCGAGGTTCCTGAAGTTAATTTAGAATTTGAAGTTAAAGCCTCATTATCATCAAAAGCGTTTAAGACTACAATTAACGAGATATCTGCAGTAACAGATACAGTGGATATTATTGCAGTGGAGGATAGAGTTATTTTGAAAGGGGAGGGAAAGGAGGGTAGTCAAATAGAAAATGAATTTAGCAAGGATACTGGAGCTATTTCTGATATGGAGTTTAAGAATGAGGCTGAGTCTCCATATGATGTAAATTACCTCAGTGATATCTTATCTTTGACAAATCTTTCAGATTATACTAGCTTAGCATTCTCTACCAAGAAGCCTTTAGAATTGGAATTTAATATGGAAGGAGGAGGGAAAGTTACTTATTTACTTGCACCCAAACTATCCTGATGAAATTTTATACTGCATTAGTAGGAAGCTACCCTAAACCTGTAAAGATAGCTAAGGTAATATCTAGGCTCAAAAGCGGCAAGATAGAGAAAAGTAAGGCATATGAAGAGCTAATCAAGTTTGAAAAAAGAATTTTAGAAGAGGTAAAGGAATACGAGCTAGATTATACTACAGACGGTATGGTAGGATGGGATGATGTTGCTGATCTCACGACATCTTTTCTAGAGGGTGTAGAAAAAGGCGCTTTGGAGAGGTTTTTCGATAATAATTTCTACTATAGAAAGATTGTGATAAATCAAAAGTTAGGTTATAAATCTCAAAATGACTATGTACAGTACTTTAAGCGAGTAAAAGAAATTTCTAAGGATCTAAAGTCAAAAATTAAAATAGTAATATTAGGTCCATTAACTTTCCTACAGCTGGCTGAAAACAATTATTATGATGATGTTGGAAACATAATTGATGATTATGCTAAAAGTACTAATAGCTTATTGAGAGACTTAATTGACTATTACGATGTTGTAGAGGTTCATGAACCTTCATTGTTTCAGAAAGGAATTAAAGCAGGATTACTTCAAAGTTCTCAGCAAGTATATGAAAAACTGTTTAATGGAATTAATAAGGAGAAACACGTTTTAACATATTTTGATATTAGGTTTGATAGAATTCAGTATTTACTAAACTTGCCTGCAGATTATTTTGGATTCGACGTAACAGAACAGAACAAGACTAAACTTGGAAGATTATACGGTTATGTGAAAGATATGAATGTCTATCTAGGAGTAATAGACTCAAGAAATACTAAAATGGATAAAATATCTACCATTAGAAGGATAATTGAAAAAGTTCATGAGAAAGGTGCTAAAAGTTTGATTATTGGTAATTCGAGTTTCAATGATTTCATACCTGAGATTGTGGTGAGGAGAAAGCTTAAATTACTTCAAAAAACTAAGAGGTTGGTCGCAAATGTCTGATGAAATCACTATTTTACCTACCACAGTTATTGGAAGTTATCCTAGACCAAAGTGGCTAAGGGAAACTATTAGACTACACAGAGCTGGAAAGGTTAACCAGGAGGATCTTGAGGAGGCATTTAATGATGCAGTTGTAACAGTAGTTAGGGATCATCAAGAAGCAGGGATTGATGTTCCAACTGATGGTGAAATGAGAAGAGACGAAATGGTGGAGTTTTTTGCAGAGAGACTGTCAGGATTTAAATTTTATGGACACGTTAGAGTTTGGGGAGATCATTATTATAGGAAACCTTCAGTTACTGGAAAAATAAAGTACAACAATCCTATGCTTTTAGATGAAGTAAACTTTGCTAAAAGCGTGTCTTATACGCAGAATCTTAAAGTAACAATTACTGGACCATATACTATTTCAGAATGGTCTTATAACGAGTATTATAAAACTCAGAGGGACATGGCTTTCGACCTCGCTAAGGTTATAAATCAAGAAATAAAGAACTTAGTTGATATAGGGATAAAGGTTATTCAAGTCGATGAGCCTGCTATACATACAAGAAAAGAAGATGTTGAATGGGCTATTGATTCAATAAATGAGTCTATTAAAGGTGTAAATGTTAAAGTAGTCTTACATGTATGCTATGGTGAATATTCGTATTTAGAACCCCACTTGGACAAATTGAAGGTTGATCAAATTAATCTTGCCCTAAAGAACTACAATTATACACCTGTGAAATTATTTAAGAAATGGGATAGGGAGATCGGAGTAGGGGTAATAGATGTCCACAACAGGAAAATCGAAAGTGTGGAAGAAGTAGCTGAAGATCTGAGAAAATTACTCGAGTATTTTAAACCTGAAATGATATGGGTAAATCCTGATTGTGGTTTAAAATTACTTCCAAGAAAAATAGCTCTCCAGAAACTTATTAATATGGTAAAAGGTACGCTGATTGTAAGAGAAGAACTTAAAAAGAAAGGTTACACAAATACTACACTCAAGCCATTAATTAATAGGTGAGCTGATTGAATAAGAAGAGGGCAAAGGGAAACTCACACTCAATAAGACCTGTTAGGAGCGGACCTCCTAAGTGGGTGAGGTTCACAAGAGAGGAGGTAGAGCTATTAGTAGAGGAGTTAGCAAAGAGAGGCTATCCGCCTAGCATGATAGGAATGGTGTTGAGAGATCAGTATGGTGTGCCTTTAGTAAAACAAATAACGGGGAGGAAGCTTACGGCAATTCTTCAGGATAGGAATATGAAGCCTAAGATACCTGAAGATCTATTTAATCTTATGAGAAGGGCAGTAAACATTAGACGTCACTTATTTGAATACCCTAAGGATAAAAGTGCTAAACGTGGATTGGAGGAAGTTGAATCCAAGATAAGAAGATTAGCAAGTTATTACAAAGAAACAGGCAAGTTATCACAAGAGTGGAGTTACGACCCAGCCAAAGCCGAACTATTGGTAACTGGTTCCCTCTACTGATAAAGCCTTTTCTGCTTTTTCCTTAAGTATATCTACTATTCTTTTATCGAATCCTATTGGTTCTGCTATAATGATCTTAGCTTTATTAGACGTCTCCTTTAATTGATTTGGTATATCCCTCTTGAAATGCATGCCAGCAGCAAACAGTAATGGAACTACAACAATTGTATCAGCACCTCTCTCTACTAACTTTTTAGCGGCTTCATCAATTTTAGGTTCATTAATTTCTATGAATCCATACTCTACCAGTGGAAAATGTTGTTTTAGTTCCTCTGCATAATTAATTACAATTTCTTGCCACTCTTTTATCTTGCTTCCATGAAGCACTAATAATAATCCTATCATAGATAAACTTTCGACTTCGATTTTAAATACTTGTTTTTTAATTTACCTTAATAGTGGTAAATATTGCCTGACTTTAAGATTGTGGTATCTGATCCCAAAACGAAAGAGGATAAGAGGGAAAAACTAAAAGTAAAAGCTTCCGATAAGGTTAAATCAAATCAGGGTGAGAAAGAAGGAAAAGCCATACCTTTGGCGAGAATTAATGATAAAATTAAACAGGCTTTAAACTTAGATGATTTTCTGACACTGGAAATAACTAAGCAAGAAGGTGATAAAAAAGTAAAGATTAAAGGTCATTTTAAGATAGAAGTAGATAATACAGTGCCTGACGGAGAAGTGTGGATATCAAAATCTATGGCAGAAAAATTTGGTGCTGAAGAGTTTGAGGCTTTAGCATATAGGACTAGAGCCTTTCAACTATCTTTAGATCAGTCTAAATTACCTAATTTGGTTGGAACTAAAATCGCTGACGTTATAGATATTAATGTATCAGGTATTAATCTTAAATTAAAGATAACTGGAGGTTCCGATAACTCAGGCTTCTCTATGAGATTTGACGTAGGAGGCGGAGCCAAGAGAAAAATACTAGTTAGTGGTCCACCAGGCTATTATCCTAAAGAAGATGGATTAAGGAGAAAGAGAACTGTCAGGGGGAATATGATAACTCCTGAAATAGTTCAAATTAATACTATAATGATTAGGTGATGATCCGTTTGGCATGGCCAAGAGTACAACCTGAAGCCAATATAGGTGTTGTGGGTCATGTAGACCACGGTAAAACTACTTTAGTCCAGGCTCTAACTGGAATTTGGACTTCGAAACATTCTGAAGAGCTAAAAAGAGGCATGACAATCAAACTGGGATATGCCGAAGCTAACATAGGTTTATGTGAGTCTTGTAAATTACCAGATGGTTATGTAACTGAACCATCATGTTCACAATGCAATTCTAGTGAAGAACCAAAATTTTTAAGAAAGGTCTCATTTATAGACGCACCAGGTCATGAGATATTAATGGCTACTATGCTTTCCGGAGCTGCATTGATGGATGGTGCAATTTTAGTTGTGGCTGCAAATGAACCATTTCCTCAACCACAAACTAGGGAGCACTTTGTCGCTCTTGGTATAGTTGATGTTAAGAGATTGGTAATAGTTCAAAATAAGGTAGATGTAGTAAGTAGAGAAGAAGCTATAAAGCAGTATAAACAGATTAGGGAATTTCTGAAGGGTACGTGGGCTGAAAATGCGCCTATAATTCCCGCAAGCTCGCTACATAAGATTAACATAGATGCTGTTATTGGTGCATTACAGGATCATATACCTACACCTGAGAGAGATTTGAGTAAAGATCCAATAATGCTCATAATAAGAAGCTTTGATGTAAATAAGCCAGGAACCAGTTATGACAAGTTGAGCGGTGGTGTTATAGGGGGCAGTATAATCCAAGGTAAATTTAAGGTAGGAGACGAAATAAAGATATTGCCAGGTATAAGGATTGAGAAACCTGATGGAAAAGCTGAATATATTCCACTCTATACTACAGTATCATCTATAAGGTTTATGGACTTAGAGGTTGAAGAAGCTAAACCTGGTGGATTAGTAGCAATAGGAACAAAACTTGATCCATCATATGTCAAGGCTGACAATTTGATAGGTAGTGTTGCAGTGAAGGCTGATAGGGATATACCAGTAGTAACCGAAGTGACCATTGAGAATTTTCAGTTATTAGAGAGAGTTGTAGGAACAAAGGAATTAGTTAAGGTTGATTCCATAAGACCTAAGGAATCCCTTATGATAAGCTTTGGTTCAGCTACCACTATAGGTGTTACAAAATCTGTAAAGGGAGGTAGAGTTGAGGTAGAACTTAAAAGACCTATAGTATTATGGGACAAGAATTTGAGAATAGTAGTTAGTAGGCAAATAGGCGGAAGATGGAGATTAATAGGATGGGGAATAATAAGCTAAAGATCTTAGTAGACACGAATATTCTTATGAACGTATATGACGGTATTGATCCTTTTGAATTGGTAATTTCTTATCTTGAATATAAGCCTGAATTTTATGTCTCAAAGGCTACTATCATGGAGCTTGATAAGTTTTTGAATGAGGAGAAAAGTGTCATAAAACAGAAGAGAGCCAGAGTCGCAATGTTATATTTAGAGACCAATAAGAATTCATGGACACTAATAGAGGAAGGTGATAATATCCTAGTGGACAATTTATTATTAGAGCTATGCAAGCAGTATAACTTTATAATTTTCACTTCAGACAGGATATTGAAGAACAGAGCACTAAAAGAAGGAATAAAGGTTATATACCTCGTACCAAAAGGTAAAAATATAAGTCTTAATTTTATTATCTAGTTTGATGTTTAAGCTAGTTAGAGCTAAAGGTATTGTTAGAATTCCCCCTGAGTATTTTGGTCAGTCTGTTGATGAAATCGCTATAAAAATTTTAAGGCAAGAATATCAGGAGAAGCTCATTAAAGATATCGGTGTTGTATTAGGTATTGTAAACGCTAAGGCTAGTGAAGAAGGTTTCATTATATTCGGTGATGGTGCTACGTATCATGAAGTGGAATTTGATATGTTAGTTTATTCACCTGTAATACATGAAGTGATTGAAGGAGAAGTAAGCCAAGTCGACAATTACGGTGTTTATGTTAATATGGGTCCCGTTGATGGTCTAGTTCATATATCTCAAATAACTGATGACAATTTGAAGTTTGACTCTAATAGAGGAATATTAATAGGTGAGAAGAGTAAGAAGAGCATACAAAAAGGTGATAGAGTAAGAGCAATGATAATTAGTGCATCTATGAGTAGTGGGAGACTTCCTAGAATAGCATTAACTATGAAGCAACCCTATTTAGGGAAAATAGAATGGATAAATCAAGAAATTGCGAAGGCGAGTAAGTGATGTCGGAGAAGAAGGGTACCAGTTTTAAGGCATGTAAAAACTGTAGAGCATTAGTACCTCCAGAAACAAGTATATGTCCCCTTTGTCATTCGTCTTCCTTTAGTGATGAGTGGAATGGCATGATAATAATACTAAATGAGAAATCAGAAGTTGGACAGATGTTTGGGGCTACAACTCCTTGGAGATACGCAATAATAGTGAAATAGATCTTTGCTTTATCTTGCCAAGAAATTTAAGGGCAGAACTTAGCAAACCATATGGGGTTCTTTTTATTAATGAAAATAAATTAAAGCAATTTCTTAAAAATATGTCCAACAGTAGGCTAATAACAGTAGGCGATGTCGTCACCCAAACTATACTTAAATTCAATATCAGACCATTTTTGGCGATAGTAGATGGTAAAACTAAGAGAAAGTTAGTTCAAGAAAATTTTGGACAATTTGAATACTTAAAAGTTAAAAATGAACCTGGTCTTATACGGCTTTCAACTATAAGAGTGATAAAAGATATTTTAGTTTATAATGAAAAGGATAGGATTTTAATGGTTGATGGAGAGGAGGATCTTTTGGTTATTCCTGTAATAATATATGGCAATTTTGGTGATATGATAATATACGGTCAACCTAATGCAGGCGTAGTATTAATGCTGAATAACGATTTTATTAAAAGAAGAGTTTTGGAGATTTTCAAAAAATTTCAGATCACTTCATGTTAAACTAAATCCGACCTGCGCGGGGTCATCATAATTTCAGACCTTTCGAGCCTCTTCATGCTCCAAATTTCTCGTATCTATATGAGTAGTTCAGTAATAGATTTATTACATCTAACCCTTTTATTCTTAGAGACCCTTTATGTAATTGCTTTTCATTAAAATCGTTTACGCTATCAGCCACTATATTATATGGAACGTATAGCAGGAAAGGTACAGGGTCACCTGTATGTTCCTTTACCTCAACAGGAGTTGCATGATCTCCTGTGATAGCTATTATTAATTCTGAGCCATAAGTGTCCAATATTCTTCCTATCATTTTATCTATCATACTTATGGCATACAATTTACCTTCAATATTTCCGTCATGTGACGCTGCGTCAGTAGCTTTTAAGTGAAGAAATACCATGTCGTATTCTTTAAGTAATTTCGACGCTTCTTCTGCTTTACCTATATAGTTAGTATCTAGCCCGCCTGTGGCTCCCTTGGGAGTAACTACATTCATTCCAATTTGGCTACATATACCTTTTATTAACGCTGTTGCAGATACCGCTGCAGCATTAATCTTAGTATAATCATAAAATTTGGGTAGCTCAACATATTGTGCAGCCCCCCTAAGAAGTACTATATTTGCAGGTAACTCTCCTCTTTCAATTCTTTTTTTATTTAATTCTGAACCAGAGAGCACTTCGTATATTTTATTTGTAAGTTTATTGAGAACTTCAGCAGTAATCTTAGCCTCTCTCGTATCCTCAGTTGCCTCACTTTTTTTAACTTTAACTCCAGTCTCATGAGGATCAGTATCGCTGATTTTATCGCTTAAGCCTTTACCACTAAGTACAACTGCTACTCTATGTTCTGTGCCGTGATAGAATTTAACTTGAACTCCGTCTATTTCTCCAATCTTTGTGTTTAACTCTTGCACCAGCTCCTTTGCTTCATCAACCTTCCTTCCCGCTCTTCTATCTACCACAGTAAGGTTACTGTCTACAGTTGCGAAATTCCCTCTAAAAGCTACATCTCCTGCTTTGAGTCTTGCACCAGCTCCAATAGCTTCAAACGCTCCTCTTCCCCTATAATACTTAAATGGATCTATTCCAAAGATAGCTAAATGAGATGTATCACTTCCTGGTACTATTCCAGGGGATATAGGGTCCATTAACCCAGCTATAGAGTTCTTAAGTAATTCACCTATATTTGGTTTCTCCACGGCCTCAAGAGGCGTCTTATGTTCTAGTTTAGTGACAGGACGGTCTCCTAGACCATCTGCAATGAAGAAGAGAATTTTATATTGCTTCATGCTATCGCCCTCTTTAGCTCCTTTGAAAATCTCTCATATCTTTGTATATCAGCTTGAGTAAGGGAAGCTTTTACAACATTTAAGGCTTTTTCGAAATCTTCTTTACTTACCTTAAATGAGGTTTTGTTCATGCATTCTTTTATGTGCTTTTGATAGCATTCCATGTTACCCTTGCATTCATCTCTAGACTGTTTATCGCACATAGAGTAAATAGATCTCATGGCGTTAATAGTAGCTTCTCTAACTAGAGCCTCTAGGTCTGCTCCTGTATATCCTTCTGCTTTTTCTGCGATATCCTCAAGTGACACATCTTCGGCCAATGGCACATTTTTAGTGTGAACCTTCAAAATCTCAAACCTTGCAGTCTTATCAGGCGGAGGAACATAAATCAACCTATCAAACCTACCAGGCCTAAGCAAAGCAGGATCCAAAATATCAGGCCTATTAGTAGCAGCAATTATAACCACTTTATTTAATGGTACTATTCCGTCCATTTCTGCTAGTAGTTGGTTTACTATTCTTTCTGTTACTCCGCTGTCTGTTGATAGTCCTCTTATTGGTGCTATTGAGTCTATTTCGTCGAAGAATATTACTGTTGGTGCTGCTTGTCTTGCTTTTCTGAATATTTCTCTTATTGCTTTTTCACTTTCCCCAACCCATTTTGATAGTATTTCTGGTCCCCTTACTGCTATGAAGTTTGCACCACTCTCTGTTGCAACAGCCTTTGCAAGCATAGTCTTACCAGTACCAGGAGGACCAAACAACAAAATACCCTTAGGAGGTGTTACACCTGACTTAGTAAATAACTCAGGGAATCTCAAAGGCCATTCCACAGCCTCTCTTAGTTGTTGCTTAACGTAATCCAGTCCTCCAATATCATTCCAATTTACTTTAGGAACTTCTACATATACTTCTCTCAATAGAGATGGCTGTATTGATTTTAGTGCATTCAGGAAATCGTTCATAGATACTTTTAGTTCCTTTATTATCTCTGCAGGAATAGTTGGTTGATCGAGGTTTAATTTCTTCTCGTCTACAAATCTTCTTAGTGCATATATTGCAGCTTCTTTTGCCAAAGCCGCTAAATCTGCTCCAGTATAACCATATGTCATCTCGGCTAATTTATCTAGATCAACATCATCTGTAATAGGCATATTTCTAGTATGAACTTGAAGTATATCCTTTCTCCCCTTGGTGTCTGGTGGTCTTATTTCAATTTCTCTATCGAATCTACCTGGTCTTCTCAAAGCAGGATCTATTGCGTCTGGTCTGTTAGTGGCACCAATAACTATAACTCTACCTCTTCCTTTAATTCCGTCCATAAGTGTTAATAGCTGTGCTACTACTCTTTTTTCTACTTCTCCAGTAACATCTTCTCTTTTTGGTGCTATAGCATCTATTTCATCAATAAATATTATTGACGGTGCGTTTTCTTCGGCTTCTTTAAATATCTCTCTTATTCTTTGTTCGCTCTCCCCATAGAATTTACTCATTATTTCTGGTCCATTAACGGTTATAAAGTAGGCTCCAATCTCATTTGCTAACGCTCTTGCTAGTAAGGTTTTACCTGTACCTGGTGGGCCGTATAATAGTATTCCCTTGGGTGGGTCAATTCCTAGTCTCTGGAATAGTTCTGGATGTCTCATGGGCCATTCCACAATTTCTCTTATTTTCTGTTTTGCTTCCTCTAAATCGCCGATATCTTCCCAGCTTACTTTAGGATAAGCTAATGAGCTCTCTTTTACCGGTTCTTCTTTTATTTCAATATTTGTACTACCTGTAACATAAACGTAATTTGAGGGTTGTGTATTCACAACTGTCAGTTCTAAGGTTCCTGTGTAGATTGGTATTGGAAGTGTCTCTCCCTTAGCTAATGGTTTGTCCATTAGTGTATCTTTTACATATTCTACAAAACTATTGTCAAACCTAATTGGCTGTGTCGGTGCTAATACTACTTTACTTGCTGGTGACACATTGGTTTTTCTGACAGTTACGTCATCTCCTATTCCAACTTTTATAGACTTTCTGATGTAACCGTCTATTCTAATTTCGTCATCTGATATATCGTATGCAGGCATCACTTGAGCTAAAGCAGAATTTCCATCTTGTCCTATAATTTCTATATAATCTCCAGCTTCTACATTTAATTTTCTCATGGAAGTTTCTGAAATTCTAGCTACTTTTTTTCCAACGTCTCTCTGTCTAGCTTCAGTAACTCTAAACTTAATACTTTGACTCATGTGACATATTACTTTAACCTTTTTAAATAAGTCTAACTGTAATAAAATACTGTGTGCAGTCTTTGAGTGATATTCCACCCTCAATATATTTATTCTCATGTCCTAATTGTGGGAGATCTATTTCGACATATAGGTTACTTCTAGGATCAGTATGCAATATATGTCTAGAGGACGATAAAGAATATAAAAATATTGGGGACTTAATAAAGGACATAGAAAAACAGGGGAATTTAATTAAATTGAAAGATATTCAGAGAGTGCTAGATGATTATGAAAGTTTTGTTTCTATATTTAAGAGATTATTAGGCTTTCCACCCTTCGGTCCTCAAAAAAGTTGGATATATAGGTTGCTAAGCGGAGAGAGCTTTGCAATAATAGCTCCTCCTGGTTTAGGCAAAACCACCTTTGGTCTTATTTCATCTATTTACCTCTATTTAAGAGGCAAGAAATCAATATTAGTGTTCCCAACTAAAAGCCTTGTAAGGCAAGCTATTGATAAATTATCCTCTTATATACAAAATCTAGCCGAGATAAAGGAGAATCCTCCAAAAGTCATTTATTATTACTCAGGAATGTCAGCTTCAGAGAGAAAAGAGGCAGATGAAGGATTACAGTCAAAGATATTTGATATTTTCATATCTACAAATAGATTTTTGATTGATAATATAGACCAGATTTCCTCAACTAGTTATCAGTTCTTATTTGTAGACGATGTGGATACCGCATTGAAGTCTAGCAAGAGTGCACAGGCTATTCTTAAATTATTAGGATTTACGCCTAATGACCAAGACAAAATTAAAGAGACTTTGAAAAAATATAGAGAAAATACTCAGAAAAATGAACAAAATGAATACATTTTTGAGGAAATAGATAAAATTAGAAAAGATAGGTTAGCATCAAAGACTGTTATATTTTCGTCAGCAACCTTAAATCGTAGTAATCCAATTTTGACGTCATTAGTGGGATTTAAGCCAGGAAGTTCAGTGATATATATTAGAAAAGTATATGACATGTATGTTAAGCAGCCTGATAAAGAACAAGAGACTTTTAACCTAATTAAATCTCTCCTGCATAAGTTGGGCGACGGCGGATTAATATTTGTGCCAGTAGACAAAAAACAAGAATATATTAAAAGATTACAAAGTGAGTTAAGTAATGAGTTCAATGTAGCTGCCATAACCTCGACATCAGCAACTAAAATAGATGATTTCGCTAATGGTGAAATAGACGTATTAATCGGTTCTGCAACCCATTACGGTATTCTTGTAAGAGGGTTAGATCTTCCCTGGAGGGTAAAGTACTCAATATTTGTCGGAATACCTAAGTTCAAGTTCAGATTAGGAGAAAAGGTAAATCTACTCACTTTAAGTCGATTATTAAGTTTGATAGCGCTCATTACAAAGGATCAAGAAGTTATATATATATCAAGAAGAGTTAAGGATAAAATACGAAGGCTATCTCCTGCAGCATTAACCATGTTATCAGTTCAGGCAAAGGAAGGTAAACTAGAGGATAATATATTACTTAAAGCATATGATTTGTTGAATAAGTATCTTAGTAATCAAAATGTCCTGAAGAGAATAAGCGAGATAGGCGATTTCGTATTATCTCCTGATAATGACATATTAATTCCAGACTATCTTACCTATGTTCAGGCTAGCGGAAGAACGTCCAGGATATATGCAGGAGATGTTACCACTGGTCTATCTGTTCTATTAGTCGATGATTTTAATTTGTTTAGACTTCTAAATAAAAAGTTGCAATATATATTAGATGATATACAATGGCGAGAATTAGATGTTGAAAAGTGGACAGCAGGAGACGTGGAAATAAAGTATCTAATTTCAAAAATTAATGAAGAGAGGAATGAGATATCGAAACTGAAAAATGAGGGTAATGTGGCGCCTGCACTGCAAAAAGTTAAGACTGTTCTTCTAGTTGTAGAATCTCCCAATAAAGCTAAAACTATATCCAGTTTCTTTTCAAGACCTAGTATTAGGCAAATTGGAAATATGAGAGTATATGAGACAGTGCTAGGTGATAAAGTTCTCATGGTTACAGCATCTGGTGGTCATGTTTACGACTTAACGACTCAGGACATGGGTATTTATGGAGTAGATATAATGAAACAGAATTCCTCTTTAGTCTTCATTCCTATATATAATAGTATAAAGAAGTGTGAAAACAATCATCAGTTTACCGATTTCTTTGAATCAAATAAGTGTCCTAGGTGTATGACAACAAAGGTGCGCTACGATAGTTTGAAATCTATAAACGTTTTAAGGAATTTAGCCGTAGAGGCTGACGAGGTGTTAATAGGCACTGATCCTGATACAGAAGGTGAGAAAATAGCATGGGATCTGTATTTAGCTTTAAGACCTTACAACAGTAATATCAGGAGAGCTGAATTTCATGAAGTAACCAGAAAAGCTATATTACAAGCTATTAATCAGCCTAGAGAATTTAACGTAAATTTAGTTAAATCACAATTGGTAAGAAGAATCGAGGATAGATGGATAGGGTTTAAACTATCGTCAATATTACAGACTAGGTTTTGGCCTGAATATTGTAAATCTCTATCATCGAATAAACAGCTTAACTGTAATGAAAATAAGAATCTGAGTGCAGGCAGGGTTCAAACTCCTGTCTTAAGCTGGATAGTTGGCAGGTACACCGAATATCAGAGAAATAAGAGTAGGGTATATTATGGAAAGATAGACCAGTTGCAAGATATAGTTATCTACGTACCTAAGCAAGATGGTGTTAGAAAGAATAGTAAAATTGTTGTAGTTTTTAATGATATTAATCAATTGGAGGAAGAGTTTGGTCCTCTACCGCCATATACCACAGATACATTACTTTCTGAATCTAACAATTTCTTTGGTCTTTCTGCACCAGAGACCATGAGAATTGCTCAAGATCTTTTTGAACTTGGACTTATAACTTATCATAGAACTGATAGTAACAGGATATCAAATACTGGAATTAGTGTAGCAGAGAACTATTTGAAAGATGTTCTTGGCAATAAGTACACTAATATTTTTAAACCAAGAAGTTGGGGAGACGGCGGAGCTCATGAAGGGATTAGACCAACTAAACCTATCGATGTAGAACAACTAAGATTGTTAATAGAGGAGGGTGAGTTAGAGTTAGCGAAAAAATTAACTAATAATCATTTCAAAGTCTATGATATAATATTTAGACGATTTATTTCTAGTCAAATAATTCCTTTAAAAGTTCGCAAAGAAATTGTTAAAATAGAATTATATGGCGAAAATAAGAAAGAAAAAATAAATAGTAATCAAAATATAATAGAAGTTATAACGGGGATTACTTTGCCCGGTATCGATACTGAAATCTCTAAATTTGCATATGTACCCGTAAGGAATGTATCAAGGTCCGTTGCAGAGAGGTTGAGGGAACTTGGTCGTTCAATACCAGCAGAGTTTTCAATTGAAATTTCCAATTCGTTTATCAAAAGCACAGTTAATTTATATACTCAGGCAGATTTAGTTATGGAGATGAAGAATAAAAAGATCGGCAGACCTAGTACTTATGCAACAATTATAGGTACTATTCTTAGAAGAGGTTATGTCTTAGAAAGTCTTAAAACTAAAAAATTAATACCAACAAGGCTAGGCGTAGAGGTCAATAAGTATTTAAATGAAAATTACGGTAGATTTGTTTCAGAGGATAGAACAAGAAAATTGTTACAGTTGATGGATATGGTTGAGGCGGGTCAAGAAAAATATGAAGAAGTGTTGAAGCAAGTTTATGAAGAAATAAACGAAATACGGTGAAAAAATGCTCATAGGTTTACTTCATTTAAGATTAAAAGAAGCTAGTAGAAAAGCTAACATCGAGAAAGCTCGTAGACTAATAAAAGTGGCTAAAGAGAAAGGAGCTAAACTGGTAGTCCTTCCCTCATTATTTCCTATAGGGAATCTTTTTGAGGTCTATGAAAACGAGAAGAAATCTCGTAGTGTAATACGAAATTTAGCTGAGAAGATTCCAGGTTCTATAAGTGAAATGCTAATTAATTTAGCGATGGAGGGAGAAGTTCACTTAATGGCTGGTCCAATTTTAGAGCAAGCCGGTCCAAAAATATTTCTTACCAGTCTAATTATTTCACCTCAAGGTGAAATAATAGGTAAATATCGTAAAGTCATAATATCCGAGAAAGATACGAGGCTAGGAATATCTTCAGGAAAAGAGCCAATGTTCTTGTCATTAGACAAGCGATACGGAATTATATCAGAAGACGATTTGTTTTCGCCAGAAATAAATAGAATTTTGGCGTTAGGAAGCAGTGTTGCTGTTATTGGCTCAATTAAGGCATATTCAAAGAACAACAGTAGTGACATTATTAAACATGTAGCTATATCAAGAACTCTAGAAAACGAAATACCGTATATTTTAGTTGGTGAAATGATAGAGGACGAAAATGGAGATATTATAGGTAGTTCGCCAACTTTTGTTACCAGTGTGAACTCATTAGTGTACAAGCAAGCTGAAGAAGATGATACTGTATTATACGTCGAGACAACAGTGCTTCTACAGGAGAGCGGGAGTCAGGATAAATTAGGTAAAGTAGGTAATTTAGAAAATATTATATTAGGTCTTTGTAAAAACGCCAAGAAAATGAAAGGTGTAGAAAGAAAGAGGATTGTAGATAAAGAAAAGATAGAAGATAACTAAGTAAAACAAATAATTTTTAAGAATTTAATTGATAAACTACAATTCTTCTGTTTTTTGTAACTTTCGCAAGCATCCCTTGTCTTTCTAGTTCCTCAAGAATCTTTTTAGCTACACTAATTGTCACATTTATTTTGCTTGCCAGCGCATACGGTGTTATAATTTTCTCTTTCTTTAATTCCTCTTGTACTTTGGATACAGTATCTTTGTCTATCGTTATAGATTTAGATGTTATTTCTTTACCTGTCTTTGAAGTGGCTCTTTTCTGTCCTTTTTTCTGCTGTTCTTCCTCCATTTTCTTTACTCTTTTTTCTATTGTACCGATTGGCTTTTTACTTGCTCCGCCCATTACTTACACCAGCTAATACTTTAATCCTTTAAACTATTAAACGTTTCTCATGAGTAAACAGATTTCAGTAGATGAAATAATAGGAAGAATAGGTAAGATAGGATCTGTCTTCGGTATAAGTAGAAATGAGCTAAAAGTGTATTTCCTTCTTTTAGTTAACGGAAAAATGACAGCTAAAGACGTTTCCAACAACATGAATATATCGTACACTAAAGTATATACTGTTCTATCTAAATTAGAGGCTAGGGGATGGATAAAGAGAGTGGGAAAAAAGCCATCTCTTTATTCAGCTAATCCAGTAACGGATGTCTGGGTTAGTGTAAAGAGAAATATCATGGATATGGTGGAAAGAATAGAGAGAGAATTGATCATTCCAATGAGTATATTATTTTCTTCAACGACGTCACTATATAACGTCATATCAGTGTCCTCAGAGAATTTACCTAATATGATTACCCAATTATTAGCAGAACCATCCAATATTTACTATTTTGCACTATCGTTTGACGGAATATTAAATGATCATATAGTGAAATTGTTGGAGAGCAATTCATATAGGAGTGACGTCAAGGTTATTTTGGTAGATAATATAAAGATAGAGTTGCCACAAGTCATTCAAAAGAAATATGTTAATTCAATGTTTGGCAGTGGTCTTATCACGGATAAGGGTATCTTACTTATCATAAAGTCATCTGAGGAATCGTTATATGGGCTATATTCAAATCATGTTTATTTCATAGACATAGGAAAGGTTTATTTTCAATATTTATGGGGTCAGTATGAGAATTTAGGGAAAAACGCTTAAAAATGTAAGCGTTTCAAAGTGATATATACGATATAGGATGAGAATAATTACAGTAAAGCTTCCGGAGCAATTCCTAGAAGCCATAGACGAGTTGGTAAACACGGGAAGGTATACATCTAGAAGTGAAGTTATAAGACTTGCATTAAATGATTTTATAAGGAAGGAACTATGGGTAAGTGATAGTAAGTGATGAAAGCTGGTATTTTTGATCAGTGAAATAAGACATCAGAACTGATTTTAAATTATACTCCTAGTATATTCTTCCCAATGCCATTAAATGAAGGAGATCCTGTAGTAATATGGGTTGATCCAAAAAGAATATATTTAGTTAAGCTAATCCAAAACAAGGTTTTTAGTACAGATAAGGGCTACATTGATCTAGGTAAATTAATAGGCTTAGAATATGGTTCAGAAATACTGCTTTCAACTGGGATTAAGGCATATTTACTGAAGCCAACGCCTATAGATCTATACAGAGGATTGAAAAGACTATCACAAGTATTGTATCCAAAAGATATAGGATATATAATCTACTCTTCAGGCGTTCAACCAGGGAGTACTGTTGTGGAAGCAGGAACAGGTTCAGGATTCCTTACTCTTTCACTTGCATATTTTTTAGGTAATTCGACAAAAATCGTAACTTATGACGTTAGGGAAGATATGCAAGATATTGCCAAAAGGAATGCGTCCTATTTAGGACTCTCAGATAGAATAATATTTAAGTTAAAGGATATAAGGGAAGGTATAGAAGAGGTCAATGTAGATGCAATATTCTTAGATATGCCAGACCCTTGGAATGCAATGGAGACTGTGAGAAAAGCACTGAAGCCCTCTGGATCCTTAATCATATTTGTTCCCACTGTAAATCAAATAGAAAAAGTAATACCATCACTAACTGATTTCGTAGACGTTCATGCGGAGGAGTTAATAATAAGGGAGTATCAAATGAAGGAGAATGCTGTTAGACCAAGAAATATAGGAGTAATCCATACTGGATATATAATTAGAGGAAGAAAACGAATAAAAGTGAGTTAATATTAATTCATACCAAGATGTCTTCAAAGATTAAAGTTTATGCGGACGCCGTAGTTAAGTATGAAACTAATCTGAAAGAGATAGAGAAAAAGATCGCTGAAGACGGAAAGAAACTTATTTTACTTTCTGAAAGTCTTACCCAAAAATTGAAATCCGTAGCAGAAGAATACGTAACCAATATTTCTGCTGAGTTGGAAAGGAAGTATGCAGAAGAAGCAAATAAACTTAGATTAAAATATGGTGAAGAGAGAAGTAAGGAGATTAATAAAATAAAGCAGTTAGCAGAAGCTAATCTAGATAAGGCTGTAGATTTTGTTATATCAAAACTTCTGGAGGCTTATAAATGAGTACAAACGTATATATAACAGCATTAGCTAGGGTATACAAAGCTAATACTCTAACCAAATCCACAGTATTAGAGCTATTAGACACTAAGAACTGGAAAGATGCTGTTACAATACTTAAAGATAAAGGTCTAATTCCAGAGATTCCCTCAAAGTTAGAGGATGCGGAAAATTTATTGAGGGATAAGGCAGTAAAAACTGTTGCAACATTGAAACAATATACATTAAACTCTAAGGTGGCTGCTCAAATTTTGGATTTGTACGAATTTATACTAACTATGGAGGATATAGAAGCTGTAATATCGGCTAGTATTCTAGGCAAGAAAGATGGCGTAAATGTTAGGTACTTAAAGGAGCTTGTTGATGTAAGACCACAATCATTAGAGGATGTAGTTTCTACTGTGAAAGGAACCTATAAGGAGGCTCTTAGATTTTCTCTAGATAAAGCAGGGAATAAAACGCCATCTCGGATAAATTCCTACTTAGAATACTATTTCATCGATCGATTATATCAAATTATTAGTAATATAACCGGAGATGCGAGGATGAAGGCACAAGAGATTATATGTGGCTATGTTGACTATGTCGCAGTTTCCCTTGCATTCACGTTAAAGGAGCAGGAGAGGTCTATATGTAAAATTTCATCAGATATAATTAGAGATATAATTAACATGGCTAGACCAGATGAACTTAGTAATATATTGAGCAGAACGAGTTATGCAAAACTTCTCACCTTAGGTAATCCTTATGATTTATTAGCCTCATTTAAACGTGCTGCTAGAGTTCTTGCTCGAAACGCTTCAATAAACGCATTTATGAATTCACCATCTGTAGTGTCTATTTTGGCAATTGCGGAGTTAACAAAATTAGATTATGAGGATCTAGTAACAATACTAAATGGTATAGCTCTTAAAATAAACGACAAGATAAAGAACCAACTCTCATTTGATATAGTCTAAAATTTTTGAATCTATTATATATTCACCATCTTTATTTCTAACTATTGTATAATCAGGTATGTTAGGTGGATCTGGCATATTTGGATATGGTTTCTCCCTGCCTAGATAAATCCATCTAAGTTTACCTTTATTCTTTTCCAATTTGTACCAGTATTTACCAATGTAAATGTACTTCCTATCGTTCTTGTAAACTAAATGATAAGGCTTTAGATATACTCCAAAGTCCTTTATACTATCATTATAATCGTAAACTTTTGACTTCAATTCTGATATAATTGTCTCAAAAACTCTTTGTGGTACTTTTACCAGCATTGTATACACTAATCTTTTTACTTTCAAAAAAGAAATCAGTAATGCGAAGGGTATTAGCATGAGAACAAGAACTATAAGTAATACAGGGATCGAGATTTCTGAGCTAGGGATTGGGCTTTGGAGTTTGGTGACGAAAGAATGGGGTGCTGACGTTAATAAGGCTGAAGACATACTAAGACGTGCTTTTGAATTAGGGATTAACTTTTATGATACTGCCGATGTATACGGAGAAGGATTAGGAGAAAGGATTTTAGCTAAAGTATTCTCGTCTAAGCGAGATAGAGTAGTGATTTTAACTAAAATAGGATTAGACTTCTATCATAACTCGGTAAATGGGAAATACCCTCGAAACTACAGTCTTGATTATCTATCATTTGCTTTTGAAAAAAGCCTTGAACGTTTGAACACAGACTATGTTGATATACTTATGATTCACAACCCTAAAATAAATGATATAAGGAATAAAAAACTGTACGACTTTTTGGATAGCCTGAGGAAGGACGGTAAAGCACGGGTTATAGGTGTAGCTTTAGGTCCAACATTGGGATGGGGTGAGGAAGGATTAGAGGCAATAAAAATGGGATATGGCTCTCTTGAATATATATACAACTTAATTGAACTAAGACCAGGAATCGAGTTCTTGAACTATGACATAGCCCATTTTGTTAGAGTTCCTCATGCATCAGACGCTTTAAATGAATCCAAGTGGCCTATATATAATGTTCCTAAATTTCATAGAAGATATAAGGATATAAACTGGATAAATAAAGCAATTGAAAGATCAAGAGACCTTATATCATTTGCAAGGTCTAAACAAATGACTCTAGCTGAATTAGCACTTAAGTTCATTTTATATAATAGGAGAGTTACCTCAGTAATTCCCAATATAGCATCTATTAGTGAATTAGAAGAATTTGCAAAAGTTGAAAATTTGGAAGAATTAACCGAAACAGAATACGATTATCTGTATTCTTACTCAATACAAAATTATAGAGATTTAAACGACGAGAGTATTGAGGAGACTAAACAGTATAAGTAGCTAAATATTCTATAAATTTTCTAAATGCTATAGCTCTATGGGAATACTTATTCTTCTCTTCTGTGCTCATTTCTCCAAAAGTTAGGTTTACTCCATCTGGTATAAATATAGGATCATATCCAAACCCTTTGGTTCCTCTTATTTCAGTACTAATACTACCATATACTCTACCCTCAAATAATTTTAGTTGAGTACTATCAACATAAGCTAATACAGTTGAGAAGTATGCTTTTCTATTTTTTTCCCCTTCTAATAATCTAATAATCCCCTCCATCCCTATCTTTCTTCTGACGTAATTACTATAAGGTCCTGGAAATCCGTTTAAAGCCTCTATAAATAATCCACTATCTTCTACAATCAAAGGTCTATTGATTTGATTATACGCTATAATTGCTGAAAATTTAACAATCTCCTCTAGCGAATCAGCCTGAATCTCCACCTTAGGTATGTTAAACCATATTAGTGAGACGTTAGAATTCTGAGCCATACTATTCATTTCTTTGAACTTATTCTCATTGGACGTGACTAGTATTATCTCTCTTTTTTCTTCTTTCTTCAACGTATCTTCCCCTCATTCTAATCTCCTTCATTTTTTCTATAACTTTATCTGAGTCCATCATGGTAGAGTATCCTTCCTTGAATCCTTCAAATATTTCATCTTTAAAATGACTGTGAACACTTTCTAGGGATCTCAATAAAACATGAATATCTGTTGCAAAATCCTCAATATCATTACTTTTCTTAGCAAGTCCGAAATCAATTAGAAATAATCCTTCATCTGTGTATATCATATTTGTCGTAGTTAGATCTCCGTGGATTATATTAGCCTTATGAAGAAGAGATATCATTAAGCCCATTTCTTTTCCTAACTCCCTTAAGTTTCTTCCTTGATTAAATATATCCCTTAGTGTAGTACCCTCTATATATTCCATTACTATCAGGAATTGTATAGGATCAACCAAAAGTATTGCTGGTACATTTACCCCAGATTTTAGAGCTGAGTATATCATTTTAGCTTCCAATTTGGTTCTGCTCTCATTAATGGCTCTATCAACAATATCGTTTCTATAACTCTTTTTTATCCTTTTTTTAAACACAGCATGTATGCCTGCAAAATACCCTTCATATATTATAGCTTCCGCTCCTCTTTTTATCTCTCTGACTATCTCCATGATATATCAACTTTATCTATTCTCCACCTTGGTCTTATTATGGACTTTTCTATAGGTATAAATACTCTGTGTTTAGCCGCCAATAATCCTGTATAAGCTATCATTGCACCATTATCACCGGAATATTGTGAAGGAACTATTTTTAGCTCAGCCCCCCTATCAGCAGCTAATTTCTCAAGTTTACTCTTTAGACTAACACTAGCTGCAACACCACCCACTACTAGAATTTCATTTTTTCCCGTAAGAGCCATTGCTCTCTCGGTAGCCTCCAATAGCATGTCAAAAGCTATTTCTCTGACACTATAGCAGATATCTGGTAAATTTCTCTTGTTTAGCAGCTTTAGGGCTGCAGTTAGTAAACCTGAATAAGACATATCTTGTCCTTTCACTATGTATGGTAGTTCAACATACTCCCTACCTTTGTCTGCACAAATATCTATTTGGTGAACACCATTTACAACATAGGGAGGAGCAAGTCCAGCTTCTCTCACAAATACGTCGATCATATTACCTAATGCGATGTCTAGTGTTTCTCCGAAAACTCTATATTTTCTATCAAAGAAGATAGAGATTATAGTGTTTCCTCCTGAAAGATATAGGATAAGAGGATCTTTTGCATTCGTAGAGTATATACCAATTTCTATGTGAGCTATTCCGTGATTTACAGGGATAAGTTTCTTATTGAAAGATAAAGCTAATGCTCTAGCAACCGTAGCACCTACTCTCAATGCAGGACCTATACCTGGACCTAAAGCTACCGCTATGCCATCTATATCTTTCATATTTACTTTGGCTTCATGTAAAGCTTTCTTCACTATAATAGGTGCTTGTTCAACATGATGTCTAGCTAACTCTGATGGTTTCATACCACCTTGTGGCGGTATGTAAGTATCCTTAACATTAGCTAAAAATTTGATATTATTGTTTTCTTCTTTGACTATACCTACACCAAAAGTATGAGCCGTACTCTCTATTCCTAATATTATCATCTGGATTTACCTATAAATTCGGTATAGCCACATTTACCGCATGCCCATCGCTCCAAAGGCTTCATGTGATGAGCCATGATACTACCGCATCTAGGACATTTTTTATTCTTTAGCTTTATTGAATCTTGTTCTATTTCATAATAAGTTCTTACTACAGCTTTAGATTGATTTTCATTGTTGTTTTTGGGCACTCTTACCACCCTTCTTTATCTTTTGCCCAGTATCTCTTCCTATTAAATATTGCGGTTCAAGTTTTTGGAGACTATCCTTATCTTTGTATACATTCACTCTTGCATAACTTATTCCAGATCCATAGTTTGTAAATACCTTTTTTATTACCACAAGATCCTCAGTTGTACTAAATGTAGAGGCTATAGCTTTCACTAGCTCTTTCCTTGATGGAGTTCCAGAACCTATGTGAAAGAGTTTAATGTATAGTTCTCTTCTGTTGGCAACATTATTTTGAATATCTCTTTCAACTATACCTTCAACCTTATCTGAGACCTTAATTTTGATTTGTTGAGACATCGGATAATAAAAATAGGAAATAGACTTTAAGAGTTACGGAGATCCTTTATAATATCTTCAGCAACTTTTTTACCTGACAGAACCATGGAACCGAATATTGGACCCATTCTAGGTAAACCTCTAACTTCGGTTACTGACATACCTGCAACATAGAGTCCAGGAGCAACTACACCTGTTTGTTCTACAGTAAGTTTTTCAGCCATTTCACTATAAGCAGATCTTTCACCTGGAATAACTATTCCTAACTCTGGTATCTTTCTTGAAGCTACTGCAACAACCTCTGCGTCATGACCTGTGGCATCAACAACAGCTTTAGCTGATATAAACACCGGGTCAACATGGAGTCCAGCCATTTGCGTTGCTGTCCATTCTACTGCAACACCTGCAACTCTAAGTGGATTTTCTCTAAATATTACATCATCTACAGTAACTCCATGTATAATTTTTGCCCCAGCATCAATTGCAGATGCAGCTAGTTTTGCCATAAATTCTGCTGAATCTACGATATAAACTCCATCTTCAACTTTTTCTAGTCTTATATTCATTTCTTTTAATACTTCATCAGCAGGACTCTCAATCACTAATTTATGAAAGAGCATGGCACCTCCTCCTATACCTCCACCAAAGCTTAACCTTCTTTCGAAAACTAATGTCTTCAAACCATGTTTTGCTAAGTAATATGCTGCACTCATACCAGCCGGTCCTGCTCCTACAATAACTACATCATTTTCAACAAAGTTCATCCAATCTTCCATTGTTTGCTTTATAATATACCTGCTAATTTTCACTTCATCTATTGCTTTGATTTTGATTGAATCTGACATGTCTTATCAATTAAATAGGTTATAAACTCACTTATATGTATTTTTATATCATACTTATTAACCTATTTGAAGAGTAATAGTTATGCCAATGCAATTAAATACGAATATAACAGCCGTAAGGTGCAGTTGGTGCGGTAAAGTCATAAATAATGAACCTATTGTGGTCAAGACTTGTTGTAATAACAAACCATGGGTTTTTTGTAGCAGGCAGTGTTACAATATGTGGGTGAGAGATTGGCTGAAGAGTCAAGAACAACAGAGAGGAGCAAAGAAAAAAGGAGGAATGTTGTAGTAGGCATATCAGGTGCTAGTGGAGTAATTTATGGTATAAGAACAGTAAAAACTTTAAATGATTTAGGCTATAATCAAGAAATTATTATCTCGAATGGTGCTATAAAAGTAGCGGAAAAAGAATGTGGTTTAGATTTAGTTTCTACAATTAGTAAATTTGTAGACGGTAAAATATATAGGGAGGAAGAAATAGACGCTCCACCCTCAAGTTCTAGTCATGTGGTTAAATCTCTGGGAATGGTTGTAGTTCCCTGTAGCATTAAGACTCTTGCAGAAATATCTAACGGTTTATCTTCTAATTTAATATCTCGTACAGCTTTAAACTTTCTACGAATTAAGGGTAAATTGGTATTAGTTTTGAGAGAGACTCCCCTAGGGGCTGTAGAGCTAAGGAACGCTTTAAGGGTAACTAATGCAGGTGCAATAGTATTGCCTGCATCACCCGGATTTTACCATAATCCAAAAACTTTCGATGATTTAGTGAATTTTGTAGTGGGAAAAATCTTAGATATGCTTGGAATAGAGAATAATTTGTATAAACATTGGGATACTTCTTCTAAAACAGATCAACGTCCTTGCGACCAAGTTTCTTAGATAGTAGTTCTTTGACTTTACTATCATAGTCATTGTTCTTTCTTAGTTCCTTTTCCATATCCTCATTTTCACCATTCTTCTTACTGACTGCGAAAGCACATTTGTTTCCAGGTAACAAAGCTCTCTTTTCACAATAAGCATATTGGCATTCTCCGGTAATACATACGTCTCCAACCCACATACAATATCCAATCTTCTGTGGTGTACCTTTAATGTATTTCTTCTGTATACTTAACGCTTTTTTATTACATCTGAAAAATGGGCAAAGGTAGTTACACTTTTCACCTAAAGGTGTAGGTTTAGGTTCCTGTAGCCCAAAGTCAGTCCTTTCGTGCTTGGGGGCATTATCTCTAATCACCAAACCTTATATCACCCATGAAATCTCTGCTACTTCATAATAATTTTATAATTTCAACCATTTAAACATTATGTACCTTATGCTCCTATTCCTTTGATTCACAATAGATAGTATTAAATTTTTTCTAGTACTATGCGAAACCCTTCCGAAACCTAGAATTTCATTCGGTGAAATCTCTTGTTCTTCGTCTATTGCTATTACAAGATACGGTGCATGTTCAAGACCCGGCGCAACCGTATAAATTGCAAAATCAGCACCATACTTCATCCCCGACCTGACCACAAACTTCTTCTCTCTTAAGTCCTCATAGACAGTATATAGTAATTGAAACCTGGGTATATTCTCCATCCCGATTTTGTATAAGAGTGCGTCATCGATCACTTTACCATCTCTCACAACCTCTATAATTTTCTTCTTTGAGAGATACAGGGCTTCTATAAGAGATAGAATGAGAGGTTTTTTTATGTCTTCAGGGCTTTTAGGCTTTGTTATGTCTAATGGTTTGCCGTAATATCCCAACTTATATATTTCTTTAGCTTTCTCTACATCATTAATTAGCACTTTATCTCCTAATATTTCCCCTTGGATCATTGAATCATCCTATTCTCTTAGAAAGCTTATATAAAGTATACTATTTGCCACATTTCGTAGTAGATCTGCGCAATCTTCCAACCTATCTGCAACATCCTTAGTAAGTAAAATATAAGCAATACCACTTTGTTCTCTTTCGAAAAGTTTAACCTCAAAATTCCTATACAGGTCATCTACCTCTTCCTCGATTTTAATTACATTTCTAGCTTTCTCTGATGCTTTTTTTGAACTTACTGATAACAAGCGTATGGCTTCTATAGTATTCATTAATGCTGCAATCAATTTTTCTGTTATTGTAATACTTAGATTTTGAAGTACATTATCATACACTTTAATTACGTTATTTAAAACTCCAAATCTATAAGACGCTGCGCTTATATTTTGTGATATTTTCTCAAAATCACTTAAAATATCTAAGTATAATTCTTTGTTATTTATCCCTTCTGCTACTCTAAATATATATTCTCCCAACTTATATTTCAAATCTTCTACGGACGATTTTATTCCGTCTATTTTCGAATAGACTTGAGTATGGTTAGCGTTGTTCTCGGTAAATTGTTGATATAATATCCTCAGTTGGTCTAATATCTGGTTGGCTATATACTGTAATTGTTCTTCGATTGAGACTTCTGGTAAACTCATTCACTCAGTAGTTTTGATTAATGGTTAATAAATGAATTTTAGTATTAAGCCCCTGATTTTTGATATTGTTTCGATGTCTTTGTCTATATTCTGATCAGTAGAAGCACTTCTTTCTTTAAGCGTTCTCAGGACATTTTCTTCGTCCTCAAGACCTACTACATAGAAGTAATTTATTAAGCCTAGAGCTTCCTCTTTTAGCTTAGTATCTTTAACATTTTCCACATAATTTGATATGGTTTCTATTCCTTGAAGGATTTCCTTCCTTGTCCTTCTTAGCCTCTTTATAAGGACATCTATTTTTTCTGTGTCCACTTCTGGTATCTGTGCATAATTTTCTAATTTATCTAATGTGTTGTTATGTTCTTCTATTACTCTCTCGAAATATAATAATACTCTTCCAACCTCAATATCGCTTTGGCTCATTTAGATGACCTCACACTTACTGTACTATTATCCTCTAATCCCAATTTCAGCATATCTTCACTATTACTCCAAATCTCTATGGCTGGAACATTATCTTGAATAATTATCTTGAACTTATTTCTTCTTCCTTTAACAGAAATCTCTATTTCATCTTTAGCATTTATTTCATTTGCTAACTTTGATGATATAATAACTGTTCCAGCATCAACCTCAGTCTTCTTTCTAATTTTTACTCTTTTTTCCTTCACTTCAGTCTTCTCTTTTCTTAATGAAGATGCAGGAGGAATTATATTCACAAGCGACTTTATATCTACTTTCTTATTTTTCTCCTCTACTTCCTCCTTATCAGTGTCTTCCTTACTCATTGTTACTAACTACTTTGCCTAGCTTATTAAAATCTTCACCTTTAAATAACCTATCTAATACGTTCATTAAGTCAGTTATATTTACCCTTATTTGTTGCCAACTATCCCTATCTCTTATTGTTACAGTATTATCAGTCAATGTCATAGGATCTACGGTAATTGAGTAGGGCACACCGATTTCATCAACTCTGGCGTATCTTTTTCCGATACTACCACTGTCATCGAAGATTATATCGTATTTTTCCTTTAACGAATCGTAAATTTCTCTAGCTTTCTTTATCAGTTCATCCTTTTCAAGAAGCGGAAATATAGCTATATCATATGGTGAAAGTCTCTTTGGAAGTGAGAGTATAATCCTACCATCTTTTTCCATATAGGAGTTAAGGAGTGTTAGATAAAGGCATCTCTCAACACCAAATGAAGGTTCAATAACATGAGGGATAACACGTTCACCGCTAATTTTCTCTTCCCTTTCAACTATTTTCACATACATATCTATGTCTTTACCTAGAACTTTCTCTTTATTAAGTATCATTCTTTCTATTTCTTCAACGGTTTTAGTATTTATTATTTCCATGATTGTTTTATTGAAATCTCTCCCTTCTTTTGTAACTAAGTCCTTGTTTAATATTAATGTTTTCTTCTTAACAATTTTGGGTGTATCAAATTTCTTAAAAATACTCAAATCTTGTCCACTATAGGTTGAATGTCTTGATAAGTCATAATCAGATCTATACGCATGACCCGAGATTTCAACTTTTACGTTATCGATAACTACTATCTGGTCAAAGGTTTGTTTAGAATAATGTGCTCTTTCATGTGGTAGCTTTTCCTCAAAGTAAAATGACGAAATGCCTAGTGAATTAACAAAATTTGAGGCAACACCCATCCAATAAGCCATCCATTTGTTGATAACTATTTTCTCATTAACTATTTCACTGAACTTGTATTTTGTATATTTTTCTTCGCCTCTTGCTTTGTCGTCCCCTCTGAGAATATTAATTTCTAGATCATATAATCTATCTAAGGGAGGTTCTACGTCTGAAGTTGGATCAAAGAAGAATTCAACTTCCATTATAGTAAATTCTCTCATTCTTATGAGTCCTTGTCGGGGGGAGATCTCATTTCTACCTACTTTTCCGATTTGTGCAATACCTATTGGTAACTTCTGTCTAAATGCTTCATATACTCTCTTAAACGATGTAAACATTCCTTGAGCTGTCTCTGGTCTTAAAAATGCTTTATTTGTGGAATAAGGGCCTATTCTGGTTTCAAATAATAGGTTGAATAGTCTAACTTCTCCAAGCTCGCCACCACATTTAGGACATTTTATTCCTTTCTCTCTAATTATTTTGTCTAACTCAGAAGGAGGAAGACCTTCAGTTGTGACCTTGGCTATTTCTTCCACCAAATGATCTGCTCTATATACATTGTGGCATGAATTACATTCAACCACTGGATCAGTGAAATTATCCACATGGCCACTGGCTTCTAGTACTTTATACGGCGTTAAAGCTGGTGTATCTATTTCTACAACGAAGTCAGAATTGTCTTTGATAAAATGCTTTCTCCAAAGGTCTACTATCTTATTTTTTATTCTAACCCCTATAGGACCTATGTCATATAGTCCAGCTACGCCTCCATATATCTCATATGAAGGCCAAAAAATTCCTCTTCTTCTGGCAAGCTCGATAACCTTTGTTTGTAGATCAGGCATACAAGATTAAGCATATTAAAGAGGATAAAAAACTTCTATTATGGTCGATTCAAGGCTTTTGTACCTCAACGAGAATTCAAGGCAGTTTGCAGGTTTCAATAAAACTACATCTCCTTTTGTAATAGTAGGGATACCACTAGATATTACAAGCAGTTTTAGACCAGGCTCCAGATTCGCTCCCTCAGTAATCAGAGAAGTTGCGCAATATATAGAATTTTATTCCATGAGAACTGGAATAGATATGGGTGAAATAGGATTTAGTGATGTAGGAGACATTGTTATGCATCCATCAAATGTGGAAGAAAATATAAAACGCATAAAAGACGTAGTTTCTTACTTCTCTGAGAAGGGGAAAATTGTTATAAGCATAGGTGGAGAGCATAGTATAACAGTAGGTACAACTGAAGGAACAAATGCAGATTGTGTATTAAGTATCGATGCTCATCTTGATCTTAGGGACGAGTATATGGGTTATAAGTACGATCACGCTTGCGTAATGAGAAGGATTTCCGAAAGGGGAGTAAAGATTATTGAGCTAGGTACCAGAGCAGTATCTAAGGAGGAACTCGAATACGCAAACCAAAAGGGTATAATGTATCTAAATCCAAGGCAAATCAATTTATTAGGAATTAGAGGTACTGCTGAAAAGGTAAAAAGGGGATTAACGGAATGTAAGAGGATATACTTAACTTATGATATGGACGGAATCGATCCTGCATACGCTCCAGGAGTGGCGACGCCAGAGCCTGAAGGATTAGATCCTACTACAGTTCTAGAAATAGTTAATATGATTATAGATAAAAGAATTGTTGGGTTTGATGTGGTGGAAATATCGCCACCTCACGATCCATCCAACATAACTAGTGTCTTAGCATCTAGATTTATACTTGAAACAGCATCTATAATATTTAAATCGCTTTCACTATCTTAACGGTAGGTTTTCTAACCATATAGATTATTCTGTAACCGCAATATGGACATCTTACGCCAGGAAGTGTCTTTAGCTGGTCGTCATCTAATTCTTTCCAACACTTTCCACATCTGTACTTTGCCATATTTTGTTATACTTTTGTAAGGGGTATTAAACCTAACTATTTGGTAGAAAAGTTGAAAAATCCCATTGTCATAAATTTTCTTGGAAAATGTCTGATCTATGTGGAGGATTGCCACCAGATATATGTGAGCAATTAACAAAAGAGGAACAATTTATAAAAATAAAGGTTGAAAAAAGAAGATACGGGAAAGAGGTAACTATTGTAGAGGGAATATCAAATGATGAAACTGAATTAAAGAAAATAGCGTCAGAACTAAAATCAAAGTTAGCTGCAGGAGGAACTGTTAAGAATGGGAAAATTGAACTACAGGGAGATCATAGGGATAGAGTTAAAGAGCTGTTAATTAAAATGGGATTTCCTGAATCAAATATTCTTGTAATAGAATAAAAATGAAAAGGAGGTAAGAAATATTCTTATATACAGATAGTTTATAACTTAGGACAAATAAAAGGTCTAGTTTAAAGGGAATTATTTATTACGCTTATTGACTTGGAATCTGTATCTTTAATTCTTGCGTTAATTCTTTATATCTGTTCCTAACCGTAACTTCTGTTACGCCGGCTACCTGTGCAATTTCCTTCTGCGTTCTTCTTTCGTCATTCAGTAATGCTGCTATATAAATTGCAGCAGCCGCTAGTCCCGCAGGATCTTTACCAGCAGTTAATCCTGAATTCTTAGCCTTTTCTATTATCTCTGCAGCATGCTTCATTGTTATACCACTTAAACTTAACAGAGTACCTATTCTAGTAACGTAATCCTTAGGATCACTAACTGGTACTTCTATATCTAATTCTCTCAGTATTAGCCTATAACATCTGGCAACTTCTTTCCTATTAGCCTTCGTGAATTGGGCTATTTCGTCTAGTGTTCTAGCCATTTTCATTCTTCTACATGCTGCATAAATTGAAGCTGCAACTACACTCTCGATACTTCTTCCTCTGACCAATCCTTTCTCTACGGCTTTTCTGTAAATTAGAGCAGCTTCATCCTTAACTGCTTTAGGCAAATTGAGTAAATTACCAATTCTCTCAAGCTCATTCATAGCTTGTGCTAGATTTCTGTCTATTGAGGATTGGATCCTTGTCCTTATCTGCCATTTTCTCCATCTTAGTACTTCTAATCTCCTCTTAGGGTCTAAAGACCTTCCCATTGCATCTTTGTCCTTCCAATCTATAACAGTAGATATTCCCATGTCATGAATTGTTTGATTTAAAGGTCCACCTACTCTACTCCTCTTCTCTTTCTCCTCTGGAGTAAATGCCCTCCACTCAGGACCTTGATCAATTATTCTTTCTTCTATTACTTCACCTGTCTCAGTACAAATATATTCTCCACGTTCTTCATCAAATATTATCTTGTCAGGTGGACATAGGGAGGAAGAAGGAACCTTACTTTGTTCTACCATTTCACCACCCAAAATACAAAAATTTTAAAAACCCTCTTTATATCGTCTACAGAAACATATTTAAGTTTTTTGCTCCTTAAGAATATATAAGGGGAAATCGAAGTGAACATGAGACTTATATTAACAGGTCTTGGTTTGGTATTTATTGGCGCTATAATAATAGCATTTTCAGAAGTATTATCATCCCCCCAAGTATCAGGTACAACTAGTAGTAATGTGGGAGGTTTTATCCTTATAGGACCTATACCTATAGTATTTGGAAGTGGCAATCAAGCGTTATTTCCACAACTTATGACCTTTGGAATAATACTGACAATAATAACAATATTATTTTATGTATTACCATTTATCCTCCTTAAGAAAAATCGAAGAAATTAAGAAGCAGAATTTTCATTTTGATTTCATTTTAATTAGGTTTATTTATATCCCCCAATAGCTAACTCTTCCTCTCAATCTGCATTTCTATCCTAACGTAAATCTTTTTAATTCATTGGGCTTAATATATCTCGCCGCGGTAGTACAGCCCGGTCAAGCTTAATGCGCCGGTAGTATGCGGGCCTCTCAAGCCCGTGACCCGGGTTCAAATCCCGGCCGCGGCACTTTATTAAGGGGTTTCCCCCTAATACCCCCATATAAGTTTCTATGATCTTATCTAAAGCACCAACGTAAGTCTGCCTTTCCTTACCGTCTTGACCCTTCTCTATAACATAGACGTAATACTTCCCCTTAATCTCTTTTACATAGAATTTAGAAGAGACGTAAAAGTTAGGCATTCTATTGCGATATTTCACGCACACTTATATATTCATTCTCTGTTACAAAATATCTCACCAATCAAAAGAAGGGGAAAATCTCGTCTAGAATACGGGAATTATGGTTTATTATCATTACAATTTTCAGTGATAAACCAGGAGGTTATTATAAAATTATCGATTTAATAGATGCTCAGCAAAATATTTTTGTTAAGTACTTGGAAATTCCCTTCTCAATTAGTCAACTCAATTAGTCAAGGAAGATGAGTTTACAAAACTTGTCCTCAACTTTGAAAGCTTATGAAATCATATTTAACATGGACGTCTTTATAATATTCTAGTTTATTCTTATTCTGAGCGTCAGTAATGATAAGTAGACTACATTATTGTTTTGTAACACACGTTGATAAAGTTGCTTTTAAGGATTTTTAGTCACTACAGAATGTAAAAGGGAGGGTTTTTGATACAAGTTAGTCAAAAAGATGATAAAAGTCTAGCCCCTATTAATTTGGGCAGAGATATCTTAAGAATCAGTGGAATTTCTCTCACACTTAAAAACTTCTTTGGCTAGAAAAGATCAATTAATCGAGCTAACGTATCCATAATTCTTAATCCATTTCATTTTTAGCTAGTCAACTCTTTCTCAATGAACCCCTACATCCTTGACCTGAATTTATCTTCACTGAACTCGATTGCACTCTCGTGAAGTTCTTTCCTGAATCTCCTATCGACCTCCATTGCTTCCTTGATTAGTTTACTCACCTCCTCCACGTTTTTATACTTAAACTCAGGTGCAACCTCCTTAGCTCCGCTCTCTTCAGGGACAACAGGCACTAGACCTGCTGACATTGCCTCAACATCTGGGATTCCAAAGTGTTCACCCAGGGTAGGGTGGAAATACACAGATGCCCTGCTCATGAGCTTAACCAATTCTTGGGGTGTAAGATCAGTCAAGATGTGAATATCCGCACCTATCCTTCTTGAAAGTTTTAATAACTTGTTATAGTACCCTTTTTCTCTGAGAGATCCAACAATTACTCCTTTTACCTTAGATAAAGCGGATACTAATACAGCGTTCTCCAACATCTTACCCCTCTCTATTCTTCCTACAGTCAAGAAGAACTTTTCCCTTTCTCCCTCATGATATGCACTTGAGAAAGTTTCGACATCCACTGGTGGATATACCACGTCCCTAACCTCTATCTGATAGACTTTGGACAAAGCCTGAGCGGAGTACCAGGAGTTAGCCACAAACCTGGCTTTCTTAGCCTCGTCTTTTAACGACGAAAGAATTCCCCTAAAGGGTAACAGGTAGATCTTCCAGATACCAGAGGAATATTTGCTAGGTAAATCTGAGATTGCGGGAGCTCCTGCATATATTATATGCTTAGTGAAATTAGAAAGGGGAATATGAACTCCAGACGCGTTAAGAAATGCGTCCAAACTAACCTTGACCCTTATAGCACTGAAATATGTTAACAGCCGTTGATATTTATCAAATCTGGGGATCGAGAAGGGAACCAAATAAACTGGGTTCCTTACTTGAACTAAGGGCTTCGCAAAACTTACTGAGAAGTAGTCGACCCCTTTCTCCTCCAGCATTTTGAGAAATGATTTATATACCCTCCCCTCTCTACTATATCACTTACTCATACCAATGCCGTGTGCTATTACTGCAATTTTTAGCCTCATATTTACTAAATTTAATTTATGGTAGAGATTATAATTCCTGTTGGACCAGGGGACAGGCTAGAGTAGGTGAGAGAAAGTGTAAGTTCAGCCCCTAAGACAGAAGGTGGACAGGGTAGTGGTATACGATAATAGTGAGAGACCCGAGCTAGGCGATTATCTTAGTTCTCTTGCCGTCGAATACATCAAGGGACCTAGGATGAGAAAAATAAATATGGCTAAATTAAGAAACGTCATGTTATCCTTGTCAAAAGACGACATGATCATCATGTTAGATAGTGACGTTGTTATTCCATACGATTGGAGCCAGAGACTAGTAGAGAGAATAAGAAGTGGTGTACACTTTACCTGGATGCATTACGCATATTTGACTAATGACATTATGAAACCGCTCTCTCCAGTTGAGAATAATCCCAACCTAGGGTGTTCAGCCCTCTCTTCTAAGGTTAAGGATATAGAGTTCGATGAGAGGTACGAGAGGGACGAAGACATATGGCTTTATGCCAAACTTAAAAAATTAGGTTTTAAGGCCGAGCCAACTGAAGGAAGATGTCTTCATTTGAACTCTACCCACGCTAGACTAGACTTCAGGTCTTCCCTGAAGGAGGCAAAGAGGAACCTTTGGAGATCCAAGTATGATATGAGACTAATAAGGGATGGGTTAGTTGATTTCACGTTTCTTACAGGTTATTCTTACTATGGGAGCTATTTTATAGTGAGAGTTCTAGGAGTAATATACGCTCCACTTTGGCTACTCTACCTTCCAATAATAGCATATGGAATAAAGTATTACGGTGGTGTTAATAGCTTCCTTCTAAATCTTATCCCTGGACTGGCTCTAGTAACTTCTCTGCCATATGGGCTGGTCAGAGCTCTTAAGGATTGGTATACTTAAAAATTAGTCTTTTCGATGTCGTAGTCACCTTATCCCAACTTGAGTTTAGTTTTAAGTTGAGGTTAACAGGCTAGATGTTTCGCTCGCCCTAGATCTATTTTTCCTGATTTTCCCGAGAAGTTAAGAGCATTTTCAGTCAGCCGTGTCCTTTCATCAAACTCTCTAACAAATCAAATACAAGGAAGATTATTATATGCACTTTTAACGGTATATATGTTGTAGTAGACTACAGGCATACCGGTCACTAGGGACTCTAATCAACCAATTAAAAGTTATCATAGTTGGAGTGAGAAATTAATTCTCTAGTCCTAATGACTACTTGACTAACTACTCCAGCTAGTTTTTCTCTTTTTAGGAAATTGGACATTCTATGCTGTTTCTTACTTTGAGTTTCACTTATGTCTTTATCCCCTTAGCTTAAGCTAGATATTGAAGATTGGTGTTTGTTTTCATAGTCTTGAGTGATCTGAAAGCTCCTTCCGCTAAGACGAGTAGATACAAGCAAAGCCACGTCTTATACAGTTATTTCTAGTGTTATTTGGTCCCTTGATCTAGTTGATATAATCCATCAGTGTTATTTTAATATTTTAATCCGAACGCATTCTAAAACTACCATAGACTGATTTCCTTAAGTTCACTGTAATATACTGTACAACATTTTTACTCTTTTTGCAGGATGAGGATGTGTCATCAGTATATCTGCGAATGGAGATATATGCTCGTGCAACCATTTCATAACTAGCTCTTCTGCGTCTCTTTCGTTCTCCTTTAGCTTTATTGGTGGAGCAGTTATTATAATTCCTGTAAACGGATCTGTTCTAATATTTTGTGCATATATCTGAATTTTAGCTAGAGCAGTAGCTAGATAAGGTGCTTTATCTTTGTAAAGTGTTGCTGAATGAAAATCAGCAAAGGATTCTCTCAATCTATTGAACCAAAGTACAAATATTTGTAATAAGAAAGTAAGTACGAATAGTACACCTCCTATTGCGAGCATAGCAAGCCCTAAAATTAACTCTACTTCATCTCCTGCAAAGAATAATAATGTCCAACCTGTAAATAGTAGAAAGTTACCTACGTATCCTATTATAGTAGGTATGAGACCTAGTGCCATTCCAATTTCTACGTCCAAATGCTTTATATGTCCAACTTCATGTGCTAATACAGCCTCAAGTTCATCTTGGTTTAATATATCTAGTAAAGGTTTAGTGACTGCTACTCTTTTTCCTGTTATATAATTACCAAATGCAAAGGCATTTGGATACTCCTCATATGATATAAAGACTCTAGGAGTAGGAACTTTTGATTCCATAGCTATTTTTCTCACAATTTCATATAATGGGTCACCAGGACCTACTTCTTCCGTATTTCTCCCTACTAGATAAGGGGCTATTAGCCATTGTACTAACCATAAGATAACTAAAAAAATGGCAGTAAATATTGTAGGGATACCAATAATTAAGACAATGAGATAAGTTATAATTCCCTCAGCTACTATAGTTAATGTTCCTGACAAGAACATTAATGTTTTAAGTTTTCTTCCTACGTTCACGGTTTGTTTTTAGTAACCCTCCAAATTATATTTTTTATTCAAGAGACTTGGCTTTAAGTCAAACAGGGATAGAGAGATGAAATTCGCTTAGATGTTGGTATTATATACTATACAGTATTTCTTCACGGTAAGCTTTCCATATAAGTTTCACTGAACGAGACTCCATAAAACAACACTAACGCTGTTCATTGACATCGCTAAAGCTGCAATTTCAGGAGATATGTAAATATGAGGATAAAGGAGACCAGCAGCTAGAGGCATTAATATTATATTGTAGACTAAAGCCCATAATACATTTTCTTTAACCTTTCTTACTATTCTGGCACTCTGGCTTAGTAAGTATGGAAGTTGCGACAGATTGGAAATTATTATATCTCCTGCATATTTTGCGATATCGGTTCCTGAAGAAATGGCGATTCCAACGTGAGATTCTTTTAATGCAATAGCATCATTTACACCATCACCAATAAACACTGTAGGTTTTTCTTTAACTAATTCTGCTTTTTCCTCTGCTGAGAGTCCTTTATGTAATTTTAAACCTAGTGATTTAGCTACTTCATCTGCAAATTTACTGGAGTCGCCAGTAGCTATTTCTAAGTCATAACCATGTTTTTTCAAATACTCTATGACCATTTTTGCTTCGGGTCTAATCTCGTCGGCGATCCAAATTTTTCCTTCTAACTTACCATCCTTACAGACAAGAATGTCCGCATCATCCACGATTTCATCAGTTTGACAATTGTTTAATACGAATTCCTTTTTCCCCACGATTATTTCATGTCCGTTAATCTTACCGTAAACTCCTTGACCTTGGAATTCAGTGAAATTTTCAATCTTCTTCTCTGTCATATCTGAATGTAGCTGGGATATAGCTTTTGCAATGGGATGATTACTAAGGCTTTCTAATGCTGAGGCTAGTTGTATGTCTCCCTCAGCCTTCATGATTTTTATTTTCCCTGACGTTATCGTACCAGTTTTATCAAAAATAACTCTCTTGGTCTCATTTAGCCTCTGTAGAGCATCACCGTTCCTTACAATTATACCTCTTTTAGCAAGTTTTCTTATGCCTATCATTATAGCAGTAGGTGTAGCAAGTCCAAATCCACAAGGGCATGCAGATGCAAGAACTGCTATTCCTATTAATAAGGAGAATGTAAAGGCAGCGTGAAAAATATAGTACCAAAAGATTGACGATAAAAGTGAAATTATTATTACAAACGGTACAAAAATAGATGATACTTTGTCAACTAATTTTTGAATGGGTAATTTGGTAAATTCAGCCTCTTTTATTGCGCTTACTACTTGAGAGATATATGCCCTGTTGCCACTTCTCGTGACATATACCGTTAACGCGCCTGTTTGAACTATGGATCCTCCTATAACTGGATCACCTTTCTTTTTGGTAGTTGGTAACGCTTCTCCTGTATAGATGGACTCGTCAACAGTAGCCTCACCACTTTCAACCACACCATCTGCGGGTATAATATCACCGGTTTTTACGATTACCAAATCACCCACTTTTAATTCGTTAGAGTTAATTTCGTATTCTTTTCCATTCTCAATTTTTCTTGCTTTTACTTGTGTTAGTTTTATGACATCCTCACTGATCTTTTCTTTTAGGAATGCTTCTAGAAGCTTTCCAATAAGTATAAATGTAATTAGTGATGAGGAAGTAAGGAAGAAAGGCTCTTTTCCAATAAACATCTGGATTAGGCTGTAAATCCATGCTGTATTGGAAGATAAGGAGACTAAAACGTCCATATTTGTAGTTCCGTTTCTTATAGCTCTAATCATCCCTCTATGAAATGGGTATCCCGAATAGAATTGAGTTGGAATAGACAATATGAGCTGGAGAACTATATTGTTTACGAACAAAAGGGGTAAGGTAGTAAATACGGCTACTAATAATCTGACTAAAAAATCTTTATATTCAGATCTTTTAGTTATTTTCTCTGTTTCAATATTTGCTTTATATCCTTTCCTATTTATTTCGTCTAATATTACCTCAGGTGATACACTAAGTGGATTTAATTCAACTATCACTCTTTCCATTCCGGCTTTTACGGAAATGACTCCATCGATATTTTCTATTATATCCTTAACCTTGCCTATTTCGTCCTGATTAATATTTAATTTCACAATAAACTCTAGAGTTATTATATCATAGCCAGCTTTCCTGATAGCCTGTATAACGTTCTTCAGTTTTTTGTTATCCTCGATTATTATCTTAGCCTCTCCTGAAGTAAGGTTAACTGAAGCATCTTTTACACCCTGAACACTCAATATAGCCTTTGTAACAGTTTCTACGCACGTAGCGCAATGCATACCAACTACTTTTAATTCTTCCTCTTTGGAAATTCTATAGTTAGGCATCTGGCATGCCTTTTGGTCCTTTGGTTAAATATTCCTGAGGATCTTTATCGAATGCTTTCTTGCACTGGGGACTACAGAAGTAATATATTTTTCCCTTATACATGCTTTTATATTGACTATTTTCTTTTACTTCCATACCACAGACTGGATCTATTTGCATAAGATTAACTCAATAGCAATAAATAAATAGATATCATTGACATTATCCACATTAATATTAGAAACAACGCAGTTTAATTTACTTTGTAAATTTAATGACGGCTTTTAAGATACAAAGCATATTATTTACTATGGCTGTTAAATTAACGCCATTAGAGTATAAGGTTCTTAATATACTTAAACATGATTCTAGGAGGAGCGCAAGTAGTATAGCTAAAGAGTTACAAGTGAGTAGAGCCACAATAGCTAAGACGATCAAATCACTTAGAAGTAAAAACATTAAATTCTCAGTGGAATATTGGGAGGAAGGAGAATTAGCAGTATTTGCTATATCCAAAGAATGTTTAAAGGGTTCTAAGGAGTGTTACAAGCTTATAGACGGGAGGTCTGTGTCGATTATTAGAGGTAGTTTTGATCATATACAACAGATTCTTGAGCAGAATAAGATAAAGAATTACCTATTGGCAGTGGATAAAGTGGACTCAATTAAGGTCATTAAGGAAGGGTTATATTGTGATTATTGCGGTGGTGAAATAAAGGGTACTCCTATTACTTTAAAGGTTAGAAGAAGGATTTATTACACTTGTTGTAATACATGCAAAGAACATTTGAGAAAAAAATTAAGTACTAGTCAAATTTAAAACGATCTAAACTAAAATAAATCATAATGGATAAAGCAATTGAAGCTGGATTATTGAAATTTTCAGAATACGTAGAGAAGGCTGGATTGTTTGTAGACAATGATGGAAACTACTTTTTAATAGGTGTGGGTAAGGTAAATTGTAAGAAAAACTCCGCAATTGTAGATCAGGTATTAGACGAAATTTATAAATATACTAATGAAATAAATGTCACAATTTTAATAGTCCCTGAAGAAGTTTACTCTAACATTTCTACTGGAAATTATAAAAAAATAACTGAAATGATGAATTTTAGGGGAGCCTGATTGGTGAGGACGCGGTTACTCGCTGAAGATATATATTTTTTGTCATAGTATCTTTAATTTAATATGGTATCTACCAACACTAATACTACTGCAATACCTACCTTATTGAGTGATTATTCTAGTTATATAATCCTTGCAATTCAGGTGTTACTGTTCATTATACCAATACTATTCTTTGTGTATTATATGAGGCGAATGGGAATTGGAGTTGGTAACAGGAAAAAAGAATTGGAGGCTAAAATGAGAAATATACCCTCAGTTTCATGGGAGCAAATATATGATATGAAAGAACTAAAGCAGAAACTTCTAGATATATCAAACTATGTGATGTCAAGAAAGAGGTCATATGGTGTAATCCTTTTCGGTCCTCCCGGAACAGGTAAGACCAGTATTGCAAAAGCCTTAGCTAACAACTTAAAGTGGAATTATTTTGAGTTAAGAAGTAGCGATATACTTAGTAAATGGTACGGAGAGAGTGAATTTTTATTAGAAAATTTCTTTAATACAGTAGAGCTTAATGTGCCTGCTATTATTGTAATAGATGAGATAGATGGCTTCACTTTAAGGAGAGAAGGAGATATTCATGAAGTAACGCATAGACTTGTGAATATACTCCTTAACAGGCTACAAGATATTCACGATAAGAGACTACCAGTAATCATAATTGGCACCACTAATTTGCCACAGGAGATAGACGAAGCATTACTTAGACCTGGAAGATTCGACGAAATAATTTATGTACCTTTACCAGATGAAAAGGCTAGAGAAGAGATATGGTTAGGTTACACCAAGGGTTTGAGTGTTGATTGTAAGTTGTTAGCCAATAAGAGTAATAGACTATCTCCTGCAGATATAAAAGAGATAGTAGAGAGTGTGAGTATAGAATGTAGCAAAGAGGGGAGAGAGCCAACCACGCAAGATTTCATAAGGTATTTGGATAATTTCAAGCCTTCTGTATCTATTCAGACTTTGATAAAATTCGAAAATTTATCTAAGAAATACTCAAGGCATAAATTGGGAGAAAAGCCCTATGGAGTAGCTAATATAAAATGGGACGACCTAGGAGATCTTGACGAGATAAAGAAAGTAATTAGAGAGTCAGTAGAATTGCCTATGAAAAACAAAGATATAGCAAATAAATTGGGAATTAAGCCTGTAAAAGGCATTTTGTTGTATGGTCCTCCCGGAACAGGTAAGACCAGTATTGCAAAGGCGCTTGCAAACGAGTTACAGGCATCTTTTATTGTCATTTCAGGAGACGAGATCTCTTCTGTGGGTCCTTTTAAAGCAGGTGAACTTATAGCTGAAAAATTTCATATCGCTAAGGATAACACTCCTTCTATAATTTTTATTGATGAAATAGATATGATAGCTAGGACTAGAGGTGAGAATGAGTGGCGAGGTGCATTGACCGAGCTCTTATCAGAAATGGACGGGATTAGGGAGAACGAGGATGTGATTGTTGTAGGTGCCACAAATAGACCATGGGATTTGGATCCCGCTTTACTTAGAGCAGGTAGATTTGATAGGATTATTTATGTGCCTCCACCTGACTATGAGGGGAGAGTGAAGGTACTTAAAGTTCTCACTAAAGATTTGTCCGTTGATGAAGAAATACTTGAAAAAGTTTCAAAAATGACAAATAATTATACACCAGCAGATCTCAAGCTTCTAGTGGACGAGATTAGAAGGAATCTGTTAAAGGAAGCTACCTCCACAGGAAATATAAGGACAAGCCTAAACTTTGAGGATTTTGTAAGAGTCTTAGCATACATTAAACCTAGTGTAAATGTAGAATTACTAAAGATGTATGAACAATTCAGAGTTGAAAGGTAATTTTTAAATTATCGGAAATTAATTTTTATGCATGAAAACTGTATTTAATGATAGACGTGCAATAATATATGGTGTAGTGTTCTCTATAGCGTCATATGTGACCGCTGCAATATTAGCTGTGGGATCATCAGTTTATGCTTTAGGATCTTTCTTAGATCCCATAGTTACGCTGACTGTACCCTTAATACTTATATCAATTGGATTACAGGCTATGAATAAGAGATATAGTATTATACTTTTAGCATTGATAAATTCTCTTCTTTATTATATTACTAGTCCTGCACTTCTGTTTATGGTTCCTACATTTCTAGTTTCAGGAGTAATAGATGAAGTAATCTCGTGGACTATAGGATACAGAGGATTAAGGGCTGTAATGATAAATACAACAGTAGTTGGTGGGCTTATAGGTGTTCTCAGTGTATTTTTTGGGAGTATACTTATAGGAATTTATGGTTCTGTACCATTTAGTAGCCTATTGTTAGCTTATGTAATATTTGGAGTGATATATTTCGTAGAAAGTGCAATTATGGGATATATATCTTATAAGATTGGTTCTTACTTAATAAATTCAGGAATAATGAAATCTTGATGAATGATCTTGCTCCTGAGAAGATGAGGATAATGCAGGTCGCTGACAGTAAGTTATCTTTCTTTTATTCCATCTTCTCAGTATTTTTTATTTTTTATTCTGTTTCATTTTCAATTTCTATCATACCATTCCTATTTAGTGTTTTTCTTACATTAAAGAGAGGAAAATTATTATTAATTGAATTTTTAGTCATTATTGTCTCATATATCGTGTTATATGTAGTAGGTAAGGAAAATTTTCTAATATTTACGTTTAGAGTTTTATCATATGTAAATATTTTTATTGGATTATCTGAAAAGATAGATTATAGTACAATAATTGATACACTAGGTAGTAAAGGAGTACCATTAGTTATCTCTATTGCTTACATTCCATTCTTCTACAGAGTAAGTAGAGAATTAATTTTTAACATGAGAGCACGAAAGGTTAGATTTTCCTTCTCAAACTATGTTCTTCCTTTAACTGTTCAGACTATAAAGGTTGCAGAAGATCTATACGTATCTTATAATTTAAAATTATATGGAAACTTGACAAGGAGGAGAAATTTTAAACCTAGAAAGATTGATATTCTATTACTAATTGCATCAGTCTTTGTATTACTTCTTTCATGCGTATACAATCCTCATTTCCTCCAGATTTACAACTTTGTCGCACAATGATAATATATCCTCATCATGAGTTGCTATTATCATAGCTTTTCCCTCCTCCTTCAAGATTTTTACCATTTGATAAAAACTCAATAATGCTTCGCCGTCCATTCCAACACTAGGTTCATCAAAACCAATTACTTTAGAGCCTGATGCAAAAGCCGTAGCTATAAGTACTCTCATCTTTTGACCATAACTCAGTGTGAAAGGACTCTTTTCTGCAAGATCTTTTATCTTAAAAAGGTTCAAAGCTTCCTCATCTTTAACCTCATCAATTACTCTAGGTTTAAAAAATTGCAAGTCTGGGTTCTGAAATATAATATAAACCTTATTTACTAATTTCTTTAATGTAGTTGTTTTTCCGACTCCGTTTCTTCCGATCAGACATAATATTTCTCCTTCTCTCAATTTAATCCAGGAATACTCGAATATTACTTTATCTTTAGGTTTAATGTTGATCTCAGGTAGCTTAAATCCTCTAAGTCCTTCCTCTCTAAGAAATTTCTCGTCATACAATTTTTCCTTTTCAATTTCAACAATTCTATTTATTTCCTTTATTAGATAAACTTTAGATACTAGATCCCTTATTTCTTTTATTCTATGCTCAGCTATGAGAGAGCCTTTCGGTATTATTTCCTTCACCAATTTTGTTGAATATTTGTCTAGGTTGGCAAAAGGTTCATCTAGCAAGATATGTTTAGGATTTGAAGACAAAGCAGACGCAATTACAAACCTCTTTTTGTAGCCGTCAGATAGAGTGTAAAAATCCCTATTTATATAATTTTCCATTATTTTCTTTGCTATATTAAAATCAATAGTATGGAATAGTGATCTTAATTTAAGCTCTTCCTCGCAAGTTAAAGCCAGAATCTGTGTTGCTGGCTCTTGGAAAACGCCAGTTAATTTAGAGTATTCTCTGAGCTTGCAGAAATCATCCCCATCTAAAATAATCTTAAACCTATTTTGTCCAAGACACAAAGCATTCTTTATCAAGGTTGTTTTTCCACTTCCATTTTTACCAACTAACCCTACTATGTCGTTATCATCAATAACTAATGTATCATTTATCGATAGCACCGTAATTCTGCTTATTTTTAGTAGTTATAAACGTATATGAATTTTGTTAATATCTATTAGCCTTTGACTGTTCTAGTAAATTAAATAGTATTTTTGATAAGTGAAGTTAGAATAATTACCTATTAGAATTCCTATGTAGACTTGCCCAACTTATGATTAAACAAGAATTAAAAATACATTAAAAATAGTAGAGTTTTAAGAGGGGAGCACTTTTGAGTATAAAAATATGTATAGATACCACAATCTCACAATCTCATAAAGTTCAGATTAGAAATTCTTTGAACCAGTTTACTGTAATGATCTTGTTCCAAAGGTTTACCTTATCACTTACTTCACATTCATTACAAAGCTTTACGTCTTCTCCTCTGGTCTTATAATACCACATAGATATAGGGTCTATTATTTCTATCTTTTCTTTCGTAACACTTCTAACGCATTCTACGTCATAGAGAAGATTCTCCAACTCAAATATGTCTTTAACATACTTACTCCCTATTCCTTTAGAAATAACGGTGTTTACGAAATTACTAAGTAATTTATCAAAGCTCTGATAGTCAATACTAAAATTATACTGCGTGACAGTGAATGAGGAAAGCAAGTATTGATTTATGGTAAAAAGTCCTTTATCATGATATTCAAATAGATTATATCCACCTATTCTGATGAACTTCTCGCCGTCATGAAGAAAATAGCCAATGTATAGTTCATTTTTACTGTTATCACTTAAATCCAGGAATTCTAATTGAATTGGTCTTAGGTTACCTTTATTATTGGTTGTGAAAAATTTTCCCATTCTTTTTCTCATTTTTCTTCCTAAAAACACGTCATGACCAATTTCTCCCATATCTATGAACATTGCTGTAAAGAAAGTGAAATTATCGACAGATGAAATAGGATTACCTTTTTGTAGATCGAATTTTATGGTAGATAGTACGTAATTAATGGCTTTTACATCTGCCGATAGATTACTTATTGTATCGTTTCTAATATGCGAAATTCCTTTTACGATCTTATCAATGTATATTAGGCATAAATTTTGAAGTACCAATGATACTAACTTACCCTCCTTAGTGAAGAGAGGAATTATATCATATTCAGGTGGTAATTCCTTCATTTTTACAATTAGATCTTCCACTCTCTCTTTGTGTTTGACTACCTTCTTTGGTGTCTCCTTCTTTGGCTGACATTCCTGTAATTCAAGATTATTACTTATTTCTAATTCATCAATGTTAATTTGTAGATTATCTGAGATCTGTGATAGAAGGTCCAGGACAGCTCTGTGTACTGTTGCTTTATTATAAACCTCCTTAAATTTTCTCATATTGTTCTCTTTGCATATAGATGCTATCACTGTGTAATCGTCCTCTTTCTTAATTAATATTGTAAAATTATCCCTAGTCTTAACTGCTATTAGTGAACCTGGTTTTATGTGCTCGAATAGATAGATCAGTAAATCAAATGCCTTCATTATTACAAAAATCCAGTGAACTAGGTTTAATACATTTATTGCTCTATTTGGCAAGTAACTCTTGACTTAAAATAAGTGAACATATGTGTAATATAGAGTTCACTTAGCTTAAACAGTTGTTCCACAATTTTCCCAAGAACAAACTCAGAGCGTCTTTTCATAAGCTGAGAGGTAAATAATTCTTGTTTATAAGTAACTCATTCTAAATGTGTAGGTTCTCGTTTCAAATAATAACAAAGTCACTACTCTTACTACCTTGAACTAATTGATTATCTATTACGTAAATAATTAGTTTTATTCATTTATCTGTACGCTTTCCTAAACTTCATAAATAGTTTATATGAATATAGGAGATATAGTTTTAGATTATTAAGGAAGGAAGATTTTGATAGTTTTTAAAAGCTCGGAGTAATTAAATTCAAGATTTCAACATATTTTCATATATTAGATAAACATTATTCATCAAAATTTTTTAAAATCATATTAGTCCTTTCTCTATTGAGTGACATATAGTAATAAATATTACAAAGAGGATATAATTAGCATTAAGTCCAAAAGATGTCTGCTTTAATTACTTCACAGTTCGATTTTGTATATAATGAATCGTAAAGTGAAAATGACATCAATCTTATTGTATTTGAAGGACATATACATTAGAAGTAAAATTTTTAAGTTTCTTATTGACTATTAGATATTGATGGCGGAAGTTACTACTGGAAGAAAAAAGAGGACTAGATATGAAATAATCCACGATATTCTTGCACAGTGCGAAAATGGTGCAAAGAAAACTTGGCTAATGTATAAAGCTAATTTAAGCTACGAATTAACAAACAATTACATTAACAAACTAGTAGAGAAACAATTGATATCTCAGAAAGACGGTCTTTACTACTTAACAGACAAGGGTAAAAAATTACTGGAATTGTTAAAAGAATATAAGGATAAGAAAACAGCTCTGGATCGTGTAACATCACAAATTAAAGATATCTACGGCGAAGATTAAATTATAAACCTAATTTTTAAATAAAACGTTAAAGTTTTTTATTTTTTGTCTCCTTATATAAAACTTTTTGTTATGCTACAAATCTTTGTAGTTAGATAAAAAATAGCTCGTTCAAGGTTTATATTTTTAATGAAGCCACTTAAAACTGTTTAAAAATAAGCTAAAATTTATAATTATTAAAACCTTGCTATGTTATTTCGTGTCTATGAATAGTTAAAAGATTTTAATACAGATTATGGAAATATTTAAATATAATTTAAACTTCATCTTAATAAGAAATGAATAGACGCGGATCATATTTACAAAAAATACTATTGTTCAGTATGTTATTATTCATCCTTTTTTCTATATCCGTATCTGCAGATACAACAAACACAATTCCCCCAAATCTACAAAGCTATCCCTCTTCATCTGTTCCGTCTTGGCTAGATACAGGTAGTAATGCATGGATGCTTGTAGCTGCAACCTTAGTAGGTCTTCAGAGTATACCAGGTGTAGCTTTATTTTATGCAGGATTGACTAAAAAGAAATATACTGTAAATACAATGTTTTTAATATTCTATGCTTTTGCTGCGGTTTTATTGGTATGGATTATAGCAGGCTTCAATTTCGGATTCGGGTATCCATCGTTACTGAGTATTAAGGGTTTAGGGATTCTAGGTTATCCTGTACCAGCTTGGCAGGGTTTATATATGGCTGAACAAGCCGTATATGGTCCTTCTGGAACACCGCTAAACATACCTATGTCGACTTATATAATATTCCAATTTGTTTTTGCGGCGATAACTCCTATTCTTTTGGTGGGTAGCGTTATAGAAAGAATCAACTACAAGGCATGGATGATATTTGTTCCTATATGGTCCCTTTTAGTTTACAGTCCATTAGCTTATTGGTTATTCGCAGGCGGTTGGTTAAATCAATTAGGCGCTGTTGATTTTTCAGGAGGTTATGTAATACACCTTAATGCAGGTATTGGAGCATTAGCTGCTGCGTTAGCAGTAGGTCCTAGATTAGCAGAGGAAAGGAAATTAGAACCACACAACTTATCCTTAATACTAATTGGAACAGGATTAATATGGTTAGGTTGGAACGGATTTAATGGTGGCGATCCTGGAGGAGCTACAATTGACGCAGCAATTGCAGTGTTAAATACGGATCTAGCTGCAGCTGTAAGTGCAATAACATGGATAATAATGGACATGAAATTCTTTAAAAAGCCAACATTAGTCGGAGCTGCAACTGGTGCAATTACAGGTTTAGTTGCCATAACTCCCGCTGCAGGTTATGTTGATGCTTGGGGATCTATAATAATAGGCATTGCTTCAGGTAGTCTGCCATGGTTATCTTTGTATAAACTTGAACCTAAATTAAGAGTAGATGACACATTGGGTGTATTCTCGTCTCACGGAATAGCAGGATTAGTTGGGGGTCTGTTAACAGGTGTTTTCGCTGACCCATCGGTAAGCCAATATATCTTACCCGGGCTAACTGGAGCACTCTATGGAAACTTATATCAACTTGGAATACAGGCTTTTGCTGCGTTAATAGTCACTATATATACGTTCTTTATAACATATGGTCTATTGAAATTGATAGGTCTATTCGTGCCTTTAAGGGCTAGCGAATCTGAGTTAAAAGTCGGTGATTATTTAATGCACGGTGAAGTTGCGTATTCTGACCTTTTACCGAATCAAACAAAAGAAGATAAAAAGGAATTGGTAATTGAGCAGAAACCAAAGAGCGAGAAGGAGAACAAGTAGTAGTAAATTTTTATTTTACACTAAAAGTATTCAAGTTTTTTTATTTAACTACTACAGTATCTCTTCTATTAATTTATCATTTACCATTTTTATATATATACGAATGAATTTGTTATTAGTATAATCATGATATAAAATACCAGATCTTTGACCATGATATACGCTAGAAAATACAGTGATAACTTTGCCGTTTATGTTAGTTCTAAATCCGTCTACTGCCTCATGGCCTCTGATTATTCCTTTAAAATTGTTATAGGAAAGGAATTCATTTGTCACTCTTTCCCCAAAATAGTATATTCCTTCACCTCTTATACTTGGTAGGAAATCTATGTCTAGTAGTCCATCTCTTGGATCGTTCCATAATATTTGTAAACCTATGGGATCATCTGGGTTTACATCTGGATATTTTAATCTTGCGATATCTTCAACTGACGTGATTCCTAGCCTGTCGCCCTCTAATGTTGCAGGTAAACCTCCATGCATACAAAGATATCCATTAACTAGTACCGAGTAAGGCATATATGAAAACAGGTCTCGGAATTTCTCATATGCACTTTCTGCGTCTTCAGTTTTAATCTTTAGTTCTTCAAAAAATCCATAATGAAAGTTTGTAAGTGGACTTTCATGATTCCCTCTAAGTACCACTATTTTAGTTTTGCCCTTATTTTCATCACTTTCTACTAATTTCTTTAATATTAAACTTAGGTTTTCTACGCCTGTCTGTGGTTCTCTATCAACATAATCTCCTAGAAACACAATCAAATCAACGTTATCGTAAAATTTTCTAAATACATATTCGGTCACATTAATTGCACCATGAGTATCTCCAACGAAAACCACCTTATCCTCTTTATATTCTCCAATAAATGGTCCTTGCTGTCTAAATATATCCTTTGATTTTTCTAACAACTCATACGTTTCTTCAATGTTCACAATATTGTGGTATATTGTGTTCTATTTAAAAATTATATAGCCCTATTTGATGAAGGTATTTTAGGGTTATTTGTTAAAGATACTGTATGACAAAAATCTCCCAGATAGAACCTATAGTCCTAGCACAAACTGAAAAAGGCAGTGCAACATGGGCATCAGTTATGATACTGGTAAGGGTAGTGACATCAAATGGTATGGTTGGATTCGGAGAAGCAGTGCCCACACTTAGGGTCATGAACGTCTACAATACGATCAAACAGGTATCTAAGGGTTATTTAGGAAAAGAGGCGGAAGAACCTGAAAAGAATTACTATGAATGGTACAGACAAGATTTCTACTTACCGAGATCCTTTGAATCTGCCACAGCGACTAGCGCAATAGATCAAGCATTATGGGACATATTAGGCAAGGAGTTAGGAGCACCAATATACAAATTACTAGGAGGCGAGGTAAGGGATAAGATTCCTGTTTATGCAAATGGATGGTATCAAGATGCAGTTTCACCAGAGGATTTTGCTGAAAAAGCTAAAAATGTTGTACGAATGGGTTATAAAGCTCTAAAATTTGATCCTTTTGGACCATATTTTAATTCGATTGACGAGAAAGGATTGCAAGAAGCTGAGGAAAGGGTAAAAGCAGTCAGAGAGGCAGTAGGCGAGAATGTGGATATTTTAATTGAGCATCATGGTAGATTTAATGCAAATGCAGCTATATTAATAGCTAAGAGATTAGAGAATTATAATCCAGGTTTTATGGAGGAGCCTGTTCATCATGAAGATATAGAGGGTTTACGAAAATATAAATCGGCTACGGTGTTAAAAGTAGCTCTAGGCGAAAGGTTAATTGGAGTTAAGGAAGCTGCAAATTATATAGGAGATAGTTTGGTTGATATTATTCAGCCCGATGTATGCAACATAGGTGGAATATCGGTAGGCAGGAAAGTCATACACTTATCAGAAGCTTTCGATGTTGACATAGCATTTCATAATGCGTTCGGTTCAGTACAGAACGCTTACTCACTACAATTAGCAGCTATTGCCCCGAACCTTTATTTCCTAGAGAATTTCTATGACTGGTTCCCTAGGTGGAAAAGAGATGTAGTTTATGACGAAACCAAAGTTGAGGGTGGATACGTAAAAGTCCCTAATAAACCTGGAATTGGAGTTAGTGTAAATGAGAAAGCTATAGAGAATATGGAAGCAGAACCAAAAGAAATAGAGGTTTCAGAGGAACCTGTTTGGGTTGTAAAGGGAACATGGAAAAGATACAGTTAATTTTTAATTATTTTCTTGTTCTTCTTGTACTGTTTCAATTTTCTCCTTTGCAACGTCTTCCAAGCTTTTCATCTTAGGTTCAGGTATTAATACAATAGTCAGGATAGCACCAATTATACTGACAGCAGCTAGTAATAGAAATATATTTCTAAATCCAATTGAGGCGACTAAGCTAGGAAACAGATAAGTTGTTATTGCAGCTCCCAATTTTCCACTAGCTGCAGATATTCCATGACCTGTACTTCTGAACTTGGTGGGATACACTTCAGATGGTATTACAAATGTTGTAGTATTTGCACCAAAGTCTATGAAGAAGAACGTTAATGAATATAATATAAATGCTACAGTCGCAGGTATTGTAAACGATATATTCTTACCAGTTTGTAATAATACTAATGAGACTATACCATATAATATTCCCATGACTATAAAGCCTTGTACTTGTATCAATTTTCTTCCTAACTTATCGATTAAAGCTACAGCTGTGAAATATCCAGGGAAACCGACTAAATATGGTATGCCTCCAATGAATAACTGCTTTGCCAATTCGCTCTGAAATTCAGAAATAGAAGTAATAGTTGAACTAAATGGTGACCCAAATATTGGTGTAATAACAGAGGATGAATACACTCCTGTTCCATAAAATGCTATGTCAAGAATAAACCAGGTTCCAGCAGTTCCAATTAGTAACAAAGAGTAGTTACTTAGGGAAGTCATTATGTTCAGCTTAGTTGAGGAATTAGGTGTCTTTAAATTATCTTTCACCTGTAGATTAGCTCCGACAAATTGAGCAGCCTTTTTTGCTTCTTCCACATCTCCTTTAGCTATTAATGAATACCTAGGCGTCTCTGGTACTTTTCTCCTTAGGTAAATAACCGTGGCTGCAGGTATTGCACCAAATCCCGCCATAACTCTCCATGCAATATCGGGAGGTAATGTTAAAGCTGCAACAACTCCAACTATCAGAGCCGCAATTGAACCTAGAGCTTGATTTGAGAACACTAAAGCAACTAATTTTCCTCTATCTTTTACATTCGAATACTCACTCATAATTGTTGCTGAAATAGGATAATCTCCACCTATACCTAAACCCATTATTGATCTGAAGAGAATTAGTAAAGGTAAATTTGGAGATAAAGCGCTTAATAGAGCTCCAGCTGTAAGTAAAGAAGCTTCAACACCATATACCTTTTTCCTCCCTAACCTGTCACCGATGTAACCAAACACTAATTGACCAATTATTGCTGTCCATATAGCAGAGGATGCTAATAGACCAGTCCAGAAAGTACCTTGACTCCCTATCAAATATTCAGTAAATCCTGCCATATTAAAACCGAAATATTTGTAAGCATCAATCATCACAGCCAAAATATATGAGATTATTAATAAGTCATAAGCGTCAGTGAAAAATCCCATACCTGCAGTGTACCATATTTTAATATGATTCCAATTCAGTTTAGTGTTGTCAATTCCCTTGAAAGGATTATTACTCATATCAAGCTGTATTTAGAGGGTCTACTAATATATTTAGCGTATTTAGACTATAGTTTAGGATGTAAACTATTTATAACTATATAGTTCATTTATTTTTAAATTACTTTACGACAAGTATAGGTACCTTAGCCTTTTCTATCAAAGCTGACGAAACACTGCCTATTACTACTTTTTTAATTCCTGTTAGACCTCTACTACCTGTGACTATCATATCACAATTAACTCTCTCACAATAATCTATTATTGTGCTTACAACATCCCCGCTTTCAATTATAGCTGATTTAGCTGATGGAAATAACTCTAATACTTCTTTATGAAGATTTTCGGCTTTTTTCTCATCTTCAATAATTTTTTGATCTGGTGACCTGGGTGCCTCTTTTATAACTGTTATTACATATACTTCATCTTCTTTTTTTAGTATGCGAAGTAGAAATCTAACAGCCTTTTTTGACTGTTCTGACCCATCATAAGCTATTAAAAACTTCATATTAATATTTACTTAAGTGAACGCTAATTAAGATTTTTATAATGACGGAAGTAAATTATGCTCTTTTTTATGCTAAGGAATGAGAGTAAGTTTATTATTTGCTATATAAAAGTCATGAAAATATAGAGACTATATAGATAAACTAGAATCACTAAGGATACAAAATTTAAATTAAACATGTATACAAAGATCAAAAATCTCGTAAAATTCTTATTTTTAAAGTTTTATTCTGATAACTTTCATTTTGTTATGCATAAGTTGACCTGGATTAAGCATAATAATTAAAATTTACCAAAATATTCTATAGGTGCCTAATGAGAAGTAATAAAACATATACACTAGTGAGATGCAGGTTTATAATAGATTCAGAGAGTATAACTGAAAATTTGAACCTAATTGTACAAGGAAATACAATTAAGTCTATTGGTCATGAAATTGAAGGTGATGAAATTGATTGTTCAAAATACGTTGTTATTCCGGGCTTGATTAACGCTCATACCCATTCTGGGATGATGATATTCAGAGGATATTATGACGATAGTGAACTGACTGAGTGGTTATCTAGAATTTGGGACGAAGAACGAAAAATGACCCAGGAGGTTATGAATATTGGGTCAGAACTATCCATCATTGAAATGTTATCTAAAGGTATCACAGGGTTTGTTGATATGTATTTTAATCCAGAAGGTGTTAAGGAACTAGCTGAAAAGTACGGTATTAGAATTGATGCTGGATATACTTTTTTAGATTCAATGTTGGATCCATATGAGGTAGATTCTAGACAAAGGAAGCTTAGTAAAAGTAACTACTTTAAACCTATAGTAAACGTTCATAGTATATATTCCACATCTATTAATACTCTGAAATTAGCAAAACAACTGGCTGAAGAGACGGAAACACGTATTCATATTCATGTGGCTGAAACTAGGAATGAAATTTTTCAGTCTAAGAAAAAATACGGCAAATTTCCTGTAGAGTTTCTACATGAATTAAATATAGTTGAAATTTCTCAATTGGTTCATTTAGGATGGGTCGCAAATTGGGAATTGCAGTATATAAAAATGGCTACACATTGTCCTACATCTAATATGAAATTAGCCACTGCAGGTTTTTTCCCATTTATAGATATGATCGAAAAGGGTAAGAACGTTACTATAGGTACTGACGGACCGTCTACAAATAATTCACTGGATATGTTTAGGGAAATGAAAAGTGCGGTATTATTGCAGAGACACTCCTATTGGGACACTAGAATGAAAGCACTTCATGCTCTTAAATCTGCTACAGAAGAAGGATACAAATTGATGGGAATAAAGGGAGGAAAAATAAAAGAAGGATATGTGGCAGACCTGGTTCTTCTTGATACTGATGAATTATATCCCCTAAAGAAAGACCGTATAGTCTCAAATATAGTTTATAATGCAGTGGGGGAAAACGTAAGTAAGGTAATAATTGATGGTAAAGTAGTATATGAAAGGGGAAAATTTTCTACGAGAAAGAAGGAACTTCTATCGCTCATTGACGATATCGTAATGTAAGTAGTAGACTAAAAGCATAGGAGAGTTTGGTGATAAGCTTTTGTTATTACATTATATTGACCTGGAGCATCCATTACTAAGTACAAATTTTCATGTGTTTTATGTGTCTTATAATTGCTAAATTCAAGTCTTAAAGTAGACTATTTTGAATAATCAAGTGTCTTTTTTGAGACTTTCTAAAGTATTATATTTAAGCGGGTTATCTTAAAGAAGTATTTACACATACAATAGGAATCCCGCCGCGGGGACTTGAACCCCGGACCACCCGGTAACTGCCCTCCTAACCTACAGCCGGGCGCTCTAGAACCGGGCTGAGCTACGGCGGGTCTTCCATTATATACTGTAAAGTAGTTGCAATATAAAGTTTATTCCTTAGGTAACTTGAGCATAATTATGCCAATCATTTATCAAATTATATTACATCAAAATCTGCAAACTATGATCAAGAATGCGGGGGGTGGGATTTGAACCCACGCAGGCCTACACCATCGGGGATCTTACCCGTTTGGGGTCCTAAGCCCGACCCCTTTGACCTTGCTCGGGCACCCCCGCAAGACACAAATCTATTTTTATGGTAAAAAACTTTAATCTTTAACTGTCTCTAGCATCGACACTACATTCCATATGGCTATTCTGGTATGCATGGGCATATTCGGGTCTTGGCTTATTTCCTCTAAAATCCCAATTGCGTTTGCTGCTCTTACTGCTGGACTCAAAGTTTGATCCTGAAGATTTCTAATAGCGTCTGTCGCTGCTCTTCTAATGTTTCTGGGAACACTAGTATCATTCACTATTTTTTGTAGCATCCCCACAGCCTGTCTAATTTTTGCCTCATTGTCATAAAGAGCAGACATTGTAAATCACCCAAAGATATTTTACTATAGCACTTTTTTAGTTTATTGTGGGATTTCATGAGTACCACAGACTCAGTAAAGAAAGCTGCGGAATTGCTTAGGCAAGGTGCTACAATGTTAGATATACCTTGCCCGGTTTGTAATATGCCATTGTTTAGGCTAAAAAGCGGAGAAGTTATTTGTCCTACTCATGGTAAGGTATATATAGTTAAGGATGAGGCTGAGCAGAAAAGGATTCAGACTAACTTTCTTATGGATAGCTTGGAGAATATACTTGTTAATAATGTAGAGAAAGTCGCAGAGAAAATAAAACAAGATCCTATGGATACCGAGTCAATAACCCAAATAATTAGGTACCTCGAAGCTATAGAGAGAATCATGAGAATTAGAAATGGTTTAGAAAAGAATAAACAATAGACCACGTTTCCTCTACAATCTCGTCAATGGATTTCTCAGCATTCACTATTCTTATTTTATTATTTCTTTTAGCTAGTTCCAGATATTTCTCTCTAACCTTTGATAATGTAGAAATTTTTTCAGCAAAATTGAATTTGTCCACCTTATTTTTTATTCTCGCAATAGCAGTTTCAGGCTTTAGATCGAGTAGTATAGTTAAGTCAGGCTCTGGGAAATATTTGTTTAGGTTCCTTATCCAATTTTCATCGATTCCCAGAGAACTCTGATATGCTATTGTAGAATCAATATATCTATCCATGATAATAATTTCAGGACTTTGTTTAAACAGTAGATTTAGGTGATATGCTCTGTCTGCAGTAAACAACAATGTTAATGATATAGGATCTTTCCATCCTATTTCCTCAATCAACTTAATAATTTCCCGACTGAAAGGCTCTGAAGTTAATATGATTTTTCTATTACTTCCAATTTCTATTAAGAGTTTTTCATAGATTATTTTAGATATAGTTGTCTTTCCTGATCCATCTATTCCTTCAAATGATATTATAAACATCTCTTTATCTTCACTCTTCTTTCATCATAGTCATTATTTAATGCTATACTTCCCAAAATTACACCATCAAATACGGTAATAGGCGATTGAATGGTGACTTTTTGATTAACTTCATCAATCTGTTTTATTAAGCCTGCACCTGCAATTTTTCCCTTATGTGAGAGACCGACAATTAATCCTGTGATCTCCTCTCTCTCGACGTAGTAACCTTGGCAGGGTTGTTCATCTATTAATTGAACTTCCTCTCCCCAAGCAAACAATAAATTCTCGGATAATGGTGAACCTAAAATTTCTCTTATGTCCACATCTACTAGGAGAGATTTCGAGAAATAACTCCTATATTTATTTTTTCTATATATTTTCCGTGTTTTTATGTTTCTGTTTACATCCAGTGGAAATGGTTTGATTATTTTTACTTTTCTACTTATTTCTATAGGTAAATCGGTTAGTATCTTTTCATTGAATACTAAAATGTAATCAGGATCCAATCTGTAGATCAGTTCAAGTTTATGTTTAAGGGCTAAAAATCCGTTTATCCATCCGTCAGCATCAACAACCAGGTTCTTTTCGTCTTTATTCATATTATATAATTTATCTATCAGTGATATGTGGAGCCTAGGATTAATTGATGGTGTTATATCGCCAAAAAATTCTATACTTTCATACGTTCTTTCCGATAGTTTCAATTTTTTGTCAACTTGTCTAGACGAGATAGACACAAATGTTGGCAAAAATAATGAAGATTGGCCTACATCTGCATCTATTATTTTGCCTCCATGCATGTTGAGTAACATGTTAGAGAGATAGGTCTTCCCTGAGTTCTGCTTACCCAAAATAATTATCCTTCCTTCCAAGTCATTGATAATTTTATGCCAGCCTAAGGTGGGATATTTTGATAATATTTCACAATTACTATCTAGAGAACTTACATCCATAGAAGTAAGGGTGAATGTATCATTCTCATGTATATCCAACTGTCCTTCCATCAGCACTATTCCATTTACAGATATCTTACCGCTGTTTATTCTAATTACACACGGACCTTTTATGACAAGATCGGTATCTCTGTCTAACTCAATCATATTGCTGCCCTAAGTGCAATAATATATGCAGCTCGTATATCTCTGTCTTTCACGATAATGAAAGGATTTTTTAGACTACTTCTGTTCTCGTCAACTAATTTCAGATTAGTATACTCTCCCCTTAAAGACTCATATAATTTTTTACCTACAAGATTCCCGTTTCCTATTCCTATCTTGAAGGTTTTATGAGGATAGATCCTGATTATTTCGTTTAAATAATTTTTTATATTTTTTAAGTCGATTGTATTTGATTCTACTAGTTCGCCATCACCGAGGACAGCAACTGAAAGTTTATTTGGAACATTTGCGTCTATGCCAATCAGAAGTTCATTAAAGTATTCTTTGCCTCTAAGTTTACAGACTAAATATCCTATAGTTTTATCTATTCCTAAATTTCTAACTAACTCCTCTGTTATAATAATTTCGGCATTCTTTGGATTTTCTTCTAAGTTTATGTTTCTTTGCCTAAGGCGTAAAATTAGCTTGTGGTACAATTTAAGATCGTTGACATCAATTGCTACTTTTTTTACCACATATTCAAATTTCTTTTTGAGGATATAAAGATTGAGATTAATGGAGTTTATTTTCGAGAAAGGGAACATTATTTCAATTTATGGAGCTTCAGGTACCGGAAAAACAAATATCGGGTTGGAATTGTGTCAAGAGATACAGCCCAGTTTATTTATATCTACTGAAGGTAAATCCTACTCCAGTAGGGTTGAGAAATTAAGGTTGAAGAAAGATATACTCTTCATAGAATCTTCCAATGTTTTTGAATTGTTATATGCATTATCAAAAACAACTGATTTACATATAAAACTGATAGTTGTAGATACAGTAAATAAATTCTACAAATTATATAGAAATAAAAAAGATATTGAACTCACCTTAATCCTTCTAAAATCTATTGCAGATGCGGGAGTAAAAGTGGTTATGTTGTGGCAAATGTCAGGAAATAATAGAGTTAGTGGCGAAAAATTTATGAGAAATTTTTCGGACGATATAATGAGATTAAGCAAAGGAATAATAATAGGGTACTCGAGATATTGCAAGTTCAAGATAAATGATAATGGCGTGATAGGATGTTTATGATTGGTCTATTACTTGGATTGATATATTACATTCCAGCGTTGGTGGCTAATGGAAGTGCACCTTTCATAAAGAGTGGCACACCTATAGACTTTAAGAGAAAGCTGAACGATGGAAGGAGAGTATTGGGAGATGGGAAAACATTTGAGGGGTTATTATTATCTTTAACATTTGGTACCACAGTGGGAGCTATAATTTCAAGGTTTTTGGGAATAGAATGGATAATTATTGGCTTTGTAGAAAGTTTAGGAGCCATGCTGGGGGATATGTTAGGTGCTTTTATAAAGAGAAGAATCGGATTAGAGAGAGGTGCAAGAGCTCCTATATTAGATCAGTTAGACTTCATTTTAGGTGCAACTGTAGTTCTTATTAGTTTCAAGGTTAATCTGAATATTTATCAGGTCGCATTTGTTTGTGTATTAGTTATAGCTCTTCATATGTTTACTAACTATATGGCGTATCGATTAAAAATAAAAAGTGTTCCATGGTAATATATTATATGCCAAAAAGGAAAGGCGATGAAGTAAGAAAAACTTATAGCGTCGTCAATAATGTTTACGTTATTATAATATTAGTTTTGGTAATGGGTATAACTATATTAGGCGCTATAGCATTTCCATATTATATATCACCAATAACCTATTCTAATGGGGGAACAGCTCAAGCTGGTGGTGTAGCTGTCCTTGCAGCTCTCATAATATTAGGGTTAATATTGGGGGTTTACTTTGTCGAGAATAAAAATTACGATATAGGAACCCCAATTCTTATCCTAATGCTTGTTATCATTGTCATTTATGTTTGGTTAGCTTATGGTTCAGAGGCGATTAAATTTATATTTAATATGTCGGGGTAATAAGTATGGAACCTATTAGGGTAAAATTATCCACAGGTAGGGAAGTAATTGTTGATGAAAATGCAATAAGGGTATTAAATGAGTACGTGAGAACTCAAATGACATTGGAGCAACTCGCAAGGAGACTAGGTTTAACAAGCTGGGAAGAAGCTTATGAGCTAGTAAAACAAATTCCCTCATATGTGATGTGGACTCCAGTATCTATATATAGTAAGCAGGTACAATGAGAAAAGCTACTTAGATAATTTCTATACTTTCCTATAGCAATCGGGTCTAGATTCATATATGAGACCTTGTTTTCTCATATCGCTTATAAGTTTATCAAAAGAGGATTTTTCTATACCAGCGTTTTCAGCCTCTTTTGCAAGATCCTTGATTTTTACACATCCCTCAGAAGAGGTTATGGTATCTATTATCTCCAATATCTTTGACATTTTTTCTCTGGCACTCTTCGGTTTACCTGTCATTATTGTATCAATATCTATTTTACCTGATTCCACATCTATTCCTACTCTCTCTAGAAATATTCTCATTATATTTATTGCCCTTTCTGCATCTTCTCTTGAAACTTCCTCTTTTAGAGCCATTCTTGCATATGCTTCTGATATTCTTATTAATGCCTCTAGCTGTCTTGGTGTAATAATTATTGGCGAATCTGGACTCTCTGAACTTTTTTTTCTCATTTCTACGAAGAAATCTAGAAGCAATTTTTTGGCTTCATCCCCAAGTTTTGGGCTCACATTTTTTCTTGAGTAAGCAATATATTTCTTAAGTAATTCGGTATCTACAGTATTTTGCTGGACAATGTTTTTAGATGCATGAACATTCAAAATATGTGAGGCGAGTAATTCATCTTCTTTTCCTGGTTTATCTACCAGTATGAATATCAAGTCAAAACGCGATAATATCGTAGGTGGTAGGTTGATGTTCTCAATAAGTGTCCTCTCTGCGATGTATCTGCCTAGCTTGGGATTTCCCGCAGCTATGACAGTAGCCCTAGCGTTTAGTTTTGCGACTATTCCAGCTTTTGCAATAGATACAGTCTGCTGTTCCATTGCCTCATGAATTGCAACTCTATCCTCCTCTCTCATCTTATCAATCTCATCTATTACTGCAATTCCACCATCGGCTAATACTAATGCTCCTGCTTCTAGGTAATAATCACCACTATTTTTATCTCTAGTTACAGTTGCAGTGAGTCCTGCTGCAGTAGAACCTTTTCCTGTTGTATACACTGCTCTTGGTGCAACTCTGGCTGCAAATTGTAACATTTGTGATTTTGCTGTTCCTGGATCGCCTATTATGAGGATGTGAATATCTCCTCTAACTCGTGTTCCATCAGGTAGTAGTTTAGGAGAGCCTCCGAACAAGGATAACGCTATTGCTTCTTTAATTTCCCAGTGTCCATAAATCGACGGTGCTATTGAGGAAATTATTTTTTCTCTTATGAAGGAATCTTTTGAAAGTTCCCTGATTTTTTTCTCATCCTCCTCAGATATATTTACCTCATCAAGTACTTTTTGAGATATCTCAATACTATTAACCTTTAAATAAATATCAAATATTGCTTTACTGCCTCTTCTTATGTACGTATCTTTCTTTATCTCCAAAATTCCGACTACCTTAACTCTATCTCCTGGTCTCGAGATATCAACTAGATCATCTTCAAATACAATCTCCACTTGACGAGGAAGCTGACCTGGAGGAATTTCTTCAGGTCTCTCTTGTATTACAGCTTTTTGCCAATCGATAAACTCTGACTTATCCTCTATGAATTTGAATTGTCCAGGTTTGTTACATGCAGGACATACAGATGGTGCTTCAATGACCTCCCCCATATCTCCTTCTGGAGGCCATACAAACTCATGCATACAATCAGGGTTCATATGTTGAAATATGGCCTTTCTTAATCTTTCTTTAGGAGGAGTTGCTTTTACCAATATTCCTTCAACGGAAATTAGCCTTCCGGCATAGTTAGTTCTCAGTTTTCTAAGTTCTACAACTCTAGGTACATTTAATATTCTTACATGTAATTCTCGTATTTCATCTTGGTATGATGGATCTCTCTCAGTGACATAATCATAAAGTTTCTTTTCGATTAATGGAATGATTTCTTTAGGCGAATCTATAAGTTTGGTCGCAAATTTCTGGTTGAATGAATATAAATCAGAGAAGTCAACGTAAATGCTTTTCTTTCTATAAGCTATCATCTCATTTATAAGATTTTGATACACTAATCTTCCTTTATCATCATGAAAAGTTGATATAAACTCTAGAAATAATTCACCATAATCAAGCTGAGAAGGGGTTTCCAACAATATCACCTGGACCTTTTTCTATAGCATATTTTATGTTTTTGTATAATAGTATTTCCTCAGTAGTCATTCTGTCCATTAGATTTTCATCTTCTACGTTAAGATAAGCTAACTGTATAATTTTTCTTATTCTAATGGACATTATTTCACTTAACATTTGGTAAGCTTTCTTTATATTTTCATATGTTGCAACATCATTCTTCTTTTTAAGCTCATTAAATAGAGTTCTGACTTTAAAGTAAAAATCTTTGGGAAGCTTAATTAAAGATGCAGGAACACTTGCAGTCTGCTTTTCCTGGAACAGTATTTTACCCAGTTCATCTATTGTCACCATATCTATCATTTTAACTATCCCTCTATCTTGCAGGATGTTGGCTAGCCACAATTCTATTTCATCTTCAGTACCTTTATTCAGGATAGATTCTTTTGTCCCGTTATCAAATGGTCCCCAATCTTCTAAAACCATAACCTTCCTTTTGGACGTTTTATTCAAAATGGTAAGAGCCTTAATTTTAAGGGATATCGACATGACTGTTTATATAAGCTTTTAAGGTAAAAGTATAAATACGACATTACTCATGGAAAGACCAACACTTCTCCTAACTGCTAAAAAGAACAAAGACAACATCTGCTTGATAGAAATACTTAACAGGATCCTGATAAAGGATATGAACGCTACAGCTGTCGAGATAGTGAAGAACGTGATTATTCTATATTCTAATTTAAATCCAATGGAAGCTTATGGATTATTAATATCCGGACCTCCATCATGTGTTGCTAAAATATTTCCTATACATGGCATTATAGATAGCATTTCTGAGGCTGAAGTGATTAGGAAATCTGTTGATCTGTGTAAAAATGTGCTAAAGAATACTTTTTATGTTCAATGTTACTCAAGGGGAGTAAAGGTTAATTGCAGAGAAATTGAAATAGGTATAGGTATAGGTCTTAAGGGAATTACTAAGGTTGATTTCAAATCACCTGAGTTAATAGTTTTTGTGAATGTGGTAAGGGACAAGTCTTACATCTCGTTGTTAAAAAAGGGTGGAGAGAAAGTTTCGGTCAAGTCTCTGGGTCAAAATATATAGTATTACATCTAAAAATAGGATTAGGTGAAAGTTTTGGATGACATAAAGAATCTCATTGAAGATCTATTAGGAGGTGACACAGTATTTAACAATACTAAAATTTTAAATCCAGAATATATACCTTCAAATCTTCCTCATAGGGAAAATCAGATTAAAGAGATGACAGTTTCCTTTAGAGATCTTATATTGAATCCTGGAAGTTCGTCCATAAGATTGGTAATAATAGGAAGAACAGGAACAGGCAAATCTGTAACAACAAAGAAGTTCGGATTAAAACTCAGAGAAATAGCTCATGAGAGAAATTTAAGGTTAGAATACGTTCATGTGAATTGTCATAGACAGCGAACCTTATACCTTATTTTACAAGAGATTTCTCAAGGGCTACGGTTACAATTGCCTAATAGAGGTTTATCTTCACAGGAAACATTTAGAATAATATATGATTATTTAGAGAAAAGGAACATTCATCTTGTTATTACTCTTGACGAATTTGACTATTTTGTAAGTACAGCACCACTGGAAGATATATATTTCTTAGTAAGAGTTTACGACGAGCTAAATGTCACTACTAAGAGACTACATTATATTTTCATTGTTAGGGAAATAACTAGTCTTTCAGGTTTAGATAAGAGTATTAAAGATCATATAATCAAGAACATTATAGATTTTCCACCTTATAAATCAGCAGAACTATATGATATTCTTGCAGATAGAGTCTATAACGAGAAGGCATTTAAGGAGAATTCTGTATCGGAAGAGGTATTGAGGTTTATAGCTGAAGTTCATGGATTTGATAAAGGGGGTAGTGGAAATGCAAGAATATCAATAGAAACTCTTGAACTTGCAGGAAAAATTGCAGATAGCGAGAATTCACCAATCGTTACGTTAGAACATGCGAAGAAAGCTAACTCAAAAATTAACCCTGAATTAAGTGCATTAATTGATAGTATTAAAGAACTTGATCTTCATCAACTAATATTTCTAAAGGCTCTCGTATTATTACATGATCAAGAAGGGATAGACTTCTTTCCAATAGGTAAAATAGAACAAAGATATGTTGAATTAAGTAAGAATTTTGGTGAAGAGCCTAGGAGACATACTCAAATATTTGAATACGTTAGGCGGATGAAGCTAATGGGTCTTATAAACACAAGGCAAAGTGGTAGAGGGATGAGAGGAAGAACAACGCTAGTATCTTTACCTATACCTATTTCTATGGAATTTAAAGACTTAATAAATACAGAAATTAGAAAGAGGTTAGAACAATCGAGGATCTCATAAACTCCGTTATTTTAAAAGTACTTAGAATTCTCTTGAGAGAAGGAGAGATAAATATAACCAGACTGGCTAGAGAGTCTCATGTTAATTACAAAAAGCTAGAAAAAGCTTTAGAGACGCTAGAGAGGAAAAATATAATAGAGATCTATGAGGGAGATAAGACTAAACTAATAAGAATCAATTATTCTAACCCTAAAGTAATAATACTAAAAAACCTGTTTGATGAACTTGAGAGTATATGACTGAAATTCGAATGATTGATATTTCAGGAAAAGATATAGTGCTAAGAGAAGCAATAGCTGAAGGATTTATAAAACTTAAGAAAGATACCATAGAAAAAATAACAAAGAGAGAAATAGAAAAAGGAGATGTGATCGCTACAGCGAAAGTTGCTGGAATTTTAGCTGCAAAGAAGACTCATGAGTTATTACCAATGTGTCATCCAATTCCCTTAGAATATATCAATGTAGAAATCGAGATTCAAAATGATGGGTTAAAAGTAGTCTCGACAATAAGAGCTCATTACAGAACTGGAGTCGAAATGGAGGCTCTGACTGCTACTAGTATAGCCCTTTTGACTATTTGGGATATGGTAAAGAAGTACGAAAAAGATGAAAAAGGACAATATCCATTGACAGAGATCAGTAAAATTAGAGTTGTTAGTAAAATTAAGTCTTACGACTAGAAGATCTCTTAGGATAGTATTTTTTACTTTTTTGTTCCTTTTCTTCACTAGTTGGCTTATTACCCTGTGTAAAAACGTTTAAAATTTCTTTCTCCCCTTCGGTTAGTTGGAGATAATTTTCTACTGCTTCTGCATGCCTAGTATAATAAGACGCAAGGAATGGTAAAGTGTCATTTAATACCTTTCTTTTTGAGGTATGAGTTTTTTCACCTATTTTTTTAAGAAGGGTCTCGATACTATCACGTTTTTCTTTAGTCCTAGCTAAGGCTTGAATATATTGTGGAAACTGATACTTTACCCATCTTGCCTTATAACCTGGTTTCTTTTTCTCTAGTGACGCAAATGCAATACCTGGTCCCATCAAATCAAACATATATGATAATAAATCCCATCCTACTTGTTTAGCTCTTGTCAGAAAAACAGAAGCTCTAGATAGAGCCTCGTAAGCTCTCCAAACATCTTCCATGGACGTGTATTGTAATGGGATATTCTCATCAAACCATCTCATTAACAACTCATAATCAACCTGACTATTTGTGACTGCATTTTTCGCCTGCCAATAATACTTAGCCCAAAATACGTCTCTAAGGGTTTCGAAGGGATCTAATTCCCTATCCTTTCTCCTTACTAGTTCTTTTACGTTATCTAATGTGACCTTCCCATATCCCTCCGCTATACCCTGAAGCATATTTATACAATATCGTGCATCACCTTCACTTTGCTCTATAATATGGTCTAATGCCTCATCAATGCAAACTATTTTCTCCTTCTCACATATCCTCTTTAATAATCTCCTCAACGGATATTTTCCTAATCTTTTTAACTCTATCATTTTCACTGCGTTTCTTAAGCTTCTTAGAGACGGATCCCATGGATCATTAGCAGTGAGAATTACTGGATATTTTGTTTTTTCTATTAACTCTAAGATTGCAGGTATAGCACCAGCATCAGCCCTTGAATAAATTCCGTCTATTTCATCTAGTAATATTATTTTCCCCTTAATTCCAAATAAAGAGCCTGAAATAGATGCCCTTTCAGCAACATCCTTTATGTCCCTTAAATTTCTTGAATCACTAGCATTCATCTCTAATAATTCTAACTTATAGTTTCTAGCTAATGCTTCAGCTAGAGTTGTTTTACCTACACCTGGTGGACCATATAATAGTACAGCTTTAGCTGTTGGCTCTCCATTAAGCCAACTTTCTATCCATTTTTTAAGTTCTTCTTTGACTTCATCTTGGTTTTCAACCTCTTGTAGACTTTTTGGTCTATACTTCAGGAACCATTGTAATGGCAATTACTTCCCTCCAGAATATTTTTCTGCATGTAACGCTAATTTCGCTAAAAAAGCCGATAACTGTATCTCATCGTCTGCTCCTTCCATAATTCTGAATTCTACCTCTCCTGCATAATCAACCAATACTACCTTTAGGTCATCTGGTATACTTATCTCATTTCCCGTGAGTTCTTTATGTACTTGTTTGATTATATCCTCTCCAGATAATCCGTAATTTATGAGTAGTTCTCGCAACTTATCTCTAGCTTGTAAAAACTTACCACTAAGGGCTAAATGTAGCATTTCTCTTATCTCTTTGGGTTGGGCCAAACCCAGAACTTTATAAACAGTTTCTACGGTGATCTTTCCGTAAGCTGAAGCTGCTTGAATTACATTTATAGCTTTTCTCATATCACCTTGTGTTATATCAAAAATTGTTTCGATTCCTTTTGGATCAAACTCGATCTTTTCATTCTTTGCAATCTGAATTAATCTATTGACTACGTCTTCCTTCTTTAGAGGATAAAATCTGAATAATGCAGTTCTTGATTGTATTGGTTCAATGATTTTACTCAAATAATTACATGCTAATATGAATCTCGTCGTCTCCGTATATAACTCCATGGTTCTTCTTAGAGCTTGCTGAGCGTCAGCTGTCATATTATCAGCCTCATCGAGTAATATAACTTTAAAGGGCACATTATTTGATGCGACTGTTCTGGCAAATTCTTTTACCTTATTTCGTATAACATCAATACCTCTTTCATCGCTTGCATTAAGCTCCAAAAAGTACTGTCTATAACTGTTCCCATAAAGATCTCTAACTAGTGCCAATGCTGCAGTTGTCTTTCCTGTACCAGGGGGACCTGCAAAAAGCAAATGTGGCATATTCTTTTCTTTAACAAACTTCTTTAATCTTTCTACTATTTCCTTTTGATTAACTATTTCGTCTAATGATTTAGGTCTATATTTTTCTGCCCATAATATCTCTTCTTCCATTTTTCAACCCTTTCTTTTATACTTACCCATAATGAATCCTTTGTCAATCATATATCCTTCCATCATTCTCTTGAGCTCCTCTGCGGTAACGCCAGATTTTACTGGTAACTCTGAGCTCAAGGCATATACATAAAAGAAGTATCTATGAGCCTGGTGACTTCTAGGTGGGCACGGTCCATTATAACCAACCCTTCCAAAATCATTTACACCTTGAATGCCTACCCCAGCTTTCTCTATCTTCTTCACATTTTCCTCTAGTTTGTTCTGCTTTATATTATAAATAACCCAGTGTATAAAAGTACCTCCAGGTGCATCAGGGTCCTCAACAATTATTGCATATGATTTTACATTTGGAATTTGATCCCATTCAAGTTCAGGAGAAATATCAGAACCATCACATGTATATTTATCCGGTATATAGTCTTCATTTTTAAAGGAGTTAGATCTTACGTTCACAAGAAAAAGATGTAAGGCTCAATAAAAAACCTATCTCTTAGTGATATAATACTCTTTTTCTTCATGCCCATTCTTGGTAATTTTAGTGACTATCACTCCTGTGCCTGTAAAAGAGTCTCTCTTTATAGAGGAGAATATAGCTCTTTTAGCTAATTCTGCAGCATCATCTAGTGACATTTCTGGCTTATAGTTATCCTCAAGTACTCCAAGAGCTTCCGGTGATCCTGAACCTGTTGCAGTATACTCCTCCTCAGTGATATCCCCCAGGTAATCTAAATTGTAGAGTTGTGGCTGATCATCTACTCCACCTATTAGTATTTGGACTAGATATGGGAAGTATTTAGATGAAGAAAGTACATTAGCTAGCCATGTGGCTATGCCTTTAACAGTTATGGGACCTTCGCCAGTTATAGAATTACGATGATATATATATTTTAAAGCTTCATATATAAATTGTAAATCAGCAACGCTACCTGCAGTCGTAATCCCTATATTATCAGTGACGTATAAGACCTTTCTAACATACTTATGAGCAACATAATAACCTGCGCTGGCTCTTCTATCAGCAGCTAATACTACTCCATCCTTGACCTTAATCCCTACAGTCGTTGTTCCCTTCAGAATTTTATTTTGAAGATTCATTAGAAATCAAGATACATGTATTTTACTTACTAATAAATCCAACAATATCTAATATCCTTTTAGCTATATCTAATACAGTCCCATCCTGATATAACTCTCCGCTCACCATTAGACCCACCGGTAGTCCGTTTAACTGTGTAACTGGAATAGAAATTGAGGGTGCTCCTGTTACATTAAATATCTCGGTGTTGGACACTAATTTTTCCCTAAATGTTAGCTCATTACCTATAACTTCGGAAATTTTAGGCGCTACAACTTTTGTAGTAGGTGATATTAGAACATCGACATCACTAAATATTTTCATATACTCTCTAATTAACACGTGTCTTAATCTCAATGCATCAACGTACTCATATCCCAATATTTTAGATCCATTTTCAAGCAATCTTCTAACATCTGGGAAATAATCATCTTTCCTCTCGTTGAACCACTTCTTATGGTAGCTATATGCTTCAGGTAAAACTATCTTCCTTCTTACATCACCTGAATATTTCTCAAGAATTTCATTGTGAATTTCTTTAATATCGAAATAATTATTGAGTGTGTCAACTATAGGTTTCAGAACCCTAGATACCTCGTCATCACCAAATAAAAATAGACCTACTCTGGGTTTTCTCCTAATCTGTGACACTAAAACAGTTTTATCAGTTAATGTCACTTCAAGGACTCTGTTTAAAGTTTGCATATCCTTAACTAGAAACCCAACTGTATCTATACTCCAACTGAAAGGAATGATTCCATCTGTTGGGATCAATCCTATGCTAGGTTTAAATCCTATAACACCACATAGTGCTGCTGGTATTCTTACAGAACCACCGGTATCTGTACCTACACCCACGTCAACTAAACCTAATGCTACTGAAACAGCTGCACCACCACTAGAGCCCCCTGAGATCCTTTCAACATCATAGGGATTCTTCACAGGACCAAAAATTGATGACGTATTAGTTGCGCCCATTGCAAACTCATGCGTATTTGTCTTTCCGATAATTTCTCCGCCCTCTTCAAGTATCTTTTCCACTACATACGCATTACTGTCAGGTATATAGTTATTAAGGATTCTAGATCCTGCAGTTGTTGGTACGCCTTTAATGTCTATAATATCTTTAATCGAAAATTTCAGATTTGAAAGTCTACCTTTATCCCTCTTTTTTATATTCACCAGTCTGGTGAATATATTGTACCTCGAATTTAATTCTTCTAATGACATCCTTATTCACACAAAAGAGTGGTTTAACTTTCTTTTCCGCTACTAACTCTTCTAAACTCATCTTATTATTTGTTATGCTCATAAAATATATTAAAGTTAATACTTTAAACTGACTATTATCTAGTAAGATTGTATATATATGAGAATATTCCTATTGACTATAATCAAGTAGAATTTTAAAAACTCTTTAAGAACTTTATTGTAGCTCAACTTATTATATTTATAATTGATTGATTTAAACTTTATAACTATATCTTGCATAAATTTTATTCATATGTATTTTGAGCTAATCTAATGTTTCATTTCGAGTGATAAATTTTTATTTATGAGTATTAATATATATTGAATAAAATGAAAGCTATAGTGGTTCCTGCTCCCAAACAAAATTACTCATTGCAACAGGTTAAAGATCCTAAACCAAACAGTGATGAAGTTGTTATAAGAGTAGTTAGAGCTGGACTATGCTATAGAGATTTGTTACAACTCCAGGGTTATTATCCCAGAATGAAATATCCGGTAGTTTTAGGACATGAGGTTGTAGGAGAAATAGAGGAAGTAGGGGATAACGTTAGTGACTTTAAGATAGGAGATCGAGTGATTTCCCTACTTTATGCACCAGACGGAAGTTGTGAATATTGTAAAGTAGGCGAGGAGGCTTACTGCAAAAGAAGACTAGGCTATTCAGAGGAGCTGGATGGCTTTTTTGCTGAAAGAGCTAAAGTTAAGGTTACAAGTATTGTGAAGGTTCCACAATCTGTGAGTGATGATGCAGCGGTGATTGTTCCATGTGTCACTGGCATGATATATAGGGGTATAAGGAGAGCTGGAGGAATCAATAAGAATGAATACGCTTTAGTTACAGGAGCAAGTGGAGGTGTTGGTATTCACGCAATACAGGTCGCAAAAGCATTAGGGGCAAGAACAATAGGTGTTACTACCTCTGAAGATAAAGCTAAAGTAATTAGAAAATATGCAGATCGCGTAATAGTGGGAAGTAAGTTTTCAGATGAGGCAAGAAAGATCGGAGATATAAGTTTAGTAATAGACACTGTTGGGACGCCTACTATCGAGGAGAGTCTTAGATCGCTGAGAATGGGAGGTAAACTTGTTCAAATTGGCAATGTAGATCCTTCTCAGATATATAGTTTAAGGTTAGGTTATTTGATTTTAAAGGATATTTTATTAGTAGGACATGCATCAGCTACTAAATACGATGCTGAACAGACCCTTAAACTTACTGAAGGAGGAAACATAAGTGCAGTGGTAGCAGGTTATGTGAACTTAGAGAATATTGATGAAGGCTATAGGATGATTAAAGATCGTAATAAGATAGGTAAAGTTCTGCTGAAACCATAAATTCTTGAAGTTAATATTTTTCTATGTGGAGATTAAGTTTAATGTATTAAAGATACCCTCTGATTTACTACCTCATTCAGAAGACGAGATTGATCAATTTAATGAAATTGCTGGATATATTTATGAAAGCATATTACACTCACAACCATCAAAAGTGAATTTAGATGAAAAGATAATTCCACTTTCTTCTTTCTTACAAAGCAAAATGGTAGAGGGATTGCTGGAAAATATTTATCACTATATGCAAATGCTAAAAGGAGCTAAATATTTGTCTGGAGATATTTCTATATCAATTAGTGAAGCCATAACATACACTACACTCCATACGATATATAGTGTTAAGTTACGTAATATAATTCCTTTCAGAACAGTAAAATATCTAGGGATAATAGCTGATGCCGTCGTTGACCTGTCTAGGGAGGAGAAATTGGCTAAAGAAGTTGGAAGTGATTCTGGACTTCTATTTATCAATATAAGATCATCAATGAATCCTAAGAGTTATCAAATCATAGATAAAATAAGAAGAAGTCTCATAAACATAGAAACTGTCAGATATCCGGATAGCTTCGGACTAATATCTATAGTTACGTTAGACAAGGGGGAATTAACTAATTCCTTTGTATTTATTATACCTTAAGGTGGTAATGATGGATTGTAATAATATCTATAAAATACTAATTGACCTATGGGTCGGAGACTCAAAAGAAGCTGAAGATATGGCTAAGGAGTGCCTAAGTTCTCTAAGGGGCGATGTTGATAAGATCAGGAAAAATATTAAAGAGATCAAGCAACAAGTACAGGCTGATTTTCTTCTTCCTAAGGCTCTAAGAGATAAGGGTGTGAGTACGGAGGATATACTAAAAATCTCGATGTATGAACTTGCAAGGAGAGCTACTATATTCTCAGGTTCAAGTAAGGTAAAAAAGAACGAAATTCTGAAATATAGCCTCATAAATATGGAGGAAAAACTAATTCTTAAGGGAACATGTGAAAGATGTAAAGGTTATAGATATTCTGAACTCACGAACGGATTTCTAGTAGTTATGGACGATTTAATTTACGCTGAGTCACGATCTAAAGATGAGGACAGAATTGTAGGTGAGATAACTAAGATTTTATATAGCTTAAGTGAAAAATGATAAAAATTCAAAATCTTCAAAAAATTTTGTTCACACGAAAAGATTTCACTATGGTGTGTCCTTATAACATTTTTTAGTATACATTCAATACTTTACACTAAAATTGATTGAATTAAAATAGTGAACATACTATAGTGAAATCCTATGAATGGGAGAGTGTATATAGTTGGTGCTGGTCCTGGAGACCCAGAGCTCATAACTATAAAGGCATTAAACATACTGAAAAGTGCAGATGTTGTGCTATATGATAGGTTAGTTCCTGAATCGATACTGACTGGTTTGAAGTGTGAGTTAATATATGTTGGTAAAGAAATAGGAGACGCATACTTACAGGAAAAGATAAATCGTCTCCTTGTCGAGAAAGCCAAAGAAGGTAAAACCGTGGTTAGGTTGAAGGGAGGAGATCCTACAATTTTTGGTCGCGGAGAAGAGGAATGTATATATGTAGTGGAGAACGGGATAGAATGTGAAATAATTCCTGGAGTTACTAGTGCAATTGCAGTTCCAGAGACTGCAAAAATTCCAGTAACATCTAGATTAGCTTCACCATCCGTGAGTATTATAACCGCTACCAGATCTAACGGCGAGCTCATTACTTCTGATTATATTCCAAAAAAGGGAACTTTAGTTATATTGATGGGTATACATGTGATAGAGGAGCTATACGGAATACTGTTGTCGGTCAGAAATAAAGATGAACCTGTGGCAGTTATTGAAAAGGGAACACTGAAAGATCAACGAACCTTTTTAGGAAAACTGGAAGATCTGATAAATATTGTTAAGCAAAATGAAGTCAAAGCTCCCGCAATTATAGTTATAGGAGATGTAGTTTTGTTGAGAAATAAACTTCAAAAATGTTGAAATCGAAATTTAATTATGCAAAATGATCCAGTGTGTGGGATGGAAGTTAATGAAGATACTAAATATAAATTAAGTTACAAGGGAAAGACGTACTATTTTTGTAGCCCCTTATGTATGGCTGAATTTAAGAAAAGGCCAGAAAAATATATTCAGCATTAACAATTTCACGTAAAGTATTTAAGTCACTAAGGGTATTCAAATCTATGTATCCGCCTAAAATAGGTTATGTAATTCCAGAAAATATTGACGAAACATTTGACTTTCTAGAGGATCATGAAGACGCTCGACCATTAGCAGGAGGTCATAGTCTTATACCGGCATTGAAATTAAGGATAATTCGTCCGTCCTATTTAGTGGAAATCCGACGTTTTAAGGAGCTAAATTATGTTAAATTTGAAGGTGGTAAGTACAGAATAGGTGCACTTACAACCCACTATGATATTTCTAAAGCCGGCGTTCCTTTACTTAGTCAGGCAGCAACTAAGATAGCAGATCCACAGGTAAGAAATATGGGAACAATAGGGGGGAGTATATCTCACCTTGACCCTGCAGCTGATTATCCAGCCTCATTAATTGCAGCAGATGCAGAGGTTAAAATTAAAAGTAAGAAGGGAGAGAGGACTGTGAGTTTTAAGGATTTTGCAAAAGATATGTTTACGCCAGATTTGAATCCTGGAGAATTGGTTGTAGAAATACAATTGCCTGATCTAAGAAATTACAAGTATTCTTATGAGAAGTTAGAGAGAAGGGCTGGGGATTTTGCCATAGTGGGCGTAGCAGTTCTACTGAAGTTAAGTGGAGATGTTGTTGACGATGTTAGAATAGGCCTAACTGCTGTAAACAATGTAGCTGTAAGAGCTAAAGAAGCTGAAGATGAGCTTATTGGTAAGAGGCTATCTCAAGAGTTAATTGAGAAAGCCTCTAGTAGGGCAGTGGAGCGTGCAAACCCGAGCTCAGACATAAGAGGATCAGCTGAATATAAAAAGAAGATGGTTAAAGTTATGACAAAGAGAGCAATTATAAATGCATTAGGTGGTAAGATATGATCATAGTTGATAAAGATCAAAAAGCTAAAATAACTTTAAGGATAAATGGAGAAACCCATGAAGTAGAGGTAGAACCAAGGAGATTACTAGTTCATGTCCTAAGAGAATTGGGATATACTAGTGTTCATGTTGGATGTGACACGTCTAATTGCGGTGCCTGTACTGTAATAATGAATGGTAGATCAGTAAAATCATGTACAGTTCTTGGAATAGAAGCAAATGGAAGCGAAATAACTACTGTAGAAGGTCTAAGTAAAGATGGTAAGCTTCATCCAATACAAGAAGCCTTCTGGGAAAACCATGCTCTACAATGTGGTTATTGTACCCCTGGAATGATAATGGAATCTTACTGGTTACTTAAGGAGAAACCTAATCCTTCGGAAGAAGAAATAAGAGAAGGTATATCTGGTAATTTATGCAGATGCACGGGTTATCAAAACATCATAAAAGCAATTAAGGATGCTGCAGCAAGGTTAAATCAGCAGGCGTATCAACGTCTATAAGCACTTCTCTTCCACACTCAACCTCGCATATATTCTCCTTTTTTAACTCTCCTAAAATCATGCGAGCTCCGACATCTCCCTTTAAATTCATTATTTTCTCATAAAGCACCCTACTAAGTAGAACTGGATTCCCTCTAGTTCCTTTATGAACAGGAATTACGGCATAGCAGTTTTCCTTGAACTCTGATACTATCTTTTTAACTGTATTTTCTGTAATCAGTGGCATGTCACCCAATAGTACTAAAACTCCGTCGAAATCGAAAAAGAATCTCACACCGAGCTTAATTGATGACGATATTCCCTCTCTCCAATTAGGGTTATAAATCACAATTTCATTTGATAACACATCTAGTAGTTCCTTGTAATACTTACCCACTATAATTACTCTATCGAGAAACTTTACCGAATCAATTGTCTTTATTATTATTGGAGTATTATCGATTGTTGCTAATAATTTATTTCCTCCGAATCTCTTCCCCTCTCCTGCGGCTAGGATGATAGCACCGATTTTCATATATACTAGTACTTAGTATATCATTCTTATGAAGTTTGAAGGCGAACTTCAAGTTCCATTCCCATCAGATAAGTTATGGAGTTTTATTACAGACGTAGAGAAAGTAGCATCTTGCTTTCCTGGTCTAAAAAGCATTACAAAGACTGGCGAAAATACCTATGCAGTAGTAGGGACAGCCGGTATAGGTTTTATTAAGGGTGAGTATAAGGCTAATGTACAACTATCAAACATAGATCAGAATTCGAAGAGCCTGAATTTACTTGCAAAAGGTACTGGACTTAATAGTAACCTAGATATTACTGCATTAGTCCAGCTTTTAGAGTCTCCTGTAAGGCTAAAGTACTCTGCTGATGTAAAAGTTAGTGGAGTACTAGCATCAATAGGAGCTAGGCTAATGGATTCAGCATTAAATAAGCTCCTTAATGAGCTTTTTGAGTGTATAAAACTGAAGGCAGCAAATTAAAAAATCTTTAATCAAGTAAATCAATTACTATCCCAAGTCCTCTAGTTCTACCCTCTCTAAATACAAATATTTGGTCTTTTTCTATATATTCTGGTCTGTATAAGAAGGATAAAGTAACTTCTGCAGCATCACCACTCCTTAAGTATTTGGTAGAGATATTTTCAAATCTAATCGCTTGTCGTATTGTGTATAAATGCAGAGTTGCAACATAACCCTCTTTTATGGTCGTGGGATGATGTAACACCATAACTTTAGCCTTAAACTTCCTTGAAGATCTTACTTTACTATTATGATTAGTGAGAACCATGCCTTTTCTAAGTATATCCTTATCCAGTCCCTGTATAGCGAATGTTGCTATCGTTCCAGAAGATACGTTGTCCACGAATATTTTGTTCACCTGAATACTCTTGACTTTAACTTCCTTAAAGTCTCCTAGCCTTGTTGGACCTATGTAATAATTTCTATTTGTGGCAATCATTCCTCTTACAAC